>RDXI01000183.1 GCA_004292795.1 Bacteroidota bacterium | reverse complement strand
AGGGTGGAGGGCATTATCACAAATTTGTGTAAATCAAACGTATGCCCTCCACCCTAAGGGTTGAACGCTTCGTAAAAGGCTTTTACAGGCTAAAAACGCTATTTTAATTCCGAACTCACGTCATAATTACGACAAGGTCAAATGTGCATTGTAAATTTTTAGTATTATTGTGCTAAAACTGCCAAACTTTCGGCTTCTTCGGGAGCTTCGTCGAGTTCTATACGAAGGTTGTCAATAATGTGCAGTTGGCGTTCAGGCGTGTTTTTGCCCATGTAATACTCCAATACTTCTTTGATGCCTCCATCTTTTTTCAACACGATAGGAATAAGGCGAATGTCCTTGCCTATAAACCTTCCGAACTCATCAGGCGAGATTTCACCTAAGCCTTTGAAGCGTGTGATTTCTGCGGTAGCACCTAATTTTTTCAAGGCTTGTTGTTTCTCTTTTTCGGTGTAGCAATACATCGTATCTTTCTTGTTGCGCACTCGGAAAAGAGGCGTTTCTAAGATGTAAATATGCCCCTGTTTCACCAAATCGGGGAAAAACTGCAAAAAGAAAGTAAGCAACAACAAACGAATGTGCATACCGTCCACGTCAGCATCAGTAGCCACGACCACACGGCTATAGCGCAAATTCTCGATGCCTTCCTCAATATTCAAGGCGTGTTGCAAGAGGTTAAATTCTTCGTTTTGATACACGATTTTTTTGGTCAAACCGTAGCAATTCAACGGCTTTCCGCGCAAACTGAACACCGCTTGCGTCTGCACATCACGCGCTTTTGTCAAAGAACCGCTTGCCGAGTCGCCCTCTGTGATGAAAATGGTCGTGTTGTGGCGTTCATCTTTTTTCACATCTGTCAAATGCACTCGACAATCGCGCAATTTGCGGTTGTGTAGGTTGGCTTTTTTGGCTTTTTCGTTGGCGAGCTTGCGGATACCCGAAATTTCCTTACGTTCTTTCTCCGATTGCTTGATTCTTGCCTCCAAAGCGTCAGCCGTTTCTTTGTTTTTGTGCAGATAGTTGTCTAATTCGGTGCGCAAAAAGTCATTCACAAAACTTCTAATAGTAGCTCCATTAGGCGAGATGTGTTGTGAGCCGAGTTTGGTTTTGGTTTGCGACTCGAACACAGGTTCTTGTATGCGGATAGCCACCGCCGCCACGATAGAGGCGCGAATGTCGGCAGGGTCGTATTCTTTTTTGTAAAAATCGCGTACTACTTTCACGATGGACTCGCGGAACGCGGCGAGGTGAGTCCCGCCTTGCGTGGTGTTTTGCCCATTCACAAAAGAATAATATTCTTCGCCATATTGGTTGTTGTGCGTGAACGCAATTTCCAAATCGGTACTTTTGAAATGTACGATTTTGTAGCGGTTGTCTTCTTCGTTGGTTTTGTTCTTGAGCAAGTCGAGCAAGCCATTTTTTGAATGATATGTGGCACCATTGAATTTGAGCGTAAGCCCTGCATTCAAATAGGCATAATTCCAAATCAAATCCTCCAAAAATTCGGGCTGAAACCTAAACCCTTCAAACACATCATTGTCTGGCTCGAAGGTAAGGAGCGTTCCGTTAGGTTCTTTGGTTATCTGCACAGGCACGTCTTCCACCAACTCGCCTGCTCGAAAAGTCGCTTCTTTGGTTTCGCCATCACGGAACGATTGCACCTTGAAATAGGCAGAAAGGGCATTTACCGCCTTTGCGCCCACGCCATTTAGCCCTACAGACTTTTGGAAAGCCTCCGAGTCATACTTGCCTCCCGTGTTGATTTTCGACACGCAATCAATGACTTTGCCCAACGGAATACCACGCCCAAAGTCGCGTATCACCACTCTACTGTCCGTAATGGTAATGTCGATGCGCTTACCGAAGCCCATCATGTGTTCGTCTATCGAGTTATCTACGATTTCTTTGGTCAATACATAAATGCCATCATCGGGGGCTGTGCCGTTGCCCAGCTTGCCTATGTACATACCGGGGCGTTTGCGGATATGCTCGCGCCAATCGAGGGTGCGGATTTGGTCTTCTGTGTAGGTATTCATATTTCAGTTATCAGGGAACAGTTATCAGTTATCAGGGAACAGTTACCAGTTATTAAATTGCTAACTGATGACTGCTAACTGTTCCCTGCTAACTGTCCCGCAAAGTTACTGTTTTTTTTCTGTAAACTCCAAATGGTTGTTAAAAAAAATAGTAATTGCTTTATAGTTAGTCATTTGCAAACAAAAACATCTTGCCTACGGTAGGCAAGATGCAGAATAGAGTGCTTGTGCGAGCAATATGATACTCGCATAGGCTAATTTTTATAGGATTCGTCTTTCACTTGCTTCACTGTAAATAAAGTAGTTGCTCTGAAATTGTGTTTATAGGCAATTTAGAGCAATGCAAGCGAAAGAACTATTTAAAGTGCGAATGTAAAAGGCAAGTTGTAATACGTACTCACAACATTTCCATTTTGTTTTGCAGGCTCCCACTTAGGCATCATTTTTACAAGGCGGATAGCCTCTTCGTTACATTCAGGGCAGTTTTCTATCCCTTTGAGGGTAGTTACATCTGTTATTTCTCCTGTTTTGTTTACCACAAACCTCACATAAACTTTTCCTGTTATACCCAATTTTTTAGCTTTTTTAGGATATTGGAAATTTTGTCGAAGAAATTTTGCCATCGCTTCCTGCCCACCGGGAAAAGATGGGGGTTCTTGTACTACAGTGTAGATTTGATTGGGGGCTTCGTTTTTAGGTTTTTCAGGCTCCCTAATAGGAGCAGGATAAACAATTTCTTTCTGACCAATTTCTTTGTCGACTTGCGCCTGCGCTTGTAGGCAAGCCAAAAACGACAACGCACACAAATAAAATACTTTTTTCATATTACTTACGTTTTTTTTTGCAAAAATACACTTTTTATATCAATCCCAAAATTTTTGACAACCACGCAAGCAAACCAAATACGCCAAAGTCCACCAAAAAGCCGAAGATAATCCCAAAGATAAAACCGTAGCCAATGATAAAACGGAAGTACGGACCCGCGAAGCCGTAAAACAAGCCTTCGAGTTCGCTTGGGTGCATTTTGTCTATCTCGCGCACCACAATATCCTTAAAATCAATGCTTTGCAACAAAACATCAATGTTTTGCTCTAAGGCATCAAACAAGGCATCACCCAATTTTTCGAGCAAAAAGGCTTTAGTTTCTGAACTTACCTGCCCTGACGCGCCACCCAACATTTTCTCAAGCATCGCGCCTAATTGGAATTTGAGCAACATTTGCAGGTTTGGATTGCCCAACAACTCGACCAACATCTTGCTGATATTTTCTGACAAAATTTCTTCTTCAAACCAATCTTCGAGAGGGCGCGGGAAAATGTGCTTTTCCAAAATTGTAGAAAGATGCAAGAACAAAGGCGTTTGCGTAAGTGTTTCTTTCAACAGATTAAAAATGAAGGTATTATCTTCTTGCAATGCCTTCGAAATCATTTGGGGCTTCACAGACAAAAATATCTTTTTCAACAATTCGCTTGCCACAGGCGCGATGCTTTGTAGCCATTGCTCTAGCTCTTCTCTTGCCTCCAAACGTTGCAAAAGGTGTTCAGTAAGCAAGACCGTTTCGGGCAAAAGCAGGGTTTCGAAGTGCGCCAAAATAACGGCAGGTTCTACAGGCAAAAGTTGCCCCAAAGGAATTTTGAACAATCTTTCCTCCAATAACAAATTGGCTAACTGCTGTACTTTGCGGAAAAGTGCCGTATTTTCGGACATCGCTTGCACGCGCTCTTGCAGGTTTTCGGCGTGCAGAAGTTGGGTAGTCAATAAATTGAAAGGCGTACTGCCCAATTTGTGCATTTGTTCCTCGACTGCCAATTTCAAGCTATGCAATTCGCGCTCAAAGAACGAAGGAATCCCATCATCTATCAAGGCTTGCGAGGTTTTGATGATGCTTGGTTTCACGAGCCACGTCCCCGCGTACTGCTCGGCTACATTGTTGTAAATGTCATCAACCACTTGGTCGCGGTTTTCTTTAAGCCAATCCAGCACACTGTCCACGCCTTGCGTAAGCCATTCGTTGAGGTTGTTTTGTATCAAGTCCATGATGCGCCCGCCCATCACTTGATTGATGTTTCGGTTTGCCGAAAATTCGGATTTCAGGCGTTCATCTAAGAATTTGAAAATTTGCCCCTTCACATTGTCGCTTTGGAGTTGCTTTTTCAAAAACTCATACACTTTTTCTTTCAGGTTGTCCTCTTGGTCGTTGGTCAATATCTCGTCGAGGTTGCGCTGTAGCCATTCTTCTACTTGTGGCACAAGTTTAGGCAAGGCGAACACACGAAGCCAGTCCGTTTTTTGTAGGTAAGTAGGCAAGTCGTTTACTATTCGGTGCAGGATAGTCAGCACAAAAGCAGGCAAGTCGTCCACCCATTTCGCGGGGAGCAAGTCGGCTAAGGTTTCTTTTTGCGCAATTTGTTTGTCTAATTGCTGTAGCAAATTATCCGTAAGCCAATGCAGGAAAGTATCTTGCCCGAAAAAGTCCTCAAGCTGTGTTTTCCACTTTGGAATTTCCTTGCTCACAAGTTGCGTAGGCGTGGTTTGGCAAATCAACTCGGCAAGGAGCTTGCCTATTTTGGGCGCGTTTTCTTGCAAATTGCTTAGAATGAGTGTCGAGATGCTTTGCGCCCAAGTGTTTTGGTTCTTTTGGAGCGTGTCGCCTAAGATGCTGTAGTCGTTTTTTTGGATAAGCTCCGTTACCGCCTCTTGCAAATTCTCTCTATTTTCCGAAAAATTTTGGCGCAAAAGTTCTTTATCGAGCAATCTATCGCCAATAAAACGCCCCATACTGTTCGCAAAACGAAATTTATTTTTGGCAATTACGCCCGGTGTGAAAGGCAAGTTTCTACGCAGGAAAGGAATTTTGATAGCATTGTGAGGCTGAAAAAGCATCTTGACCGCTACCCAATTCGTACCCCAACCTGTGATGCCATACGCCACCGCAACCACTGCGAGCATCAACCAAAAATTGGTAATGGTAGGCATCGCTATCAGCAATGCCCCTGTGATAATGCCCAAACCCGCACCAAACCAATTCAAAGGCGCGAGTTCTTCGCCCATAGCCTTATAGACCATATCGCGCAGTTTGTTGTCATCTTGTTTCGAGAGGCTCGAAGCCACCAAAGCCTTCACGCGCCCTTTGGTCAGGTCAGGCAAGTTGGCAATGAGGTAGTTTTTCAGGCGAGTCGCCAATGCTTGCTCCCAGCCCTTTTCGCCAAGCCATGTGCGGAGCGAAGCGCGGATAGGTTCGTTTTTCAGTTTGTCGTATTCGCGTTGTAGGAAGTTCAGCAAGACCTCGACAAGTCGCTCGCCTACGCGCTGTTGTTGGGCTTCGGAGAGTTGTAACGCGCCTATTTTCTGCAAATATTCGTGCAGCACAAGACTCAACTTTTCGGCAAAATTTTCTTTTTTGGTTTCGAGATAATGCAACGCAAAATCTTGCAACTTGCCTACCACTTCTGCCAAATCCATTCCTAACAGGCGGTTTCCACCTTCAGTAGCAAGCGGATTTTGCAATAATTTCTCCAAACCTTCGCGGAACTGCTTTTGCAAGAAGTCGGACAATTTTTCAGTATAAAGAAAATCCGTTTGTACGCGCTTCATCAACACGCCCCGCAAGCGCGATAGGAGCATTTGGCTAATTTCTTTGGGCGGAAAGAATTGGTTGATAGGTCTTTCGAGCCATTGTGCGAAGTTGTCTAACTTCAAATTCGGGATAGCGCGTT
This sequence comes from Bacteroidota bacterium, assembly GCA_004292795.1. Classification (GTDB taxonomy): domain Bacteria; phylum Bacteroidota; class Bacteroidia; order Cytophagales; family Microscillaceae; genus RDXI01. The sequence goes on along the minus strand of RDXI01000183.1, from coordinate 3,975 downwards.
GTAGGTTTTCGCTTATCAACGGACTAAGCGACTCGATAATCTTGGCTTGTGGGATTTTCTTCAATAGCTCGCCTACAGTATTGCTTTTCAAAAAAGCCTCCAAACGTTCCGTAAGTTCTTGCGCAAGCTCGTTTACATCTAAGCTATCAATTCTTTGGATTATTTTTTCATCAACGCCTACAGCCTTGCCTACATTGCCCACAAAGAGCGCGGCGAGCAACTGCACAACCGTTCCCGCATTGTCTTGGAAGGCGGTTTGTATGGTGGCATCGAGTTCGCCTTTCTTGTCTGCAATCCACACCTGCAAACCCTTCAACAAAGGAGGCAATTTTTCCGCCAAAAACTTCACCAATGCCTCGTACATAGCAGGCGAGAGGAGATTGTAGAGGGGCGTTTGGTCTTCTTGCAATACCTGAAACAAGTATTTCAGCAACACCTCGACCACGTCTTCGCGTACATCAGTTTGGAAGATAGTTTGTATCTTGCCTACCAAATTTTCGAGAAATTTCTCGCGGTCTTGGGCTTGTAATAGGTTGGCAAGCGGTTGCTCGGCAAAGTGCGTTACCAAATTTTCTAAAAAATCCTCCACTTTCAAGATTTCCCACCCTTTTTGCAAGAGTTCATCTATTTCTGTCGAGAGTTGATGCTGTAGCCATTGGGGAATATTGGGCGTAAGGCGTTCTATGAGGCTAAAAAGTTCGCGTTGCAAGGCAGGAGGCACAAGCTCGCCAAGCGGTTTTTGGGCTAAGTTTTGTAAAATTTTGGTTAGAATATCTGTAGGAAAGTCTTTTTGCAAAACGTCAGTGAGAGCCGTTAGCAGTTTTTCGGCAACGGGTTTCATTTGCTCGGCAGTCAGCAGTCCGCTTGGGCGCAACTGTGCGAGTATGGCAGGCAAGACTTGTTTTTGTAGGGGCTGAAAGTTTGTTTCGAGAGAAATCCTTGCCTGCGCTACCAACGCCTCCACAGCAGGAATGTCGCCCCACGTTTGTTTTTCATCAAAACTTTCAGGCAAGGTACGCTGTAGCAAGCTCGTAAGCAATGTTTCTAAGGCTTCGCTAAATGGGGGCTTGTTTATTTCGTCTGCAATGGCTTTGTCGTGAATGACTTTTCGCTCCACAAGGTCGGATATGCTCGCCTGAAATTCAAGGCGTTTCTTGATAATCAATCCGCCCAAGCTATAGGTTTTGTCGCCTATGCGTGTTTTAAAGTATTCTTCAAAGAGCATTTTGATAGCTATATCGTTGGTGATGTAGCCCACAAAACCGCCCGCCAATATCTTAGAAAGTATCTCGCCTATTCCCATAATGATAGTTTTTGCGCAAAGATAGCTTTTTTTACATTAAACCGAAGAAAAAGCGCCCCGCTGGGGCTTTGGAAGACTTAAACCGTTGTGCTACAAAGATGTCGCCCCGCTGGGGCTTGTATGCAACCTTTTTATTTCCGAACTCACGTTGTAACTATAGCTTTTTGGTAATAAAAAGCGGTGTTGTAGGCTTATGATTTATCATAAGCAAGCGCAGAAAATTGCCAGAAAATCAAAAAAACTCGCCTACAGACGCAGGCGAGTTTTGAGAAACATTACACTTTCTTAGGTTGGTTTTTCGCTTGTTCTAAGGCGATTTCGCGCATAGAGTCAAACGATTTTTGGTTGCTTGCCCCTTCGAGAGCTTTTATAGCAAGGTCTTGTACTTGCATCAAAGCCATTTCGAGTTGCTTGTTCAGCGTTTGTAGGCGAGCTTCTTGTCCTTTGATTGTGTTATCCAATGCACCAATTTTCATTTCAAATACTTTGTGGGCGTTTTCCACTTCTTTTGCCAAAAGTTCCGCTTTGATTTTGGCATCTTTTTCAATGACAGCCTTTCCTTCGTATTCTGCTTTTTTGATTTCTTTTTCGAGCTTGCTGGGTATTTCCTCTGCTTCTTTTTTGAATTTTTCGAATTCGTCTTCGCGGTCTTTCACTTGTTTTTCTTGCAAAGCCCACGCTTCGTCTTGTTTCTCGCGCAAATCAATGATGATTTGTTGCAATGCTTTGGTCTTTTGTCCATAAGCATCTTTTTCGGTGTTTCGTTGGAGTTTGAGGTCATACTCATACTCTTTCACGTTGCGTTGGTATTCGAGGGTTGCGGTATCCACCCTTTCGGTAACGTCTTTTTGTTGCAGTTTTTGTTCTTTCTGCCACATTTTTTGCCTTTCGGTCAGGTCGGTTTGGTAAGCCTCTTGTAGCTTCTTTTGCTCCTCTGCGTATTGCGCTTGTTTTTCCTCGTACTCGGTAATGAGTTTGTCAAGGATTCCGTTCTCTACTTTGAGGTCATAGAGTTTGGAAAGGTTCTCTTTCTTGTCGTTGATGGTGGTTTGCAGTTCGCCAAGAGCTTCGGCTTCTACAGACATTTTCGCGGAAATTTCGCTGAGGGCAGGCGAGATACCTTGTTGCACATTATTCAGGTAAGCAATGATACCCGACACATCATTCGATTTGGGCATTTCGTACACCACTTTTGTTTGCACTTGTGGCGTTGCGCTGTGGCTTGTGGCAACAGGCGCGTTGGCGATTTGTTGTTGGAGCTTGTTACGCTCTTGCTGGGCTTTGTCCAGCTCTTTTTGGGCGGTCTTTGCTTGCGCTTCGATAGAGGCAAACTCTTTCAAAAGAGCCTCATACGCGTCAAGCATCTCGGTTTTGGTGTTCTTTACGGACAGTTTCTTAGCCATTGGATTGAATATGATATGGTTTAATTGGATATTCAAAGATAGGGCTTATTTCTGACATATCCAAATTTTTAGGCTACAAACAATTACACTCTCTCGCTCATTCACTCATTCACTCCCTCACTCTATGAAAAAAATACTCCTAACTTGCCTACTGCTGTGTGCAGGCGAGGCGTGGGCGCAAGATGAAAACAATCTCGATTTGTCGGATTTGCTACAGCCTGCACCTCAAAATCTGCCCCGCGTCATAGAAAATACGCCCCTCAAGACAAAAGCCTTGCCTACCTACGGTTGCCCTCCCGAATCCTTCGACAAAGTGGCAGGTGTAACGCTATACGAATGGAGCGAAAGCAAATCTTTCTACTTCTTTGAAACCAAAATGTCTATAGATGCTGATGGCTCGCCCCGTGCCTATCACCCACAAGACAAAGGCTTAGACAAGTTGGAATACGCAGGTAGGCAAGGCAACTGGTGGGCGTTAGTAACAGACAACGGACAAAGCAACGGCAATCCGCTCATTCAACAAAGCGGAGACCCCTATCCTGGCTATTATATTTCTATGACTGCCACAGTTTACAGAGGATTCCCCGACAACAGCCCTGCCCGCTACATAGATGCCGAAAAAATACCTTACTTCGTCCTCAATCAAGAAGTTATGCGTAGCACAAGCACCCAAAAGGGCGATATTGGCTATGTCTATAACCGCCGTACCAAAAAAGGCTGTTATGCTATTTTTGGAGATGTGGGTGGCTATGGAAAATTGGGCGAAGGCTCTATCTATTTGGCGCAACAGTTGGGCATCAATGCGAACCCGCGCACAGGCGGACAGGACAGCGAAGTAGTGTATATGGTCTTTCCGTTTTCGGGCAATGGCGCGGCACGTTCCTTGCCTGAAATAAACGCCATAGGCGAAAAACTAATGAAAAAATCAGATAGTTTTACCTTTATTAAAACTTGCCTCGATACAACTAAAAAATAATTTTTCTATATGGTAAATTTCACTGCTCACAATCCAACCAAAGTCATTTTTGGCAAAGATGTAGTAAAACAATTAGGCTCTGAAGCCGTCAAATATGGCAACCGCGCCCTTGTGTTGATAGGGCAAGGCTCTGTCAAAAAAAATGGATTGCTCGACCTCGTGTTGGCGCAATTAGAAAAAATGGGTGTTACTCCTACGCTTTTCGAAGGCATACGCCCCAATCCTATTTACCAAGATTGCGACAAAGCCGTGCAAGTGGCATTAGAAGCCAAAGTCGACATGATTGTGGCGAT
>RDXI01000182.1 GCA_004292795.1 Bacteroidota bacterium | reverse complement strand
GGTATTTCTTTGTTAGCCAATATAGGTGGCTCGCGTATTTTTATGGGTGGCGGTGGCGGTGGTGGACAAGAAAATAACTCGCAAGCCTCCAATGGGGCGAATGGAGGAGGTATTATTCTTATCAAGGCGCGTACTATACGCACAACAGGCACTTGTGGCATCACGATTTCTGCCAATGGCAACACCGCCAACAACGGAGGAAATGATGGACAAGGCGGAGGTGGCGCAGGCGGTAGTATTGTTTTTCAAGTAGATTTTTGGAATGTGGTGGGTACTTGCCCCCTCACCGTAACCGCTAATGGTGGGAACGGAGGGAATGTTGTCGCCGCTGTACATGGAGGCGGTGGAGGTGGCGGTCAAGGCACAGTCATTTACTCTATTGCAATTCCTAACAATAACATCACCACGTTTACCAATGCAGGGGTGGGCGGTTGTAATGACACAGGCTGTTCTTCGCGTGCCAATAGTGGCACAACGCCTAATGGATTGGGCATTTTTGGAAACATCAATACCATTATGCCTATGCAAGTGAAGTATTTTACTGCAACCTTAGCCGAGCAAAATGTTTCGTTGAATTGGGAATTTGTGGCATATACACCTATTTTGCGTTTTGAACTCCAAAAAACACTCGATGGCGTATCTTGGCGAACATTTGCCACTATGGAGGCAAGCCCTCAAAAACTTGCCTATAATTTTTTGGATACAGAATTTTTCTTAGGAACGGTCTATTATCGTTTGAAGCAAGTAGGGTTGCAAAACGAAATAACGTACTCCAATATAGTATCTGTAAATCGTTTGTTAGAAGCTGAAAAAATCAATATTTACCCCAACCCCGCACTACGAGAAGCCTTCATAGACTTGCCTACCTCTCAACAAACAAGTATCAAACTTTTTAATCAAATGGGGCAGATTATGCCTATACGTTTTACGCAAACAGGCAAAAAAATTGATATAGACCTACAAAATTGTGCAAGTGGCATTTATTTTGTGCAAATATCCAATCATCAATTCAATATAATGAAAAAAATAGTTGTGCAATAATAAAGCATATTGCAAAGGGGCTTTTTTGCACTATGTGATAAAGAGTCCAAACAAAAGCATAGCACATACAAAAATGTATTGGTGTATTGTAAAGATTGCGTAACTTTGTCGTCTTATACAAAACATGAAAACAGCCCATTTCTTGTTGCTTGCTTGCCTATTTGCCTTGCCTGCCTACGCGCAGGAAAGGCTGTTTGTGATTGACTCGGTGGGGTTTGGCTACAATCTGAACACTGCCACGTATTTCTATGAGGACAAGACCAACAAACTTGCGTTTGAGGATGTGAAAATGTCCATTTTCGGCGATAGGCAAGGTGCGCAAGCACGTCATAGCACTTGTTGGTACAAAGTTACGATTACGAACCAAGTCAAACGCAAGGTGTCTTTTGCCTTCGAGCCAAGCAACGCGCCTTACATAGAGTTTTATGTCTATGACCAACAAAAACGCCTAATCCAAAAAGCTAAAGCAGGCAAGTTTGTAGCGTTTGATGAACGTGCTACGCACATCAAGTACAATACGTTGGCTCTTACAATAGGCTACCAAGACACACTCACATTGGTAGCCAGGACAGTAACGCACAAACAACAAGAAAGCCTGAAAACCGTATGGTTAGGCTCGCCTGATTTGTACGAAAAAGGCTATTGGGAAGAGGTTTCTATATTCTTGTTTTTTCAAGGGGCTATTGCGTTGATGTTGTGTTATAGCCTTTCTTTTTTCTTTATGGTGCGCGATAAGGCGTATTTGTATTATGCCTTGTATATGATGAGTTTGTCGAGCTTTTTTATAAAAGATTATCCCGAATACTTCATCACACGCAACTTTCCTGACGGAACAGATATGTTGAGTTCGACTTCGCTGTTGATTACTATTTTTTATTTGCAGTTCATTCGCTACTTCTTACAAGCTCCTATTTATTTGCCCAAACTTAACCAACAGCTTAGTTATTGGGTTATTTTTCGCGCTATTTTTTTCGTAGTGATGTTCATTACGTATGCTATTTTATCCGAAAATGAAATAGCAAGCCATTTTGTTAATGGGGTTGTCTTGCTTGACCTTGTGCTTGGAACAGGCTTATTGGCTTTGTCGTGGAAGCGCGACAAAGGTTTGGTAATATGGATGATTTTGGGCTATTTGGCTATTGCCATACCCATTATGGGCTTGGTTTTGGATAATATTCTCCCTTTTGATGTAGATACAGTTTTCGTGCAAATAGGCGTTTTGTTAGAGTTGGCATTGTTTTCTTTGGGCTTGGGCTATCGAAGTCGTGTATTGGAACGAAGCCGATTCGAGGCATTGCAAGAAAATCAACGCATCATAGAAGAACAAAATGCTTTTTTGGAAGAGAAAGTGGAAGAGCGCACTATAGAGCTAAACAAGCAAAAAGAGGCAGTCGAGGAGCGCAACAACAGCATCATGGACAATATCAACTATGCCCGCAGGATACAAGAGGCTTTCTTGCCTACCCAAGAGCGCATGAGCCAACATCTGCACGATTTTTTCATTTTGTTCAAACCGCGTGATGTCGTGTCAGGAGATTTTTATTTTGTGGAAGAAGTGGTAGGCAAGGTCGTAGCAGGCGCGATAGACTGCACGGGGCATGGCGTGTCAGGGGCTTTTATGACCATGCTCGGCAATGATATTTTACATAATTTGATTGATAATCAGTTTATTACAAGTCCCGATTTGCTCTTGAACGAACTACACAAAGGCGTGCGGCAAGCCCTGAAACAAGCCGAAACTGAAAACCGCGATGGTATGGATTTGGCATTGATAACCATTGACCGCGAACATAAGAAAGTACAATATGCAGGGGCAAAAAATCCGCTCATTTACATTCAAAACAATGAATTGCACCTTGTGAAGGCAGATAAAATGCCCATAGGAGGCGAGCAACAAGAGCAGGCAAGGCTTTTCACGAAACACGAAATAGCGATAGACTCGCCTACTATGTTTTATTTGTTCTCTGATGGCTTTCAAGACCAATTCGGAGGCGAGCAAAATAAAAAGTTTAGCATTGCGCGAATGAAGGAACTATTTTTGCAAATCCATACATTGCCCTTGCCTACCCAACAGCAGCGGCTGAACGAAGCCTTCGAACAGTGGCGCGAACAGGCAGGCGAGAAACAAATCGATGATGTATTGGTAATGGGTATAAAAATCACGTAACAACCATAAATTAGATGAGCTTATTAAACAAAATATTGTATTGTGGCATAACACCTGAACAACGCCAAACCGATAACCGTAAAATATTCATTTTGAATATTTGGAATTTTACGGCTATTGTGGTTCAAATTCCTTATATTATAGTCGCTTTAATTTTTGTTTCTGTAGATGACGCACTCCTCAATGTCAATTTTGCCATTTTGGGAGGCATTTGTTATATTTTATCGTACAAGAAAAAATACAAGTTGGCTTACCTGTTGATTATTTTGATATATCCGATTTTATTGACCTTTATCATGTGGCGTTTTGGCGAAGGCAACAATATATTGATGCTGTTTGCTGTGATAGGGCTTGCTGTACCATTTTTCTTTGATGACACCAAAAGTGTGGTGGTGGGAAGTGGCTATGTGATGCTATGGGCATTTGTTGCTTCTTATGTTGAATTTCCTTCGTTCTTATTGAAACAACCGCCTTTAGCAGTACAGATGTTTGCTTCTTTGAATTTGGTTTTTTCTGTTGTGTTGGGGATTGTATTTGTTACTGTTTTGAACCAAGAGAATTTACGTTTTGAGCAAGATATTATCAATCAAAACCAAGTATTGCAAACACAGAAGCAAGAAATTATGTTGCAAAAAAACAACCTCTTGGAGCTACACGAAGAGCTGTGGCAACAAAACAACGCACTTCAAGAAAGCAATTTGATTATACAAAACCAAAATCAAAATATTGCCGACTCTATTCAATACGCCCAACGCATACAGAAATCCATTTTGCCCTTAGAAGAAACGATACAAAAGCATTTGCCCGAACACTTCATTTTCTTTCAACCGCGTGATGTGGTAAGCGGTGATTTTTATTATTTTGAAGAAAAAGACAATAAACTTATTTTTGCCACCATCGACTGCACAGGACACGGTGTGCCGGGTGCTTTTATGACAATGGTTGCTTCCGAAATTTTGAATGAAATTGTGCAAAACAATATGCTCACAGAGCCAGATTTAATTCTGAACAAATTGCACAAAAATATTCGCAAAGCCCTGAAACAAACCGAAACCGACAACCGCGATGGTATGGATTTGGCGTTGATAACGATTGACAAAGCAAACAAACACGTGCAGTATGCAGGTGCAAAAAATCCGCTCATTTACATTCAAAACAACGAATTGTACGTCATCAAAGGCGACAAGATGCCCATAGGAGGCGAGCAAAGGGAGCAGGAAAGGATATTTACGAAGCACAAAATAATGATAGACTCGCCTACAATATTTTATTTATTTTCTGATGGTTTCCAAGACCAATTTGGAGGCGAGCAAGGCAAGAAATTTACGGTAGGGCGTTTGAAAGAATTGTTTTTGCAAATCTATACACTGCCCTTGCCTACCCAACAACAAAGATTACACGAAACCTTCAAACAATGGATAGCACGAGCAGGCGAGAAGCAAATCGATGATGTGTTGGTGGCTGGAATAAGATTGTAATAAGCACATTTTCCTTATTTTTATTTACATTAGCTTGTATAATTCGTATGAAAAAAATATTATTTTTGATTATTTTGTCTGTACTTTTTATAGATGCCCAAGCGCAAGATAAAAAGGTATTGGATAGTTTGATGAAGGTATATCATCAAGCCAAACACGACACTACAAAAATCAATGTAATATTTGAGGTTATGGAACTGTATCATAAAAAAGTGGATACAGTGGTTACGCTTGCACAAAAAACGCTCCAATGGAGTGAAAAAATAGACTATGACAAAGGCAAGGGCTACAGCTTGTATTATTTGGGTGTAGCTTATTATGACAAAAATAACTACCCTCAAAGTTTAGAATATTACAAAAAATCAAAGTCTTTCCTCGAAAGTGCGAAAGATAATACACAGCTTATCAGTGTGTTCAATAACATGGCGATTATTTACGATTCGCAGGGGTATTATGCCACCGCATTGGAGTATTATCAACAGGCTTTGAGCATTTCAGAGAAACTGCAGAGTAAGTATAATATGGCTACTTGCCTAACCAATATAGGCAATGTATATAAAAATTTGGGCAATTATCCTCTTGCTATAGAGCATTATTTGAATGGTTTGAAAATATTTGAGGAGCTTAAAAGTAAAAGAAGCATTGCCTACATTTACAACAATATTGGCATTGTGTATTTGAACCAAAAAAATATGGCTTTTGCACAAGAATATTTTTTCAAAAGTTTAGAGATGCGAGAGAAACTAAACGATAAAAAAGGTATGGCTTCGTGCTTCAACAACATAGGCAATCTCTATTTGCAACATGGAAAATTACAAGAGGCATTGGCACAATATCAAAAAAGCCTTAGTTTATATGAAGAAATAAATGATATAAGAGGTCGCGCTATTTCATTGAATAATATAGGCGATATTCAGAACCAACTTCTTAAGCACAAACAAGCATCAGAATATTACAAAAAAGGGTTAGAACTTAACGAAGGATTGAAAAACAAATGGGGTATGACTTATTCATTGATTGGGTTGGCAAGGGCAGAATTAGGACTAAAACAATATGATAAAGGGATAGAATATGCAACAAAAAGCCTTGACATTGCAAAAGAAATCAAAGGACTTGTAGAAATGAAAAATGCGTATAGAAACCTTTTTGTGCTTCACAAAAAAAAGGAAGATTATGTAAAAGCCTTAGAATATCACCAATATTTTACAGAGATGCAAGACTCTATACTCAATGAGCAAAACACCAAAATAATCGCTAATCTTGAGGCAAAAGTGGAGATTGAACGTAAGCAAAAAGAGATTGAAATTTTGAACAAAAATAAACAATTAGATGAAAAAACAAAAGAAACACTACAAAAAGACCTAAAACTACAACAAATAGAAGCAGAAAGACAACTTAATGCCCGCCTCACTATAGAGAAACAAGCTGAAGCAGACCAACTATTAGCGCAGGCAAGGCAGGAAAAAGACAAACACAAACAAGACAGCCTACACGCGCTTTCTCAAAAAATACAACTCGAGGCAGACAACCTAAAAATAAAGGAAAAACAGCTTCAAGCCGAAGGAAAAGCAAGAGAACTAGAAATTATCAAAGAAAAAGAAGCAAGAAAGTTTCAACTTTATTTGCTTTATTTGGCATCATTTGCCTGTTTGGTCGTAACAATATTGGCGTATTTTATTTTCCTTGCACAACAAAAAGAGAAAAAAGCGAGAGAACTTATCACTGAACAAAAAGAAGAAATTGCACAACAAAAAGAAGAAATAAATCAACAACGAGATTTTTTGGCACTACAAGCGCAAGAATTGGAAACTGCGAACCAAACGAAAGACAAGCTTTTTGCTGTATTAGGACACGACTTGCGAAGCCCTATAGGTTCTTTGGAGGGTACACTCAACCTTATGAATTTGGGTATGGTAAGTTATGACGAATTTCAACATTTTGTACCACAATTTCACAAAAACGTGAAAAATATGCAGAATACCTTAGAAAATTTGCTACAATGGTCTGTTACGCAAATGCAAGGTATGAACGTAAATCCATCTCATATCCATATTTCTGAACTTATTGAAGAAAAAGTACAATTATTCACTGAAGTAGCGAAAGCCAAGAACATTACAGTTTCAACTGAAGTTGATGCTGATATAATGGCGTGGGCTGACGTCAATCATGTGCGTTTGTTGCTACGAAACCTTCTCAACAATGCCATCAAATTCACACCTTCAGAGGGGCATATTCGCATACTTGCCTACCCGCAAGAGGCGCAAGTGATAATAAGTGTCATAGATACAGGCGTAGGCATATCCGAAGAAATGGTAGGCAAGTTGTTTCAAAAGAACCAAACTTTTACTACTTACGGCACGAATGGCGAAAAAGGAACGGGTTTAGGCTTGCAACTGTGCCAAGAGATTGTAACCAAAAACAACGGGACTATCTGGGCGAGTAGCGAGCAAGGCAAAGGTAGCACTTTCAGTTTTTCCTTGCCCATAGCTTGATTTTTTATGCAAATGTATTGCCTGAAAACTTGAAGGTTACCTTACAACCCTTTGGAATGACTTTCACACAGCAGGGCTGAAAATCATTACCAAAGCCAAAAAGAAGATGAAAAACAAATTGGTAGAGTTACAAGAAAGGCTTTTGTT
>RDXI01000181.1 GCA_004292795.1 Bacteroidota bacterium | reverse complement strand
TTCGCCGCCATTGGGCAATCTTTGGGCTTGAATGTAGGCACGTCTGCCGTTCCACAATACCAAGATTTTACGTTTAATGCGAATTTGGGCAATACCAAAATAGGCAAGTTTTCTTTGTTTGGCTTGTTTGCAGGCAGTAACATTGACTTCATAGGCGCGGAAATTGACACTACCGACCTTTTCGCCAACAAGAACGAAGATGCTTATACAGGCTCGCGTTTGGCGATTGTAGGCTTGAAACACACCGTAAATTTCGGACAAAATTCTTACCTGCGTACTGTCCTTTCCTACTCCCGCGAGAAGGGTTTTTACCAAGCCTATCGCTACCCCAACGACAACAACATTTTTGAAGAAAGACGCTTTTTTGTTGATGTAAACAACTTGACTATAGGCTTGCGTGGCAATACGACTTTTACGACCAAACTAAACGCGAGGGCAAATATGCGCATTGGTTTCTTGATTGAAAACAACAACCTGAATACGCTTGTGAATGACCGCACTTATACGGCAGATTGGATAATAGCGCGTCAATTTGACAATACAACCAACCTTATACAGCCCTACGCCCAACTGCAATATCGTTTCAATGAAAACCTTACCTTCAATGGTGGCGTGCATGGGCAGTTTTTCACGTTCAATAATAGTTCTGCCCTCGAACCGCGTGCTTCTTTGAGCTACAGCAAGAAAAAACATACTTTTACGTTGGGCTATGGCTTGCATAGTCAAACGCAACCTATGCCTGTTTATCTCTATCAAAATACAAGGGCAGACGGCACGATTGACCAAACCAACCGCGATTTGGGCTTCACAAGGGCGCATCACTTCGTATTGGGGTATCAATGGAAATTTGCAGACGATTGGCGCGTGAAGTTTGAAACCTATCATCAAAGTATTTTCAATGCGCCTGTAGATAATTTTGCGAGTGGCTACAGTGTATTGAACGAAGGCGCGGATTTTATTTTCAATGAACGCGCTGGGCTTGTGAACAAGGGCAAAGGCTCGAACACAGGCGTTGAAATGACGATAGAAAAACTATTCAGCAAAGGCTATTATGTGCTTACGACTGTTTCCATTTTTGACTCCAAGTACAAAGGCAGTGATGGCATAGAACGAAACACAACTTTCAATACGAAAAACATTTTCAACGTATTGGGAGGCAAGGAATGGAAAATAGGCAAGAGCAAACAAAACGCCCTTACCTTCGATACGCGCCTTACCTACTCTGGAGGCAAGTATTTCACGCCTGTTGATTTAGAGGCTTCGAAGTTCGCAGGTAGGCAAGTTTTAGATGAGTCGAACTACATGGCGAGTCGCAATCCTGATTACCATCGGGCAAACGTATCAAATAGGATTTTTCCCTGATGTATTGTATAGAGTACAATTCTAAAACAGCAAAATGTAGGGGCAATCCCTTGTGGTTGCCCTTATTTTTACAGAAATAGAGATTTATCAAAATATCCGTTTTGCATTTTCATAATCCTCTTCTTTGTAATAATACAAACCTATGTTCATTTCCCGCAAACGTAATAAAACCTTGTTGATGATAGGATTTTCAATAGCATTGGTTATACCTGCCTGAATCATATCAAGATAACAATCATACAAAGAGGCTTCATCTCGAATTGTGGTAGTTTCTTTTCCTCCTTCCTCAGCCTCCAAAAAAGTTTCTATACCTCCCCATATCGAACTGTCCATTTCTTCAAAACAACATTTTACTACATGAATCGAGTCTTTATCCTCACTTCCATAAGTAATGGTCATGGTAGAATAAGTAGCAAACCAACTGATGCGAATGGCATACGTATCTTCTTGCACATTTTCTTGGGCGAAAGATAAGGCTCTTGAAATGGTTTGATGAACGACATCTATCACTTCTTCCCTTTCAAGGGCAGAAGAGTATGCGAGATGAACTTGATAAAAAGTTTTATCACCTGTAATAGGCGAAAAATGGCTTGGTGAAGGCTTACAATCTTTCCACACCGTTTTATCAGAATTGCCTTCATACAATTTGAAACCTTCTAAAATATTCATTGGATTATTTGCTTTCATAACACAAAGTTACACGCTTCTTCTTAATTTTACACAAAATACACAGTTAAAATATCCGTTTTGCATTTTCATAATCTTCTTCTTCGTAATAATACAAGCCTATGTTCATTTCCTGCAAACCCAATAAAACCTTGTTGATGATAGGATTTTCGATGGCATGAGCTATACCTGCTTGAATCATATCAAAATAATAAATACCTTCTTCTTCTTGAGAAAGTTCGATATCTTCTCCTCTTTCTTTTGCTTCTAACCACTTTTCTAAGCCACTCCAAACCAACCTGCCTATTTCTTCAAAACAACATTTCACTACATGAGGCGATTCTTTGTACCAATCCTCACTTCCATAGGTAATGGTCATTGTAAAATCGTGAACCCAATTGATTCGAATGGCATACGTATCTTCTTGCAAGTTGGCTTGGGCAAAAGACAAAGCCCTTGAAATGGTTTGATGAACGACATCTATCACATCTTCCCTTTCAAGGGCAGAAGAATATGCCAAATGAACTTGATAAATGGTTTTATCACCTGTAATAGGCGCAAAATGGCTTGGTAAAGGCTCGCAATCTTCCCAAACCGTTTTATCAGAATTGCCTTCATACAACTCAAAACCTTCTAAAATGCTCATTGGATTATTTGATTTCATAACATAAAACAATTAAGCAAACTTATACAACGTATTAGTTTTTTGATTAAACCAACGCAATCCTTCTGCTTCATTATCAAAATAATTTACCTGTGTTGTAGCCTCTGTTTGTTCGATGGCTGTAGCCACTTCATCATACACTTGTTCAATAGACAGTTTTTCTATAAATTCGGTGGGCATGATGTAAGCTATCCTCTTAACCCCTGAACCAAACAAACGAGGCAGTATTTCTTGGTTCAACCATTCCTGAAGTTCTGGTGTAATAGGGAAGTGCAACTCTACTAAATTGATAAGAAGGAAAATAGGCTTGTATTGCTCCAATGCTTCTAAGATGGTATATTGCGCTTCCTTTACCAGTCCAGTAGTAGCAGAAACACTTCGCTCATTGACGCGGACAAACACAATTTGCTTGTCTGCCTCATACGTGATAGTCTGAAAATCCGAAACTTGCATACTTGTAGGGTTATGATTGCGCCAAAGATACAACATTTTCAAAGAACAGAAAAAGTTTTTTTTACTTCCTCCAAAAACCATGAAAATCTACCTCCTCCTTGCTCACCCTCTCAAAGACAGCTTCAATGGGCAAATAGCCGAAGCTTACCTACAAAATGCGATAGCAAAAGGACACGAAGTGCGCTTCCAACACCTAAGCGATATGGCGTTTGACCCCATTCTCAAACAAGGCTACAAAGTCGAGCAAGAACTCGAACCTGACCTACAAGAAGCACAAGCGAATATTTTGTGGTGCGAAAAGTGGGTGATTGTCTATCCTATGTGGTGGGGTAGCTTGCCTGCCCTGCTGAAAGGCTTTTTGGATAGAACCCTTCTGCCAAGTTTTGCGTTCAAATACCACAAAAACGACCCTTTTTGGGATAAGCTCTTGAAAGGTAGGCAAGCCGAAATTATCCGAACTTCTGACGCGCCTACGTGGTATATTTGGTGGCAATACCGCAATAGCGACCTTGGGACGTTGAAAAATGCTACTTTAGAATTTTGTGGTTTCTCGCCTGTGAAGGTTACGAAAATAGGCGGTGTCCGCTTTATGAAAGAAGCACAACGCCAAAAATGGCTACAGAAAATAGCGAAAAAATAACTTCTAAAACAAACCAACGTGTATGATATTGAAAAAAATTACTTGGGCGTTTTTTGTGATACTGTGTGTGTCAGTAGCATTTTATCCTGCCTTGTATTTCATATTAGACCGCAAATTTGCCTT
Source organism: Bacteroidota bacterium (assembly GCA_004292795.1). Classification (GTDB taxonomy): domain Bacteria; phylum Bacteroidota; class Bacteroidia; order Cytophagales; family Microscillaceae; genus RDXI01. The sequence continues at coordinate 10,337 of RDXI01000181.1, read as the reverse complement.
ACTTGGCAGTAAAACTCCTGCGCTTTTGGTAGATGTGTTGTGGAATACAGCCTTTTACACACACATCATTTTAGGAGGCATTGCTCTTTTGATAGGCTGGACGCAGTTTTTACCAAAATTTCGGAAAGAAAATATACGCTTGCATCGGCAGGTAGGCAAGCTGTACATCATTTCGGTTGCTTTGAGCGGTATATCGGGTTTGTATATCGCCCAATATGCCACAGGAGGCAAGGTGTCTGTATGGGGCTTTAGTGCTTTAGCGGTAGTGTGGCTTTATACCAATTTCAGGGCGTACACGGCTATCAGGCGCAAAGACATTCGCACCCACGAAGCCATGATGATATACAATTATGCCGCTACTTTCGCAGCAGTTACTTTGCGTTTGTGGTTGCCTATTTTAGTGCCTCTTTATGGAGGCATAGCGCATTTCAACGAAGCCTACCGCGTCATAGCTTGGCTTTGTTGGGTGCCGAATATCATAGTTGCGTATGGTATTGTGCAACAAAGAAAGAAAATATAACTACTATTTGCGATGCTTATGAAAGAAGCCCAACGCCAAAAATGGCTACAGAAAATAGCGAAAAAATAGCCCGCTAAGGCGTTTCTTGCCTACTTTGAAAAAAATTTGAAAAAAAGTGAGGGAAAAATTTGGAAATATTAACAGTGTTAAGTATTTTTGCAGTGTAATATTTAAGAGTATGGGAATCACTGATAGAAAACAACGCGAAAAGGAAGAGAAACGCCACCTTATCATAGAAACGGCTAAGAAGCTGTTCCGTGAGAACGGTTTTGAGCGTGTGAGTTTGCGCAATATAGCAGATGCTATAGAGTATAGCCCTACCATGATTTATTTGTACTTCAAGGACAAGGACGAGCTTCTGCACGTCTTGCACATCGAGGGTTTTCGAATGTTACACACCGCCTTCGAAAATGCTGTAGCGAATATCCAAGATGCTTGGCAACGGTTAGATGTATTGGGTGAGGCTTACCTACGTTTTGCGATAGAAAACCCTGAATACTACGAACTGATGTTTATATCCAGCAATCCTATGAAAATTTATATGACTGATGAAGTTTGGGAAGAAGGCTTGAAATCACACAGTATTTTGGAAAATGAAGTAAAAAATTGTATAGCACATGGCTATTTCAAAGGCTTAGAATATAGGACGGTGGCGTTTATGATATGGTGTTTTGTGCATGGGCTGGCTTCGTTGATTATCAAAGACCGCCTCAAAATGTACGAAGAAGTAGAACGCCCTGTATTGATAGCCAACACGCACAAACAACTTTTGGGCTTTTTGCAAAAGTTGTAGGCAAGGCAAATAAATAGGCATTCATACGGTTTGCCTATATTTTTCACCCTTGAACTTAACACTGTTATTTTTAATAACTAAAATCTTTTTGTTAAACCTGTAATAATCATGAAAAACAAAATTCAAATGTCTGTGTTCGTACTTTGCTTGTTGTGGGCTTTGGGTAGGCAAGGGCAGGTTTTCGCACAAGACACTCCTCCCATTTTGGAGAACTATCTACGCGAAGCTCTCCAAAACCACGAAGGCATCAAACAACAACAGTTTGTGCTAGAGAAAAACCTTGTAGCTGTTCAAGAAGCGAAAAAGCTATACTTGCCCCAATCTACGCTCAAAGCCGATTATTTCTTGGCGGGTGGAGGCAGAACAGTCGACTTGCCTGTGGGCGATTTGGTTAATCCTGCCTATCAAGCCCTGAACCAAATTACACAAAGCAATGCCTTTCCTACGCTTGAGAACCAAAGCATTTTGTTGAACCCCAACAATTTTTATGACATCAAGGTACGTACTGCTATGCCTTTGTTCAACAAAGAAATTCAATACAATTACCGCATCAAAAAACAACAAGTTACCTTGCAAAGTATTGAAATACAGTTGTTTAAGCGCGAATTGGTAAAAGAAGTAAAAAAAGCCTATTACCAATACTTGCAGGCAGAAGAAGCTACCAAAATCTACGAGCAATCGTTGGCATTGGTGCGCGAGAGTAAACGCATCACAGAAAAGCTATTGGCAAATGGCGGGGGCAACAAAACAGCCATTCAACGCGCTGAAAACGAAGTAATCAACCTTACTTCGGAGATTGAAAAAGCCAAGAACGTAGCTAAAAATGCTAAAGCCTATTTCAATTTTTTGTTGAATAGACCTTTAGAAACTGAAATTAACCTTATTCCTCAAACGCAGGATTTTCCGCAAAATGCAGAAAATACGACTGTCAAACGCGAGGAATTGGCTAAAATAAACATGGCGGATAGCCTCACACAACAATCCATTTTGCTTACCAAAGCCTATAAAATGCCTAAGGCAAGCACTTTTTTGGATTTGGGTTCGCAGGGTTTTAAGTGGAAGGTAAACAACAAAACGCCTTACTACTTTTTTGGGGTGTCGGTGGAATGGAATCTCTTTTCTTTTGGCAAAAACAAGCTCAAAGTTCAACAAGCCGAGAAGGATTTGCAGGTCATCAGAAGCCAACAAGACCAGATAGCAGACCAACTCAATTTGCAGTTGGCAGTGGCACAAAACAATTATAGGTCAGCCCTTGAGCAATACAAGAGCGCGAAAAGCAGGGAAGAAACGACTGCCAAAGTCTATCGAGATGTGCAAAAAATGTATCAAGCGGGGCAAGCTATTTTTATCGAGTTGTTAGATGCGCAAAACCAATACATCACTGCCCAAAACCAACGCAACATTGCCCTTACGGATATTTGGCTCAAATGGGTAGAGGTAGAAAGAGCCAATGCAAGTTACAACCTGTAAGTAAAACCTCTCCATAGCCGTGGTTTGTGTCCTCACAAACCACACCACGCAAAGGTTTTTACTTACAGAGTGGTTTGTGAGGACACAAACCATGGTTTAATACTACAAAATTACTTCAATTTCATTCTATAATTATGAAAATCTCCCTTCCCATATTCGCTTTGTGCATAGCTTTAGTAGCTTGCGAATCCAAAAAAGCACAAAATAGCTTGCCTACTGACTCGCCTATAGCGGTGCAAGTAGCGAAAGTAGAACAAAAAACTGTAAAAACTGCCGTTGTCGGTTCGGGTTTGTTGAGTTCTTCGCAAGAGGCAAAACCTTCTTTCAAAATTGGCGGTGTCATTCAAGGTATTTATGTCAAAGAAGGCGATAGAATCCGCAAAGGGCAAGTATTGGCAAAATTGAACCCTACCGAAATCAATCTACAAGTGGCACAAGCTGAAGAAGGTTTCGCCAAAGCCCAACGCGACCAAAAGCGCGTACAAAGCCTTTACAAAGACAGTGTAGCCACCGAAGAACAAGCGCAAAATGTAGGCACTGCCCTAAATGTAGCCAAGCAAAGTTTGGAAATAGCAAAGTATAACCAAAGTTACGCGACCATTGTATCGAATGTTGATGGCGTAGTGGTCAAGAAATTGATGAACGAAGGCGAGATAGTAGGCGCGGGAACGCCCATTTTATTTATCAATGCCACTACAGAAGCGGATTGGGTATTGAAAATTGGTGTGTCGGATAAGGATTGGACAAGGGTGCAAGAAGGCGACCAAGCGCAAATTTCCTTAGATGCGTACCCCGATATGACATTTACGGGCATTGTAAAGACGCTTTCGCAGGGCGCAGACCCGACTACAGGCTCTTATCAAATAGAAATCAGGGTACAAACACAAGGAAAACGCTTGGCTACGGGTATGTTTGGCAAGGCAAAAATCAATACCCTTATTGCTTCGCAATACCAAATTGTACCTGTAGAAAGCATCATCGAAGGGGCAGGCAAGAGTGCGTTTGTATATATTCCCAAAGGAAACAAGGTGCAAAAAGTGCCTATTCAGGTAGCGCAAATAGAGCAAGACAAAGCCCTGATAAGCGCGGGCTTAGAGCAGGTAAGCCAAGTAATTAGTACAGGCGCGGGCTTCTTAGCCGAAAATTCTACCATTGTTTTAAAATAAACTTTTTCTGAACAAATAACCATGAGAGCTTTCATAGAGTTTTTTATAAAAAAGGGGACTTTTACCGCCATTATGCTTTTTGCACTGTTGGCATTGGGTATGAACTCCCTGATGAATATGCCACGAGGCGAAGACCCCGAAGTGAACTTTCCTATCTATACGATTATTGCCGTACTCCCTGGGGCTACTCCTGCCGATATGGAAGACCAAGTGCTGAAAGTGATAGAGGAAAAAATTTCGGAACTCGAAGACATTAAAAAAATAACAGCTACGGCTGAAAATGGCTTGGCGGTCTTGCGCATAGAGGCAGAATTTAGCACTAATCGCGAAGACAAATACCAACAAATCCTCCGCGAAGTAAACGCCCTGCGTCCTTCTTTGCCACAGGGTTTGATAAAATTGGAAACCCGCAAAATAGCTTCAACTGACGTGAATATTTACCAAATGGCTCTTGTTTCAGAAACAGATAGCTACAAAATACTCAAGCACTATGCAGAAACACTGGAAGAAGAATTGGAGAAAGTGAAAGCTATCAAAAAAGCCGAAACGTGGGGCTATCCTGAAAGAGAAATCCACGTAGAACTGAACATAGAGAAATTAGCGCAAAACAAAATTCCACTCAATTATGTGATAGGTGCGTTGCAAAGCGAAAACCTGAACATTCCCGCAGGCGCGGTAGTGGCAGGCAAGCGTAGTTTTAATGTCAAAACAAGTGAATGTCAAAACAAGTGGCGAATATGAAACTATAGACGACATCAAAAATACGATTGTTTTTAGCTCTGGGCAAAAAATAGTCTATCTCAAAGATGTAGCCAACGTTGCGGACAAATACGCAGAAGAAACACATCGAACTCGCCTGAATGGAAAAAGAGCGGTACTCATCACTGCCGCGCAGAAGGCAGGCAAGAACATCTTTGCGGTTGATGGCGAAGTGCGCCCTATCATCACAGCCTTCGAGAAAAAACTGCCTGCTTCTATGAAGCTTATTCAAAATTTTGATAACTCGGCAAGCGTAAAAAATAGGCTAAGTCGTTTAGGGCAAGACTTTTTGATTGCTATTTTGTTGGTTTCTATTACGTTGCTTCCGTTGGGTTGGCGTGCCGCTATCGTGGTAATGATTTCTATTCCGCTTTCGCTGTCTGTTGGGTTATTTTTGTTGGAGATTTTGGGCTATACCATCAATCAATTAAGCATCGTAGGTATGATAGTTGCCTTAGGAATTTTGGTAGATGATGCCATTGTGATTGTGGAAAACATAGAGCGTTTTATGCGCAATGGACACACAGTCCGCCATGCCGTTGTAGAGTCCACGAAACAAATTGCTTTAGCGGTTATAGGCGTTACGATTACGTTGATTATTGCCTTTATGCCGTTGCTGAACTTGCCTGAAGGCGCGGGAGATTTCATAAGAGGCTTGCCTATGGCAGTCGTAACTTCAGTTTCTGCGTCCTTGTTCGTATCGCTTACTATAGTGCCTTTCTTAGCTCAATATATCCTCAAGGCACATCACTCGCCTGAAGGTAATGTCTTCTTGCGTGCTTTGAATAGAGGTATCCAACTTACCTACAGCAAACTGATGGTGTGGGCATTGCGCCACCCCTACCCTGCTTTGCTTATCACGTTTGGGTTGGTATTGGGAGGTTTTACGATAGTGCCTTTTATGGGTTTTAGCCTTTTTCCCAAGTCCGACAAACCCCAATTTTACATCAACATAGAGCTACCGCCTTCTTCTACTTTTGAAGAAACAGATGCAGTAACAAAAGAAGTAGAAAAAATATTGGCGAAGGAAAAAGAAATCGTATATTATACCAGCAATGTAGGCAAGGGCAACCCTCAAACCTATTACAACGTCATTCAACGCAATGAGCAAACCAACTTTGCCAATATCTACGTGCAATGCAACACGCATCACATGGACGAAAAAACCGCTTTAATCAAAAAAATGCAGGCTACTTTTGCGCAATATCCCAAAGCAAAAGTAGAAATATTGGATTATGAGCAAGGACCTCCCTTAGAAGCTCCTGTAGCTATCCGCATATTTGGCGAAAATTTAGACACTTTGCGCAAACTTTCCTACCAAGTGGAAGATGTGATTAAGTCCGTAAAAGGCACAACGTACATTTTCAATCCGATTGCTACCCAAAAAACAGACTTAAAAGTAGCGATACACAAAGAAAAAGCGGGACTTTTGGGCGTACAAGTAGCCAATATCGACCAAACGACACGCATAGCCATTGCAGGCTATCCTGCCGCGAGCCTCCACGTAGGCGAGGGGCAAGACAAAGTAAACATCAATGTTACGTTGGCACGCCAAGAGGCGCAAAATATACAAGTGTTTGATAGAATTTACATCAATTCTGTCAATAATTCAGCTATTCCTTTGAGCCAAGTGGCGGATATTGTGATGGAAACCTCGCCTAATGCTATACGACATTTGGACAAACAACGCTATACGACTGTAAACGCTTATGCAGAAGTGGGTTATCTCTACAGCAATCTGAACAAAGAAGTGATGGCAAAATTAGCGAACATCAAATTTCCAGAAGGCTATCGTTGGGTTGCGGCAGGCGAGTTAGAAAATCAAAACAATTCGTTTCGTGGTTTCGGTATGATTATTATGCTCACTGTTTTTGCTTTTATTGCGGCGTTGGTATTGGAGTTTGGCAGTTTGAAGTCCACGCTTATCGTGCTTTCTGTGATACCTTTAGGAGCTATCGGGGGCATTTGGGCATTGTATCTCAATGGTTTTACTTTCTCTTTTACAGCTATGATTGGGTTTATTGCCTTAGTGGGCATAGAGATTAAGAACTCTATTTTGTTAGTAGATTATACCAATCAGTTGCGCGAACAAGGTATGCCTCTGGACGAAGCCATTGAAAAAGCGGGCGATACGCGCTTCTTGCCTATTCTTTTGACTACGCTAACGGCTATCGGTGGGCTTATTCCTTTGGTCTTAGAACCTGCTCCACTCTATACGCCTTTGGCGTGGGTACTCATTGGAGGCTTGCTAAGTTCTTTGTTTCTTTCAAGGATTGTTACGCCTGTTTTGTATAAACTCTTGCCTCCTAAGATTGGGCATTGATATATGCGGTAGGCAAGTAAATTTCAAAATATTTGCCTACTTCAATCAACAGCATACATCATCTCATGGTCTTGCCTATACCAACCCAAAAATTCCTCAAGAGAATTTGTGAGTGGAATAAATTGGTCGCGGGTAGGCAAGATGCCTATAGTATATCTTTCTTCAGTTTCTGCTTGTACGCCATACCACCAAGAGCATTGCATATAATCTGCAAAAACCAAAGTTTTGTTATCTTCTGCATATCGCAAAGCCTCCACAGGATAAAACAAAAAGCCTTCAATATCGCTATGATTAGGATATAATTTCTCCATACCATTGACTTGCAAATAAAAGTTTACAAAGTCTATAGGCAAGATGAGGGCTTTTTCGGTCATCACTTGCGCAATGTACTTCAAAGTAATGTGTGTGGTGTCGATTTGTTGGCTTTTCCAGAAATCTATTGTTTCTAAAACAGCATGATTAGATGTGATTACCATAATGCTATAATTTTTTCCATTAAAACCTTTCTATGCAAAAGTTGTTTATTTTTTAGTTTGTTTCCGCCTTTGGCAAGTGCATTGTCATATTTTTGTAATTGTTCTTGCACCCATTCAATTGTAAGCCCCTCTGCCTGCCACTTTTGTATAAGTTCAGGCGAGAGCGATGTGATTACTTGAATGGTTTGGGCTACATCTTCGTCTGATTGTCCTTCGCCCCAACCTATTATTTTACCAAATTCTGCCGATATCATCATACAAATATACGCCTTATTTTTTATTTTACAAATACCCTCATATTCTTATGAAAAAAGTCCTTCTCACAGGCATAACGGGCTTTCTTGGCTCGCATACTGCCATTCAGCTTTTGAACAAAGGCTACCAAGTCATAGGCACAATGCGCGACTTGAAGCGTGCCGAGTCTATCAAAAAGGTGATAGCGCAACATACGGATAAAACCGAAAACCTTAGCTTTGTGCAGGCAAGCCTCGAACAGCAAGACGTTTGGAATGACCTCATGAAAGGCATCGACTACGTGCAACACATTGCATCACCTTTCCCACAAAAATTGCCTAAAAACGAAAACGACCTTATCTTGCCTGCCAAAAACGGCACGATGAACGTACTTTGGGCGGCTTCTGCCAATGGCGTAAAGCGTGTGGTGCTTACCTCCTCAAGCGGAGCTATTTTGTATGGCAAGGAAAAAGACAAACGGAGCGGTACTTACACCGAAAAGGACTGGACAAATGTGGAAAACAGGCAAGACTCCACGCCCTATTTTCGTAGCAAAACCATTGCTGAGCAATCGGCTTGGGACTTCATCAAGCAAGACAAAAGCGGGTTAGAATTGGTTACTATCTGCCCTGGGGCTATTTTGGGACCCGTGCTGGAGCAAGATTTCGGGACTTCTGCCAACATTGTCATCAAGACGATGGACGGTAGCTCGCCTGCCATTCCACAAATAGGCTTCGATATGATAGATGTGCGCTCGGTAGCCGAGATGCACGTCTTGGCAATGGAAGTTCCCGAAGCCAAAGGAGAGCGTTTTATTTGTTCTGGCGGGTTTATGACGTTCAAGGAAGTTGCCCAAACCTTACGCGAAGCCTACCCTAAAAACAAAAAAATCCCTACACGCTCCTTGCCTAATTTTATGACAAGGCTAATCGCTGTGATAGAACCCACGCTGAAGCCTATTTTGATAGATTTGAGCGTAGAGAGGAAATTAGACCACTCGAAAGCCGAAAAAATGTTGGGCTGGAAGCCTATCGCCAACAAGAAAGCAGTCCTTACCTGTGCCGAAAGTTTGATAAAATTGGGTGTGTTAAATGGGTAAGGCAAAAATTAAACGCAGTTTCGGAAAATATGAAATATCAAAAAAATAAATAATATCTCCAAATATAACGCTATTTTGGAAAATATGATGCGTAGAAAAGTGAAATTATAACGCTTGTATTTTCTTTGTTTTTATAAAAATAAGTGTATATTTTTTTATAAAATAAACACATCATAAGTTGTAGCATCACGCTACAACTTACCAAACCCAAAGTGTCCCGCTTGCCGAAAAGAACAAGCGGGACACTTTGGGTTTGGTAGGTCATTTGACTATTTGTACAACTAATTCACAATCAGATAAATAAATTTCCAAAGAACCTCCACGCTGTCTCATTTTTTGCCCAACAACTACCACATAGTACCCTAAACCTGCGAAAGCCGCCAATGGCAACGCAAACCATTTATTTTCGGGAACAGGCGAGCCAAACACAACAATTGATGTTAAAGATCCTACTGCAAACATTGTGCCTCCGATTATTTTTAAACTCGCACCTAACACTTTTCGCAAGGATAAGCCTTTTTTTCGTATGGAGATTATAGACTTAAAACTTGTATGCGTGTCATCTGTAAGTACAAGGCTGGTATCAGTAATTTCCTTTACCCTGCCCAAAACTTCGTATCTCTGTGTACTTATAGAAACCTTATCCCCTTTTTTTACAATATGCTCATCGCCATAGTATTTATTTTTGAGGTACAAGGATTTTGTTTGTGCTTCCGCAAAATAGGGGCATAAAATAAACAAGAGTATCCAAATGTTTTTTTTCATAAAATTAAATCTAATTTTGCCTTTTTATATGTTAGAAACGCTGTAAAAATTTAATATTAAAGTACATTTTCATTCAGCGTTTCGACACCTGAAAAGCAGAGCTAAGGTTGTTCTTTTCAGGTGGCGAAAAATGAATGATTGATAAAATAAGTATAATTTTAAGTTCGCCATTCATTTTCCTAACACCTGAAAAGGCGAAAAAAAAGCCCGCCCCCAAAGGACGCGGGCTTTTTGAAGTCTTATTTTTCAGTTAGCAGTGAGCATAACTGTTTATTGTTCACTGCTGACTGTTCACTGTATTACTATCTTCGTTATCTTGGTCTTGCCTGCCACTGTGGTATACAAGAAATATACGCCTGCAGGCAAGCCTGTAGTAGTGAATTTAGTCGCTTCGCTGTTTTGTCCTGTTGCGACTGGAGTCGCAACTACAGTGCCTTGCGCGTTTAGTAGGTAAGCAGGCGAGTCGAGTTTATTCTTACCTACCGAGATACTAAACGTGCCATTATTCGGGTTCGGATAGACTTCTATAGTCTTTCCTATTTCCAAAGTATCAATTACAAGCGGTTTTTCTGATACTCCTATTGTCCAATCAGAGAAAGCGTTTATGTTGGTAGCTTCTGCATAATTTGAACCGTTTGTGCCATTGGTAAAACCCGAACCACCATCAGTGGCTTGCAACCAACCTATGGTGTTCTGCCAACGAAACATACGATATGTACCTGTAACGCCTAC
>RDXI01000180.1:6011-20205 GCA_004292795.1 Bacteroidota bacterium | reverse complement strand
GAAAAAAAGAAAGGAATAATTGTAATTATTTCAGAAAAATTACGTATCTTTACATCAAGATTGTAGCCCTCATAGTGAAATGAGTGTTAATAAATGTTAATGTTTGCACCCCATTTAAACTATTTTCGAGCTTATACAGTCTATAGTTATATAAAGTTATAAAAATGCTTCAAAAATTATGAAAAATCTCCTTACCTACTGCACACTTTTGTTCCTTACTGCAAACAGCCTGTTTGCTTACAACTTCCCGCCCCAAAGCATACACAGCGTCCAACAAGTCATTTTGGATAGCTTGGGCATAGAAGAAGTTGCGGCGGAAGAAAAAGTATCCTTTGTGAAAACTACGCACTTTCTTGAGTCCGCGCTCAAAATGAAAAGTGCCAACACGCTCTTGAATGATGATGTTTTGTTTGCAGATGACAACATCAGCGTTATGAAAGTTCACCCCAATCCCGCCACAGTTGTAGCGTTTTTAGACTACAAAATGAGCGAGAAAATCCAAGCTAAACTCACTATTCGCAATTTGCTTGGCAAAGTCGTTGATGAATACAGCCTCCAACGAGGCGAGCATAAGCTCAAAATCCCTACCGCCAACTACGATTCTGGCGTGTACTTCTATACACTTTCCATCAATGGCAGGTCTGTAAAGTCCAAAAAATTGATTGTTGATGGACGATAATTCCTCCCAAAATATATATCTTTGCCCAACAATACGCTGTGTTGTTGGGCTTTTTTTATGCCATTTTTATTTTTTTTTACCTCCCCCAATTTCATTGGGGGCTATTCAAAGTTGAACCCCATAAAGGGGTTCGCCATTCAAATACGGCAATACAGTCGAAATTACCAATAGCTCCCAATGAAAGCGAAAGGCTTGTGAATAAATAAAATACCTACTCCAAACCAACAAATTTCACTCATTCACCCCTCTCACTCATTCACTCCATGCTCCACCTCTACCCCACAGATGACGGCTCATTTACCCTTTTTCACGAAGGATTGAACGAAATTTATCACTCAAGGCGCGGTGCTTTGCAGGAAAGCAGGCACGTTTTTATAAATGCAGGGTTATTATATTTGTTATCTCAAAAAGAACAAATAAATATTTTAGAAGTAGGCTTCGGTACGGGCTTGAATGCTTTGCTGACTGTAGATTTTTTGTTAGAAAATCCTGAAAAAAGTGTGTCTTACACAGGGTTAGAAACCTTAGAAGTCCCTCAAGAACTTTGGGAGGCTCTCTCCTACCCTACGCAGGCAGGCAAGCCAGAACTCGCCTCCCACTTCGCACAGATGCACCAATGCGCTTGGCATGAGCCTATAGCCTTGACCGAAAATTTTACGTTTTGCAAGGTATTGCAGAGTGTAGCCGAGTTTGACTCGCCTGCCTGTTTTGATGTCGTGTATTTTGATGCTTTCGCTCCCAAAAGACAACCTGAAATGTGGCAACCTGAAATTTTCGCTCATCTATTTGCTATGATGCATGAGGGCGGAGTCTTGGTAACGTATTGTGCCAAAGGGCAGGTAAGGCGTGATTTGCAAAGTGTTGGTTTTAGTGTAGAACGCTTGGAAGGTCCTGCAGGCAAGCAGGAGATGTTGAGGGCAAGAAAGGGCGGAGAGGTAGAAGGTTGGAAAGGTGGAAAGGTTAAGAGGCGGAAGGGTTGAGGGGGTAAACAGGTTTAGCAGAAAAAATAACTCCTATTTCTTAGCTCTCAACTCAAAAAATTTCTTATTTTTGCTTTATTTCTTACAATCTTGCCTATGTTTTCCGAATTTTCGCCCCAAAACACTGCCGAGTGGATAGAAGGTATCCACAAAATCCTCAAAGGTCAGTCTGCAGATGTGTTGCAAACGCCTTTGTATGAAGGTTTTAGCACGAAGCCGTTTTATACTATAGAAGACAAGCCCGCGCCACTTTTGCAAGAGGCGGACTTTTTGGCATTTCATACTTGCCTGAATGTAGTGCCTCTTTACACTACCAAAGTAGAGGACGATTTGATTATCGCGCAAGAATGGATAGACAAAGGCGCGGATTTGGTTTGTTTTATTTTCCAAGATGCGAAGGCAGATGTGGAAGCGTATATCGCACAATGTCGCGTGCCGTTTGGGGTGTCCTTGCCTACTGATGCTGTAGGCAAGTTGGAGAACGTGCAAGTAGAGAACGATTTTTGGCTCTTTGCCGAGTGTGCCTCGCCTACCTCGCCTACTGCGCTGAAGCGTTTGGCGCAACCTTTCAGAAAAATGTTGCACGTTGATTTTCAAGCATTTGAAGAAGCGGGAGCAAATGCAGTGCAGTCGTTGGCGTTTGGGTTTAGCCATATCGTAGAGGTAGCAGACCAACTAACCGAAGCGGGACTCTCGCCTTCAGAAGTATTGGGTTCTATGCGTGTGAGTGTGAGTATAGGAGGCAATTATTTTGTGGAAATTGCCAAATTGCGGGCTATGCGTGTGCTGTGGCGCAATATCGTACAAGCCTATCAAGCTACTTTCGAACCGCTTTACATACACGCTTGCGCCACTTCGCGCAACAAGATGCAAGAAGACCGCTATAATAATTTATTACGCAACACTACCGAAGCTATGGCGGGTATTTTGGGCGGAGCGGACAGTTTTACGACTTTGCCCTACACAAGCCCTTTTTCGTTTTTTGATGACATATCGCAAGAAGACCTCATTTTTGCGAAACGCATTGCGCGAAATACGTTGATTGTTTTGAAAGAGGAGGCGCATTTGGATAAGGTTACTGATGCAGGCGCGGGTAGTTATTATATTGAATGGCTCACGAAGGAAATCACCGAAAAAGCGTGGGCATTGTTCCAAGAAACGGAAGCAAAAGGCGGTTTCACGCAGGCAAGGACTTTCATAGACCAACAAATAGCCACTACAGCCCAACAACGCCAAGCGGACTTTGAGGCAGGCAAGGCTATTTTGGTGGGAGTGAATAAATATAAAGTTAAGAGTTGAGAGTTGAGAGTTGATGAGTTGAGAGTTGAGAGTTGATGAGTTGATGAGTTAGTTTTTAAAATTATTTTTTTGTCTTTTTCATAAGAAATATGCTGTTGCCTTATTACACAAACCAATATGTAGAAGCAGGACTCGATGAAGTGGGCAGGGGTTGTTTGGCGGGTCCTGTGGTAGCGAGTGCGGTGATATTGCCCAAGCATATCGACTTGCCTACCCTACGCGACTCGAAACAGCTTACGGCACAAGTGCGCGAGGAGTTGGGCGAAATCATCAAGGAAAAGGCGATTGCGTGGGCGATTGCGGAATGTTCGCCTGTCGAGATAGACAAGTGGAATATCCTCAATGCGAGCATTTATGCTATGCACCGCGCTCTTGCGTCTTTGCCTACTTTACCCGAACTTTTGTTGGTTGATGGCAACAAATTTAAGCCTTATGATTATATTCCGTACTATTGTATTGTGAAAGGTGATGATAAATATTTGTCTATAGCCGCCGCGTCTGTCTTGGCAAAAAATTATCGTGATGCGTTGATGGTAGGGCTTGCCAAAGAATATCCCGAATATGGCTGGGAAACGAACATGGGCTACCCTACTAAAGCCCATAAAAAAGCGATTGCTTCGTTTGGGCTAACACCGCATCACAGGCTTACTTTTAAAAGCACCTAAATTTTTTTTGAGTTTCTTTTAAGCATATTGAAACTTTTTTGCTATGTTTGTGCAAAAAACATTACAAGATGAAAAAGCCCAAAAAACTCTCTGTAAAATTCTTTCTAAATAAGTTCTTACAATCTATTGCCCTCGAAAATGGTAGAATGGGCTATCCGCTCTATGCGCAAATCACGTATGAACGAAAAAATACGCAAATCAAATGCAGTTATGGAGGCTATTATGATAGCTATGAAAGTGTGAAACGCGACCACGAGGCTGTCCTTGCCTTCGAAGACAAACTTTTGCGAAAATCGGTGCAATATGAAGTAGATAAATTTGGCGATGAGTTTCAGCTCAAAGGTTTAGGTAGAAAATACGACACCTACTCGCAAAGTACACACCGCATTTTCGATAATTACATGAAGATGCGCCTGCGTGATGTCTTGCAAAAAAGAGCCGAGCCTGCTCGCCTTTTAGAAACCTTGCATACTGACCGTGTTACAGTTAATTTTTTCCTGCTCTATGAGGCAAGCAAACGCCTATTTGATAATTTGGAAGCCATTATACACCCCGTTTTGGCAGACGAAATTGCTGTTCACCGAATATACTACGATTTTTACGCACAGGATTTGAAAAATAATCTTTTCGATTTTCCCACTGTCATTGACTGGCTCGAAGGCTCGCATCTTCGCGCTGTAGCCGAAAAATTTGATGCTTTTTACAAAGGCGACAAAGCCCAAACCGAAAAAGCCTTGCAACTAATTCATAAAATTATTGATACTAAAATGACGATGGATATATAACGTATGTGGTTCGAAACGCTGAAACTTCGCACAAAACTTATCTTGAGTTTTGGGCTGGTAGTCTTTATTTTGTTGGCTGTCAATATTTACTCCAACTTGCGCCTTTTTTCTTTGCAAAAAAGTAATAGCGAGATTGCAGAAGTGCATCTGCCGAGTTTGGTAACGTTGGCAGAGCTTAAACTTTTGTTGGCTGACTTTCGCGCTACGCAGTTGGCACATGGCAACACTACCGACAAACTTCGTATGAAGTTTGAGGAAGGAACTATGCAAAAATTGATAGAGGACATAGCCCTGAAACAAGATATTTACAAACAATTCTTGGACAAAGAAGCCGCTGAAAAACGCGCAGATTTGCAAAAATTGTTTACCAACTACGAAAGAAGTTGGGAGGAGTACCGCCTGAAGCATCAGCGTTTTCTTACCTACTCGCGCCAAAATGACAATGCCAAAGCCTTAGAATACTTGCAAACAGAGGCGAAGGACTTCTTCGACCTCATGAACCTGCGCCTTTCGCAACTCATGGATTTGAACAAAGACCTATTTTTTAGCCAAGTGAAGGGCATCGAGGCAATCTATGGGCGCAATGTGATGCTCAATCTTTTGTTGCTCATCATTCCTTTGATTGCTACGGTTTTGATAGTTTTTTACTTAGTGCGTATTATTTTGAAGCCTATTCGTACTTTGGAAAAGGCAGTAAGACAAGTATCAGAAGGCGACCTTGACATCACCATACAAGAACGAGATACTGATGATGAAGTGGGGCGTTTGGCAAAGAATTTTAAACAAATGGCGCAAAACATCAAGGAAGTAAAGCAACATTTGGAAAAAAGAGAATGGACACGCCATGCGCGTACTGAATTGAACCAAATCATCAATGAAAGTATAGATGCACAACTTGGTATGCAAGATTTTTCGCAAGAAATCGTTACTTTTCTGGCGCATTATACGGAGGCAAGGTTAGGGGCTATTTATTTGCTGAATGAGGAAAAAACGGAACTCTACCTAAGCGCGGGCTTCGCGCTCTCTGAACCCAAACAAAGCATACCTGTAGGCGAGGGCTTATTAGGCGAGTTTGCCAAAGATGTGATGCACAAATGCACCCAAAAACGCCACAAAGCCAAGCCCCAATTTTTGCAAAACTTGCCTCCGCATTTCCTCAAAATCTCCTCTGCTACAGGCGAAAGTTCAGCAGAAAATTTGATACAAATTCCGTTTCAATTCGAGAACGAACTCATTGGCGCGGTGGAATTGGGCGGTTGGCAGATAGATAGTCATTTGAGCGAAAAATTGGAATTGGCGGAACTGCTGTCTTTCAGTTTGGGCATAGGTTTTCATAGCCAACTGAACGCGCTGAAGGTGCGCAAACTTTTGCAAGAAACCCAACTACAAGCGCATCAATTAGAAGAACAAGCTACTATTTTGGAAGAAAAAAACCAAGATATTTCCCAACAAAAAGAAGAAATAGAAGCCCAACGTGATGCCCTCGACTCGGAACGCAAACGCACAGACGAGCTATTGCTCAATATCTTGCCTGCCCAAGTAGCCCAAGAACTCAAAGAAACAGGCGGAGCTACACCACAATACTACAAACGCGCTACAGTTTTGTTTACGGACTTCAAAGGTTTTACTGCTTTTGCTTCGAAGCTCTCGCCTACCGAAATCGTCGAGGAGTTGGATTATTGTTTCCTCGCCTTCGATGAAATCATAGGCAAGTATGGACTTGAGAAAATCAAAACCATAGGCGACAGTTATATGTGTGCGGGTGGCTTGCCTACTCCCAACGAAACGAACCCTATAGATACGGTCTTAGCCGCCCTCGAAATACGCGACTTCATGGAAGCATGGCACGCCAAACGCATAGCCGAAGGCAAGGAAGCATGGCATATTCGAGTAGGTATTCACACAGGCGAGTTGGTGGCGGGAGTGGTAGGCAAGAAAAAATTTGCGTATGACATTTGGGGGGACGCGGTAAATATCGCCTCGCGCATGGAAAGCAACAGCGAAGCCGACAAAATCAACATCTCGGCTACCACTTACGAGGCAGTCAAACATTTATTTGATTGCACGTTTCGGGGCAAATTGCCCGTAAAAAATGCAGGCGAGGTAGCTATGTATTTTGTGGAAGGCAAGAAAGTTTAATTTTTTGTAATATTGTATCTATATACACAAAAATTACATATATTTGCACATTCTTACTCTAAAAAACTTACAAAAATGCAAAACGAATTTGTAACTCGATACGAAACGACCATAGACACGCCTATAGAAAAGGTATGGGACGCGCTCATCAATCCCACCGCGTTGAAACAATACCTTTTCGGAACAGAGCTACTCACAGATTGGCAGGTAGGCAAGCCGATTGTTTTTCGAGGCTCTTGGGAAAATACGCCTTATGAGGACAAAGGTATTGTGTTAAGTTTCGCGCCCTTTGCCTGACTTGCCCGAAAACTATTTGTGGGTGGGTTATGAGGTTGCCTCACAAGACACAAGCACAACGCTTGTCATTACTCAAAGCAACTATGACGCGGAAAAAGCGCAACATTCCGAAAGTAGTTGGACAGCCGTTATCGATGGATTGAAAAAATACCTGCAAGAACAAGCATAGTTTTGTTTCTTTTTGCCGTTGCATGGTGTTCGAGAAATGGAGCAATATCTCCCTATTGTTACAAAATAAGTGTTTATGCCCCAAAAAGGCAAAACTACTTTACCCTGTCGGGGTTTTCTTGCACAAAATTCGCCCATGCATTTGTTTTTTTGTTGGTTTTGGTCTTGGGGGCAGGCGAGCTACTCATTTGGGAGATAGCATTGTGTTGGAAATAATGACAAACCGCCACGCCCAACGCATCTGTAGCATCGAGTTTTATCTCTTTTTCAGGTTTGAAGTTCAGGATAGATTTTAGCATCGCGGCAACTTGCTCTTTCGAAGCACTGCCACTGCCCGTTACGGCTTGTTTCACACGCCTTGGCGCGTATTCGGCTATGGGTATGCCCTTCACCAACGCAGTAGCCATTGCCACACCTTGCGCCCTGCCGAGCTTGAGCATGGTTTGTACGTTTTTGCCATAAAAAGGAGCTTCAAGAGCCATTTCATCAGGCATATAATTTTCTATCAATTCATTTACTCTTTCTGCAATGCGCTTGAGTTTCAGGGCTTGGTTGGCGTATTTGGTCAAGTTGATGATGCCGTAACGAATTACGGATAATTGATTATCTTTGATGCGAATAACGCCATAGCCCATAATGCGCGTCCCTGGGTCTATGCCCAATATGATTCGTTCCATATTATATGCTCATTTTCATAACTTTTTGCCTTGCAAGTTACGCAATTTTTACGGTATTATTATACATTTTTTGGCAAAAAATACGCATTTTTTCCTTTCCTGCCTCGCCTACAAGTGCTAACCTATTGAAAATCACGGTCATTATTCCTGTGCGCAATGAGGCAAGGAATATTCGAAACTTGCTCGAAGATTTGGAAAGGCAAACGCTCTCGCCTGCTGGGTTTGAGGTGTGGGTGATTGATGATGAGTCAGAAGACGACACCGCGCAAATCGTACAAAGTTTTCGCGCTTCATATTCCTTGCATTTGTTGCCAAGCGACAAGGCTTTGGCGCATCTTTCGCCCAAAAAACGCGCTATCCAAACGGCTTTGGCGCATACGGCAGGCAAGCTCATTGTTTGCACAGATGGCGATTGCAGGGTAGGCAAGGATTGGCTTCGCTTATTCGCTGAATATCAGCACGTTACAGGGGCGCATTGGATAAGTGGCGGTGTGGCTTTCGACTCGCCTACCCTATCGTGGTGGGCAACATGGCAGGCAGTCGAGTTTTCATCTTTGGTGGGTTCGGGGGCTATCACACTTGCCTACGGCTTGCCTACAATGGCAAACGGAGCGAACCTTGCCTACACCCGCGAAGCCTTCGATGCAGTGGCGGGTTTTGCAGGAAATGAACATTTGGCTTCGGGAGATGATGAATTTTTATTGCACAAAATAGCCGAAAAATATCCTACTAAAGTTTTTTTTCTGAAAAATCCTGCCCATACAGTTTACACGCTTCCGCAAGCCACTGCACGCGATTTTTATGCACAGCGCAAGCGTTGGGGCAGTAAGTGGGCGCATTACAAAAATGTAGGCATCAAACTCTTGGCGGTAGCTATTTTTGGGGCAAATTTGGCGTTTTTGGGCGCATTGTTGGGTTTTGCTTTAGGTTTGTTTGGTTGGCAATATTTCGCGCTACAGGCAAGTTTAAAACTTTTACCCGAATTTTGCTTGCTTTATAGCTTTTCGCGGTATTTTTTTCGAGCTTCTGTTTCGCCTTTTTTTATTCCCTTCGTGCAACTTACCTACCCCTTTTATGTCGTGTTTTTTGGTTTGGTTTCTTTGGTAGGCAAGGGATATGTTTGGAAAGGCAGGCGGTTGCAGTAGGCAAGCCACCTTGCACAAAACCGAAAATATATAAAAAATTCAAAAAAAACATACTTTGGTACAAAACGTGCTAATTTTACAACATACTTCACTATCCAAAAATTTACTGCTGTTTCTATGTTATTATTTACTTTCAAAGACCTTTGGGACGACCTCGTAGCGTTTGAGGCGCATTGGTTTCTTTATTTTATGGTTGCTTTTTTGGTGATGGTTCTCTATATGTTCATTCGAGATATTACCAACAAGAGCCAAACCATCAAGCACAACTTCCCCGTAGTGGGGCGTTTGCGCTATTTTTTGGAGTCCATTGGACCCGAATTGCGCCAATACATTGTGGCAAACAACCGCGAAGAATTGCCTTTCAACCGTAGCCAACGCGCTTGGATTTATGCCTCTGCGAAGAAAGAAAACAATTACGAAGGCTTTGGTACGGACAAAGATGTGTATGCGGCGGGACACGTTTTCATCAATCCGTCTATGTTCGCCTACCGCCCCGCGCCCAATCACCCGCATTTGACAGACCCGTATTTTTTGCCTTGTGCGAAGGTAATGGGCGAAGCAAACAAAAGGCGCAGACCTTGGCGACCTTATTCTGTAGCCAATATTTCGGCTATGAGTTATGGCTCGCTTTCCAAAAACGCCATGACTGCCTTGAACAAAGGCGCGTTGATGTCGGGCTGTTATCACAATACAGGCGAGGGCGGACTTTCGCCTTATCATTCGTTTGGTTCTGATGTCATTTTCCACTTTGGCACAGGCTATTTCGGTGTGCGCGACAAGGCTACAGGCAAGTTCTCGATGGAGAAATTGGTGGAATTGACACAGAAAAATCCTTTTGTGCGTGCTATTGAAGTAAAGCTCTCGCAAGGTGCGAAACCGGGCAAAGGAGGCATCTTGCCTGCCGCGAAAGTTACGGCTGAAATTGCTGATGTACGCGGACTCGAAATGGGCAAAGACGCGCTCTCGCCTGCTTTTCACAGTGCCTTTACGAATGTTTCCGAATTGTTAGACTTTTTGGAATCTATGGCAGAAGCAACGGGCTTGCCTGTAGGCTTCAAATCGGCAGTGGGGCAATTAGATATGTGGATTGAATTGGCGGACTTGATGGTCAAAACAGGCAAGGGTCCCGACTTCATCACCATTGACGGAGGCGAGGGTGGCACAGGTGCCGCGCCTCATGCCTTTGCAGACCACGTTTCGTTGCCTTTCCAATTCGCCTTCACGAGTGTTTACAAGATTTTCCGTGAAAGAGGTTTGGCAGATCAAATCGTCTTTATCGGTTCTGGTCGTTTGGGCTTCCCTGCAAAGGCAGTCATGGCGTTTGCGATGGGTTGCGATATGATAAATGTAGCCCGCGAAGCTATGATGTCTATAGGCTGTATTCAGGCGCAAATTTGCCACACGAACCATTGCCCTGCGGGTGTGGCTACGCAAAACAAATGGTTACAAAGCGGTCTTGACCCCACCTTGAAGTCAGTGCGTTTTTACAATTACATGAAAACTTTGCGCAAGGAAATCCTCGAAATTACCCACGCTTGCAATTACGAACACCCCTGCCAAGTATCGATGAAAGATGTGGAAATAGGCACAGGCGATATGCAAACTACGATGCCTTTGGCTGATGCCTTCGGTTATCAAAAGTCTGTCGTGCCTTTCAAAGGTACGCAAGCTATGCTCGACTGCCCTCATTTGGGCGGTTTAGGCAAGGACAAACATACGGCAGATATGTTGAAAAAGGCATAGACGAATGGCAAAAAATAAAAACGGGGCTATCTTTTTGGGTAGCTCCGTTTTTTGGGTACTTACCTCTGCACCAATAAATGTTTGTAAATCAAAATATTGCCCCGTTTTACCAAGACCTGATAATGACCTTTGGGTAAATCTGAAGTGATAATTTTTTGTCGTACTTTATCTGTGTTGAGCGTTTTGACGGTGTTTCCTTGTTGGTTTACCACTTGTATATCATAGGCAAAGCCCGCAGGTGTATTTTCATTGTTTTGCGCATAGTTCACATTAGGCAAGTTCTTTATCTGCACGTTGGTTTCTGTGTCTGTTGGATTAGAAAAAACCTCTACAGAACGCTGTAGGGTGTAGTAGTTGTTGCACATTCCGCCATACTCCGTATCCACCACTAACCAACCTGAAGCACCACATGCATTGACAGCACGCACACGCACATCTCCGCAAGGCGTTTGTCCGTTGGCTATTTGGGCAGTCAGCCCCAAGCCATTATTGACTGTGTTCAACGTATCACCGCAACTAAAAGCCCATTCAAAGTGAGTAGTACCTTGATAATCACCAACTGTACCACTTACAAGATTGAAGCCTACTGTTTCATTGGGGCAAACATACAGGGTAGGTGAGCTACTCGTAAGCAAAGACAAGTTAAGGTAGATAGGAGGCAAAGGAGTAGAAGGTGGTCCTATCCAAATATTTCGTGTGATAACTGTGTTTGCTCCACAGCCAGCATTGATAGTAACAGTTATAGTAGCATAACCACCGCTTTTTTTAGTTGCTTGAGGTGCAAAACTTGTTCCTGTGCCACTGCAAAATGTAAACGAATTGCAAGGCGAGGCACTCCAAGTAATAGAAGTGTTAGCAGGAATATCGCCCACAAGTGTGAAGGCAGGGGTTACGCCATTCCAACACATAACATCTGCGCCTCCTGTTAAGTTTGCATTAGGATTGCTTATCAAATGCACTTCATAACGATTGTTGGAACTGGGTGTACCTTGTATGCGTATCAAATAAAAATTTCCATTTACCAAACTCCCACAAGCTAAATTGTAGCGTGTTACACCATTTTGATTGGTTGGGGTAGGCAGAGACACTTGAGTAGTTCTTTGGAAACCATTAGCGATTGTACTACCTGTTGTAACATTCCAAAGTTCTACAGAAGTAACAGGATAAACAAACCCACTCACTGCGGAAAGTTCCAAACTAAAACCGTTGAATGTGCCTGCAGTAGGTTGTTGAAAAAACAGCCAATCCTCTCTATCTTCACAACCTGCTACATGAAAAGAATGTCTTTGTGCCTCATTGGGCAACAACTGACTCGCACTCATATCCGAATTGTTAGGTTCATACCTGTCAATAGCATTCAAGGGAGTAGCCAACCAAGAATTATTACCTGAAGATACGAGGCTTATTTGTCGTATACTGATATTGCGAATCATAATTTTTCCTTGTGAGTCAGAAAGATTATTGCGACACATATCAGCCCTTGCCCCAGCCATATAATTGGTAATATCAGGTTGATATGTATGACCATAATAATCTGTTTGATTCCATGTCCAAGTACAAGTGCTTTCATCGAAAACACCATTTTTACCCATATTAGGGTCAGCAGGGGTATCACATAAAGCATCTCCTGTATGGGCGCATCTTCTTGATACAAAAGGCAGACAAACATGAAGCGATATATCTCGCCTTACCGTTTCGCGCCAACAAGGAAAGTTGAAACCAAAATGAGTATGCTGTAACCCCAAAGAAATGCCCTATTTCGTGGGTAAGAGTAGACGACCTATCAAGAACATTATCAACGGCTACAATTCTATCAAGTATAATGTGATCAGATAATGGATAATATACTCCGGCAGCATCATTACCATCAACATCTTCAATAATGTGAACATTGACTGCACCATTGTCTCGAAAAACAGTATTCAAAACATTAGCTTCGTTGTACGAATTGACAAAAAGCACTCCTGAATTAACGGTTTGTACACATTGAATGTAGAATCTGGCAGGCAAGTTTTCACGTCTAAATGCTTCATTCAAATTATCCATCATACGTTTGATATCCCTATCATTTGGAATTCGTATTACACCACCAGCATTAGTGGCACTCAAGCGGTGAATCCAAAACTTGATAGGAATACGATACCAAACTGGTTCAATATCGTTTGTGGTAGAACGTTGAAAAATATTCGGATTGTTGAAAGTATTTGCCAAACTATCATAATAGTTTTGCAAATAGGTTTCATTACCATACCAAGGCAGTTTTGTAAAGACCGAATCAGGCAAATCTTGTGTACCACACTCAAGTTGGGCTTGTGCATTGCACACAAAAGCCAAGTAGCACAAAACAATCAATATTATATTATTCCTATTTTTTTTGTATTTTTCATATATTATGGTTTTTTGAGAAAATTTAAAAAGACATTGTTAATATCTTTTGGCACATATAAACTATCATTGTACCAAACTTTTAGGTAGTTTACTACATCATATCTACACTTTTTTCTACCCTCTTCTTGGAACATAAATTCTACTTTGATAGTGTCTATATCAGTAGTAGTTAAGTGTAAATAAAATTCTCTTTTGATAGGTTTAGTGTAAACATCTGACTCAAACGGACTTAGGAAACAGCGTAATCCTGCATTACCGTCAAAAGAAACATAGTCGAGATTGCCAGAAGCATTATTACCATTTTTGTCAAGTAATTTAACTTTGTCTATAGGATAAATACCATTAATACCTAACAGATCTTTTTGAGTAATTTTGTCAAGCAACCTAAAGTTAATACCCATAGGGGGTAGTGTGTCACATTCATCATCGCAACTACCGCACCCTATTAAAATGGTAAACAGCAAAAGGAAGTTTATTTTTTTCATCTTTGTAGCATTAGGTTTAAGCGTGAAACCATGTGCGCAAGAGAGCGCGGGTAAGTTGTTTGTTTCATAAAAACGCAGGGGTTTTAGGTGAAAAATGTTTTGTTCGTTGCAAAGGTAGGCAAGGCAGACGCAAAAAGCAAGCTATTGCATCATACTTTACACAAATATAATAGTAAGACTCTGCGAAGGGATAGAAAGGTTGTAAGAGCGTGTCGCTTTTTTACATCTTTTCATACAAGTACAGCCCCCAAAACACCAACAAACCAAACACAAAGCCTCCCAACAAAAACCAACCTAAGCCCACAAATGAGCCAAAAATACCCGCTATTATCCACGCCACAATCCCCAACAACAAACCCAAAATACCAAAAATCATTTTGAAAAAGAAGTACAGCTCACTTTTCCAATCTTGGGGCTTTTGGGCATTTCTTGTTTTTTTGTGGTGTTTTTGTATTTGCTTGCCTGCTTTTTTTTGTAGGCAAGCCGTTTTTTCGCGGAGGGTAGGCAAGCACGAACTCGCCTGCACAGGCACGCAAAAAAGGCAAAGCATGAAGCACAAAACTACGTTTCTCATAATCCTTGCAAAGATAGGGCGCGTCCTACATTTGTGCAAGTTCTCTATTATACTAAAATAATTTTTAAAGTGCATATAGCAAAAGTCTGTAGCGCACCCTTTCTAGGGTGCGGGGTAGCAATTGCTATGCAACACACCCTAGAAAGGGTGTGCTACAAACGTGCAAGTTA
>RDXI01000180.1:0-5984 GCA_004292795.1 Bacteroidota bacterium | reverse complement strand
TGTGCAAGTTCTCCATTTATTTCGCGTTCCGTTAGCACAAGGTTTGGTAGTATATGTTATTGCACCTAATTTTGCACCCCCTTTACGTTCTACGATTTTTCGCATCTTTCATGAAATCACTTCTGTTTTGGCATACTTGGTCGCGTAGTTTGCGCCTTTCCTATTGGCTACTTTTACTTTGTTTTGTGGCTTCGGTGGGTTTCTACATCACCGCCTATTGGGTGGGCAGTGCTTGGTCTGTGCCTGTGGGCGTAAGCACCGAGCTACAGCCGAACAAACACACGATAGCCGAAGTAAACGCGGGTATGTTCAACATACCAATAGAAGGCGAGATTTTCCTTCCTGAACAAAAATACCAACTTTCTGCACAAGGTTTTAACTTTCCTGTGTGGTTCTACAACTTGTTTGGAGGCATTTTGGCATTTTGTGCCGTTTTGTTGTTGAGCGTTTTCACACGCCTAAAGTCGCTTTGGTATGCGTTGGGTATGACGTGCTTCATACTCTTTTTGTCTGCCTTGCAGTTGGATAACTTGCTTGTTTTCAAAAGCGGAAGCAATTATTTGTTGCTCTTTACGCTCCTTTCCTACATTGTCCTTACCTTCTTGCTACAGTCTTTTGCCAAAGATTGGGCGTGGCATTGGCATTTTTTGATAATAGGCGCGTTTACGGCAGGCTGGATAGCCTACTGTTTCCATGCAAGCCCTTTGCGCAATCCTGCAGTTTTTTTGGTAAATTATAGCATTGTCATTCCTGTTTTGCTGACCATGATATTCATTACCATGACCGCACACGACATTCCACACGCTTTGTATCACCTCATTGTGAAGTACAACAAGCAAGGCGGTTCTAGCAATTTGGGGCATATTATTTTTATGATAGGCTTGTATTTGTTGCACTTGGTTTTTTATTATTTTGATGTCAATAATTTCCTTCGCTTCGGGCTTACCTTCTTAGACACGCATTGGCTGTTGCTTCTTGGGGCAGTATTGGGGATATGGGGCTACAAGAAGCGCGAAAGTTTGATAGGTTTTATATTGCCCTTCGAACCCACAGGCGCGTTTTTGTATGTGGCGATGGCGATTATCAGCTTTAGCACTATAGGCTTCGCACACCTGACGAGCCAAGACTCGCTCCTTTGGGTGTTCCGCGATTTTACACTTTATGCGTACATAGGTTTTGGGCTTATCTTTTTGGCGTATGTGTTGTTGAACTTTAGCGAGCCAATCCGCGATGGTTTGGAAGTAGAAAAAGTTACATACGAAGGCAAGTTGGTTTCGTACAACATCACGCGCTACTTTGGCTTTTTGGTAATTTTGATGTTTTTCGCGGCAGACAAACAATATATGTACCAACAGATTTTGGCAGGTTATTACAATACTGTAGGCGATATTTATTATATGCACGACCAACGCCTGACCGCCAAAATCAACTACCAACAAGCCTATTCCAACGATTTTCTCAATCACCACGCCAATTATGCCCTTGCCGACATTATGGCGAAAGAAGAAAATACTTCGGAACAAATCGCTTTCCTACGCAACGCGCTCAAGCGCGAACCTTTGCCCGAAACATACCTTAAAATTAGCCAAGTGTTGGCTGAAAAAGAACAACCTTTCCACGCTTTGTTCGCGTTGAAAGAAGGCTTGGTGCGTTTTCCCAAAAGTCCTATCTTGCACAACAACCTCGCGCTTTATTACAAAGAAAAAAAGGTGTTAGACTCCGCTTTCTATCACTTGGAGCGTGCCAAACTGTTCTCGAAAGATGATATTTCACAAAACAATCTTTGGGCTATCTTGGCAGAGCGCAAAACAAGCAATCCTGAACTGTTGAAACTCCCTGCGGTGCAAAATGAAGCAAGCAATGTGGTAGGCAGAGCGAACAAATTGGCTTTGTTTGCAAGGTATGGCGAAGTTTTGAACCTCCAGCCTCTCAACGCGGTAGGCAAGGCAACCCTCGACAATGACCTCAATCAGCGCGTAGCTTATACGTACAACTATGGCTTGAACCGACTCGGTGAAAATGATGAGCAGGTAGGCAAGTTATTAAACGCCCTCGAAAAAGCCGACAAAAACGGGCTGAACCTTTGGCGTGTGCGCTTCCTGAATGCGTGCTATGAATACTACAGAGGCAACACAGATGCGGGCATACAGGCTCTTGCGAGCTTGCCTACCTTAGAAAAAGACTCCTACCACAACACTGTTTTAGGGCTTTGGTTGCTGGAGCAAAAAGCCTTTCAGTTAGCAGATTATTATTTTGAACGCGCTGTAGCCTTGGGCAACAAGCACGAAGGCAAGTTTTATCGTGCCATAGCCCTAAGCGAAATGGGCAATTTTGCTGAAGCCGCTGTTCTTTGGCAGGAATTGGCAAACCCCGCGCCCCGCGAAGGCAAGAAAGAAGTATCGAAAGAAGACCAAGCCTTAGCAGGTTGGGCAGTGAAAATTTTGCAAGTATTGGCTGATGATGCCAAGATTGAGGACGACAACGACCGCTATAACTTCCTTCATTACAAGCTCAAAATCGCGCCTCTCAAGGCATTGCAAGAAATTTATGCCCAAATGACCGACAAAAAGCTGAAAGCAAAAGCAGGAAGCGAAATGATAGAAATGTTGCTTGCCAAACGCGAACTTGCAAAGGCGATTGACTTGGCTACTACCTTGCCTGAAGCGAAAGACTTGCCTGAAGCCATTGTTTCAGAAATAAATTACGCCAAACTGCGCATTATGGCTACCCAACAACGCTTTGCGGATTTGGAAAACGAACTGCGCCAACCAAAGCTGAACAAACAACACAGAAGGCATATTAGTTTCTTCCGCGCCCAAATAGCCGAAGATAAAAAAGACCTTAAAACTGCCGAAAAATACTACCTGCAAGCCACTTTAGCCACGCCCTACAACGAAGGCGTGATTATAGAAGTAGCGCGTTTTTTCCAAAATAAAGCCCAAAATTCGGATAAAGCCTATCGAGTATTGACCGAAGCAGTGCGTGCCAATGCCAATTCTGTAGCTCTCCTGCAAGCCTACTGCCAGCAAAGTCTTATTGTGGGCTTAGAGAATTATGGTGATGATGGATTGGAGCAATTACAAAAAATAACCTCGCCTGAAGAATACAATGCCTTCAAAGAAGTGTATGAAAAGGAAAAAGAGAAAATAAAGCAGGCAAGATTAGCACAATAACTATTTGCCTGATAATGAATAAGTTGTGGTGATATTTTATGTGTTTGTTACCAAAAAATGCAAGATAACTTTTTTAGCTAACGTAAAAAGGTTATCTTTGCACCACTAAAAAACAGCCCTATGAATATGAATCGTTTTTTGTGCTTCATCGCAGTCTTTTGTTTTGCCCTGACCTCCTGCAAGAAGGAAGAAGAAAAACAAAAAGAAATCGACCAAGCCTATTATGATGCCAATGATGCTGAAATACAAGCATACATCAAGGCAAAAGGACTCAATGCCTTGCCTACAGGCAAAGGAACATTCTATAGTATAAAAAATCCACTGCCCACCAAACAAGTCGTGAATGATGGCGACTCGGTCATAGTGCATTTCAAAATATACTTATTGACTAACGAAACAACACCCGTTGATACTACTTCTGAACTCCGCAACCTGCCCGACAAGTACCTCATCAATACAGAAAGCATTTTGCCCGGTTTGGAAGACGCGCTTCGCCTGATGCACGAAGGCGAGGAAGCTACTATTTTGATACCTTCTTACAGAGCTTTGGCGCAAAACAGCACGCATAAAATCCCGCCTTATTCGTCTTTGCGCTATGAGCTGAAATTGGTGGAGGTAAGGAGCGAGTACGAACAAATGGAAAAGTTTATCTCCCAAAGTCCGCTTACCGTTACCGAAAGAAAAGACAGCGTGAGGCGTATGCTCATTACGGCAGGTGCTACTGGCAAAAAACCACAGGAAAACGAAAAATTGTTTGTCAATTATGTGGGTAGATTGCTGAATGGCACACGCTTCGACCAAAACATAGACACTACCTTTTCTATCTTTTTGGGGCAATCGGCTTTGATTGGAGGGTTTACAAGTTCGGTTCGTATGATGAACTATGGCGAAACTTCGCTCTTTGTGTTCCCAAGTTCTGTAGGGTATGGTAGGCAAGGTTCGGGAAGCAGTATTCCCGCTTATGCTCCTTTGAGTTTCCAACTTACCTTAGTAAAACCAGAGCGTTTGCAGTTGCAAGAATACTTTGCGAGCAAGGGCTATACAGATACTGTTTACACCAGCACTTCGGGCATTTATCATAGAGTCTTGCCTCCAAGCGGGGCGTTGGGAGCGCAAGCAACCTCAAGCTCTAAAGTAAAGATAAAATACAAAGGATTGTTGTTAGATGGCACACCTATTGCCTACTCTCCTACAACGGGGCTAACAGGCAATGAGCGCGAAGATACGTTTACTTTGACTGATAAACCCTTCCCTTGGCTCGTACAAGGCTTGCGCGAAATAGTAGGCACGATGAAAGTAAACGAGAAGCGTATGATATTCTTGCCCTCGCCTACCGCCTTCAATATTGATGGCTACTTGAATGTTCGCCGTAGAACGCCTATTATGTTCGAAGTGGAATTGAAAGAGATACAATAGTTACATTTAAGGTTTTTTTCTAAAATCTTAAACTATCTTACTCAAAAAAAAGTTATATGAATAGGCGGTTTTATGGGAAGCCCTAAAATCGCCTACTCTTTTTGCCCCTAAAACTTGTACGCTATATTCAAATTTTACTATGTTACAAGAACCTTTACTAGAAGAAAACAAAGACCGCTTTGTGTTGTTTCCTATCAAACACCGTGACGTATGGGAAATGTATAAACAAGCTGAAGCCTCCTTTTGGACAGCCGAAGAAATCAAACTTGAGCAAGACCTCAAAGATTGGGAAGGACTCAATGATGGAGAACGTCATTTTATTTCTCATGTGCTTGCCTTCTTTGCCGCGAGTGATGGCATTGTGAACGAGAATTTGGTCGTAAACTTCATGAAGGAAGTGCAAATTCCCGAAGCGCGTTGTTTTTATGGCTTTCAGGTAATGATGGAGAATATTCATTCTGAAACCTATTCTTTGTTGATTGACACCTACATTCGTGATAGTCGTGAGAAGGATTATCTTTTCAAAGCCATTGACAACATTCCTTGCATTGCCAAAAAAGCAGATTGGGCGTTGCGTTGGATAGAGAGCGATAATTTTGCGGAACGCCTCATAGCATTTGCGGCGGTGGAAGGCATTTTCTTTTCGGGTAGTTTTTGTTCTATCTTTTGGTTGAAAAAGCGCGGTTTGATGTCAGGCTTGAGCTTTTCGAATCAGCTTATTTCGCGTGATGAGGCTTTGCACTGCGAGTTTGCTTGCCTGCTTTACAACCGCTATATTCAAAACAAATTGCCCAAAGAGCGCATTTTGCAAATCGTTACAGAGGCTGTAGAGGTAGAAAAAGAGTTCATCACGGAAGCCTTGCCTGTGCGTTTGATAGGTATGAATTCGGATTTGATGATACAATATATTGAGTATGTAGCCGATTATTGGTTGGTGCGTTTGGGGGCAGGCAAGCACTACAACGCCACGAACCCCTTTGACTTTATGGAGCTTATTTCCCTCACAGGCAAGACTAATTTCTTCGAAAGTCGTGTGGCGGAATACCAAAAAGCAGGCGTTACCAATACAAGCAATACGAACAATCACGCCTTCAGCTTAGACGCTGATTTTTAAGCGGTTGTATATATCATGAACCAAAAGCCCATTGCTACAGTTTTGTAACAGTGGGCTTTTTGCTATTGCGTGCTGTGTTTGCGAAAACGTTTTTTCTTGCCTGCTTTAGAATTAAAATGACGTTTTTAGCCTATAAAAGCCTTTTTACGAAGCGTTCAACCCTTAGGGTGGAGGGCATACAAGTTTGATTTACACAAATTTGTGAAAATGCCCTCCACCCTAAGGGTTAAACGTGGATTGTTCCTTGTTTAATGAATTGATTTACAATATTTTAGCTCTAA
>RDXI01000179.1:7431-8723 GCA_004292795.1 Bacteroidota bacterium | reverse complement strand
AGTTTTCAAAATCTTGGAGGGCTACTATCAAAGCGTCCTCTGCCAAAACATTGCAACGTGCATACTCAGGCAACTTCTTGCCTACTTTTTTAAGCATCATGTAAATGATTCCTACTTGTTTTTTCAAGGCTTGAGTTTCTTGGAGTATAGGCTCATGTTGGGCTGTAGTTCCTTTGCGGTCTATGGCTTTTAGTATTTCTACAAATGTCCTTTCATTTTTTTCGTATTGCATTTCTACATAATTCTCTAAATGGTACAGTTTTTTGTAGCGGTCAGCACGTTGGAAATACTGCTTTCGTGCTATGGCATAACAGCAGGCAAGACAAACAATAAGGGCAGATGCCCAAAAGAAATAATAAAGGCGGTTTTTCATTTTTGGCGTGGCAAAACGTGGAAAGTGTGGGGGAAAGAAAAAGTAGTGTCTAAAGTTCTATCAGAACTAATAGCTTTTACTTTCAGTATCAAATCGTGCTTGCCTGCTTTCAGCTCAGGCAAGGAAATAGTTGATGGGTTAGGCATTTGCAAGACTCCATTTACCCAAAGGCTATCTACAGCGTGTTTCCAATTACGGCTACCCATATACATTTTTGCACGATATGTTTCATTCTCAAAAAGCGGAGTCGCCACGCTGAACACTCTAAGAGGAATATCAATACCGCAATATACATCTAAATCGTAAGCACCCAACTTTCTCAAGCAAGTTTTTTCCAAATGCAAGACGTAAAGATTTTTGTAGTCAATCACGTTTGAGAAGAACCAATTTTTATTTTCTTCATCTAAAATAACCTTCATTTTCTCCCACAAATACGCTTGATAATCTGCTATATTCGCATTGGGTTCTTGCTTGAGCGTGGTTAGTATTTGTGTTGTTTTTCCTCGTATTTCTTTTGCAAGAGTTAAAGCATTTATTCCTTCTGGTGAGTTTCCCTCTCCACGAATCTTGTAATGCAAAGCCTGTATAGCATTTTCAGCATCTATCTGTAGTGCATTTTCGCATTTTTCTACCATTTCCGCCAAACGCCTTTGGCGCAGTGCTTCGCCCTTGTCTTGGCAGGCAAGACAAACACAAGCAAAAAACAAAAGAAGATAATATCGAAAGTCCATACTTGCCTATACCAAACGAATAGGCGAAAATGGAACGTGACGGGTAGTATGTTCTTACAAAAAGCTATAGTTGCGCCAAGTCGATAGCTTTTTTCTTACAAAAAAGCTATAGTTGCGCCAAGTCGATAGCTTTTTTCTTACAAAAAAGCTATAGTTGCGCCAAGTCGATAGCTTTTTTCTTACAAAAA
>RDXI01000179.1:0-7363 GCA_004292795.1 Bacteroidota bacterium | reverse complement strand
ACAAAAAGCTATAGTTGCGCCAAGTCGATAGCTTTTTTCTTACAAAAAGCTATAGTTGCGCCAAGTCGATAGCTTTTTTCTTACAAAAAGCTATAGTTGTGCCAAGTCGATAGCTTTTTTCTTACAAAAAAGCTATGATTGTAAGTAAGTGCCTACATACTACAAAAAAGGGGTTATACAAGGCGTAAATGCCCAAAACAGCCCGTAAACCTTACATTGTCTTGCTGTCCCTGTGTCGATTGTGTGTCCACACTTGGCGCAATGATAGCAACACTACAAAGTATGTAAATAATATGAATTTATCATTTTTCTTGCACGTTACACCCACGAAGCAAGACAAACAAGGGTTTTACCCTATCAAAGCGCAATTAGACGTAAACGGTAAACGTTTGCAATTCACATTGCCAAAATTGCGTACCTCGCCTGCTTTTTGGTGCAATGTTCGGCAACGTGCTTTGACCTGTGCGCTGGATTATGAGCTAATCAACACTATGATTGAGCGTGTGCAGGCAAGGTTTACAGAAACTCATTTGCAGTATGAGCGTGAAAAACGCGCCATATCGCCTAAAGAGATGCAGAAAGTCTTGCTTATGCAAGAAACCCCACGTATGGGGCTTCGTGAAATGATAAACAGGTTTATTGAGCATTACAAAGGCTTGGTAAATGTAGGTGTGTATGAAAAAGACGCGGACTCTCACTATGCGTATAAAGCTCGCCGTTATTGGCTTCCGTACTTTTGCGAAAAGGAGGGCGTGCATGAGCCTTCGCAAATAACGCGGGCTATGCAAAACGGACTCTATTTGTTTGTACTTGAGAACAAACCTGCAAACAGTGTACGCAATCCACACAATAACGCGGTGTATGTGTTGCGCACCTTCAGGACGTTCCTAAATTTCGCTATTGAGTGCGAGTGGGTAGATAAAAACGTATTCGCCAAAATCAAGTACAAAACAGAAGATACCGAGATAGTGTCGCTTGACTCTTCTGAAGTGGAGGCTATCCGCTTGGCGGACTCTGCCGTACTACGGCACAAAGGTATGCAACACACGCGGGACGCTTTCCTTGTGTCGTGTGCTACAGGTTTGGCTTGGTCTGACTTGTGTCAGATAGACAAAGAAAAGATAGTACACACCTTGTCGCGCTTGTCGCTTCGCATCAAGCGCAAAAAAACGAAGGTCATGGGCGTTATTCCACTTTTCAAAGAAGCACGTGAAATATTAGAAAGGTACGATTTTGATTTGAAAATGCCTGCGTATAATACCTACAATGACCGCGTGAAACGCCTGTGCGCTTGGGTGGGTATCAAAAAAAAGGTGGCTACGCATACGGGGAGGAAAACTTTTGCAAATTATATGCTAAATGTGCGAGGCGTTCCTTTGGAAACTGTGGCAAATATGATGCTACACGCTGATTGGCAAACTACAGCGCGTTATTATGTGCGTGTAAATGATGAAAAGGTTTTGAAAGACACTGCACACATTGAATAAAAAAAACACCGATAGTTCGCAGTGAGCTATCGGTGTTTTTCACATTTTACCTTCCCCATTCATAATTTAAGGCACTACATTTTATACCTCTCAATTCAAGAGATGTCAATACAGTGCCTCTATCACTGCTTGGAGCGTCAGTATAAATCCAACTTTTTGGAGGGATATTATTAGCAAAAATAGGAGCGAAGCTCAAAACCTCTCCATTATTTTTTGCGTATGCAACTCTACCCCGAATTGCATCAACGGGAAAATCGCTATCATTGTAAACTCTGACGCGAATATTGTAAATACCCCCTAATCTCCTTGCTTCATAACTGACAATCTCTAAGCGAACAAGTGCGCCCATGTTGTTTTTCGACCACTCTTTGTGCTGTTGGACTTGGTTGTTACGGGCTTGTTGTTGGGCGTTTTGTGCTTCTGCTATTCTTCTTTGCTCATCATCTTTTCCACGAGCTTCTGCTTCCTCTATTTCTTTTTGCCTTTCGCGTTTTTTATCGTTCTCCTCTTGTCTTTCTTTTTCTTGGTCAGACGAAGACGACTCTGTATTTCCACTTTCTACAATAGGATAATGTTCACCTGTAGCCGCTTCATACAAGTATGGGTATGCAAATTTTATCGCAATTAACAACAAAACAATGCTTACGCCTATTAGTACCTTCATTTTTGTTGTAAGTAGAAATAGTGGCTTGTTTACTTTTCTGACTGAAGGGAGCGGATTTTGTTCTTTGGGAGTTTCTTTGCTCGCAAAAGGTGGTGGCAAAGTTGGCGGTTTGGTAAACAAATCCGCTAATTCCACCAATTCGTTTGCGGGTTTCCAACCATTCAACCCTTCGTGCCAAATATAAGTATCAGATTTTAGCGTACTCAATGCACGTAGTTCTTCAAGTGTGTAGGCTTCCGATTGTTTTTGCCCATCATGAACATAATACTTCATAAACATTAAAAGGAAAAGTTTTTTTCTGCAAAAATACACCCCACCCAACATACAACCAAACTATGCTCAAAAAACAAACATTTTAACACAATGAAAATCAATTACATAGCATTTTTCAAAAATCGAAAATACCCTTGTAAGGGTATAAAAATACCCTTACAAGGGTAGAAACTATTTTGTAGCATATAATTCGTTTTACTCATATACAAGGCATTTGCTACACAAAAACGTGATAGTTCACAATGAACTATCGGGTTTTATCATTAAAAAGTTATCCTCTCTAACTTCTTTCCTACCTGCTTAGGGGCTTTGGCTATGGTAAAATAGGGGTGTACGTCTTGCATGATGTCCATGAGCCTATCAATAAATGGTGTGCCTACGGTTACAGTGCTTTGCTCAAACTGCGTGGTGTAAAACTGTATCAAAAATTCCTCCTCCAAAATTTCGTAATAGTCTGCACGTTTCTTGTAACGTTTCTTGTAAGGTTCAACTGTTTCCCTATAAGCAATAGAGTCCTTGTAGTGCCTTTCTGCTTCTTGCCTGACTGCTCTGATAAGAGGTATTTTGTTTTTAGATATGAGTACGCCTGTATGCCTAAAATAAGCGTGTAGGTACTCATGTTCTACAATCGTTATCAAAAATTCGTGCAAGCTCACATCATTTTGAGCATAATCCTTATACTCATGCACTATTTTAGGTAAATTGATAACAACAGTTTTTAAGCCGATTGCAAAACAAGCCAAGGACTTCAACAATTTGTTAGTGTATCTTGTACCTAATTCTTCTACCATTTGCTTCTTCAGGCGGGGCTGATACACTATGCACTGCACAGGCAAGGCATCAAAAAGGTCGTGCTTAAAATCCCACTTCAGGGCATTGGCTATTGCCCTGAAGTTAGGATATTTGAGTTCGCCTCGTTTGAAATGCTCTAATAATTCGGTTTCGGTCATGGTTATTCTATGATGTCTAATTCGCCTTTGAATTTTGGGAAAAGGGTAGTGCCTGAAAGAGGAGTAGTAAAATTCAAAGAACTTAGTTTTTCAGTAAGTTCTTCTAAGTCTATGGTATTTGTTTTTATGTGCCATATTTTTTTACCATACTTATTAGCATCTTGCAATGCTTCAGCGAAATTTCTCTGATTGGTGGGTAGGTCTTGTTCAGCGCGTTTCATATCTTCTTTGATAGCTTCCCACAAATCGCCCTCATACATAAAAGCTACCAAATTTGCCAAAACACCCTTATCACTTATCAAACCATAAAAATTATATTGGTCATCTTGGTAAGCATATTCGAGAAGCGTCTTGTGCAAGTCGTACAAATCGCGCCAATTCAGTAAATAGTATGGTTGTGTTTCCACTAATTGCTTGTACCTATCTACACTCAATACACGAGAGCGTAAGAGTTCTTGTAAAACTTGTTCAGCTTTGTTTTTCCGTACAGCTTCTTCATGGTAGGCTTTCATGGCTTCAAAATCGTCTTTATACACAAGCCAATAATAATCCTCTAAACTCACTGTACGGTCTTTACTATCAATAGTTACCCTATAATTTTTGAGATAATCCAATACATATTTATTGTTTGCGTCCTCCCAAACCATATCCTCGAATGGCACATACTCATACATATCAATCATACCATTAAAGTATTTATACCTTGCAGAAAGCATCTTACCCGCCTCTACTTCTTTGCGTACAATGTCGCGCCTTGTTTTGCCACTCGCAAAATCAATCAACTTCTTAGGCACTTTTGTTGTTGTGGTAGGCGAGGGAGCAGAAGCCC
Organism: Bacteroidota bacterium; assembly: GCA_004292795.1. GTDB lineage: Bacteria > Bacteroidota > Bacteroidia > Cytophagales > Microscillaceae > RDXI01. The sequence continues at coordinate 3,160 of RDXI01000179.1, read as the reverse complement.
CTGCGCCTGCCAATACTTGCCTAACATCTGCCTCCACAACCTCACTTTTTGCCACAAATGCCTTCACAAACTTACTGTAGTAGGCAATAGGTTTGATAAGTTTTTCTAAGGTTTTGAAGTCATTATAGTTTTGCAGTCGCTCAAATTTGATAAGCCAAATAGCCTCGCCTGTTTGGGTGTGTTTGCTTTCCTCAATCGTGAATGAGATATTTTGCCAATCAACGCCTGAAAGTCCGTTTTCTGCAAAATTTTTATCATACCAATCCATCAACGAATCAAAGACCAAATTTATAGAAACTTTAGAAGCGGGTAGCTCTTTGCCTGTGAGTTCCTTTAAAATTGCTTGGCGAATTAGTGCTTGACTTTTCCCTGTTAATCCACTATAAAGGTCATTTTTAACAAAATGCCTATCAATTTCAAATTTACCTACCATAGCCCACTTTGCAAGATTTTGCTCCATTAACCATTTGATATACTCGTGTGGATAGGCTACATAATGAAATTTAGTATCTAAATATAAAGTAGAAAATTCTTGTGCATTTTTATATAGACTACTTTTCAGTTCCTTATACTTTTTGTAGCTTTCCGAATCAGTAGTATCACTTATCTTATCTATTTCCCTAATCAAATACTCTATTTCATTCTGCTTATGTTGTAGTTTGCCCTTTTTCGGTTCATTAGGCATTTTTTGGCTAAATTCTAAACTTGACAATTTGCCTATCAATGCCTGTATGTCTTCTTTAGGTTCAATCATAACCATGTCAAGACTACCCAAACGAACAAAGTGCGCATTGTGCGTAAAGCCTTGCAATCCGCTATTTTGCATAGCTTCGCGCATATCGAGTTCTTGCTCAATTTTTAGCTTACGTTCAAGGTCTGACACCTTTTTCGTAAGTTCAGGCACTTTTGCCTTGAGTTCATTGAGGTCTTTCGGGTTATTGATTTCGTTAGTGAGATAGGCTATTTTGTGTTGCTCTTTTTCCACTGCTTGTTGCCAATAAGCGCGGTCTTCCGAAGTTCCTCTAAAGGTAGTGTGCATATCACGTTGCCACTTGCTTGCTATGTCGCTCAAAGACAAATCCAAAGAAGATGCTTTTCGCAAAAGCAACTCATTTTCAAAAATTACATTCCATTCCAAGCGAATTTCAAACTCTGTATTATTACCTCCAAATGGTTCAGTAAATATGTAAGGGTACTTTTGCATCGACACGCCTGTTAGGGGTTTGAGGTAAAAATTCAGAAGCATCAAAAAACCATTTGCATAGAAGTTTTGTTGGTTCGGGCTTGCTGTTAGAATGTTGAGAGCTGTTTTGTGGTCGTGTTGTTGGTTCGCACTCCTGATGCCTTGCCTGAAGTAGTCAATAACCTGTGGCTCATAGTAGGCAAGCAGTTCAGCGAGAGCTTCACTCAACTTCACTTTTTCCTGTTTTTCTACCTGTGTGGTCTTTTCCTTGTCTTTCTTTTCCACCAAAACAGTTTTGGTAGTATTGGTATCCCAAACCTGCCCATTGCCGTATTCTATTCGCTCAATGGTAAAATCTTTGGTATCGGCAAATTGTTCTTTGATAGCCTTCTCGAACAGCGTTTCCTTTTCTAAAAAGCCTTGAAGTTCTTGCAAATGGCTTTCTGCCTTGCCCTTGTCTGATACCAATTTACTCGCCTCCGCTTGCTCAAATTCTATGCGATTTTTGGTTTGGATAAGGTCTTTTTTGGTTTTGAGCAAATCCACTGCTGTAGTGCTACCTGTGAGCATAGAACTCAACATGGCATAAAAATCTGCGTCCCCCTCTTCATCAAAAGAGTCCTGCATAGAGCGGTCTTTAAGCGAGCCTTTCATTAGTTGTTTTATAAACTCTTTTTTTTGCTCTAAACGTTTGTAGGCTACAGCGTCCAATGTCCCCTCAATGCCATACGTGAAAATCTCAACTACAGCGTTCATATTGCCTTGCCTAATGATACGTCCATTGCGTTGCTCAAAGTCCATAGGGCGCGTGGGCGCGTCTATATGGTGCAAAGCCACGAGCCTATCCTGCACATCAACACCCACGCCCATTTTTTGCGTACTGCCTATGAGTACCCGAATTTCCGCATTTCTGACTTTGGTATAGAGCGGGAGTCGATTGTTTTCGTGGTCAGTGATGATAGCTATTTCATGTTCTGGTATGCCCTTTTCTACAAGGATACGCTTAAGTTCCTTATAGACGTTGAAAACCTCTATTTCTTTGGGTTCGCCTTTGCTGTTGCGGTTCGCATAGTCAAGAACCACACGCCTGAAGGTGTCGCAAAAAACAAGTTGTGCAGTGGGGTTCGCTTTGTCGCGCTTATAGATGCGGAACACATTTTCCGCACAAGCAAAGAGTTTGTTATCCTCATCAAATTCGTTGTGCATCACGCCTGCACTTGCGCCAGGCATAGGGAAACAATCGGCAGTTGTGATATTGATAAAATCGGGCAGAAGGCGCAAGTCTATCGTGGATTGTTTGGCACGCCCAAAGACCACAAGCGGAATATGTGCGTTGTTTTTCTTGCACATACCTTCTACCTTATCAAACCAATTTAGGAGTTGTTGGAAAGCCAACACTTGCCTACGTTGTGCGGGGCTTTTGTTGATGATGATATTTGTATAATCACGTTTGCCATTTTGTTGCTTGGCTAACAATGGCGTTTGGTTCATGTAGTTATCGCCATGTCTTGCCAAATACTCATCTTCCGATATATCTTTAGGTTTACCCAATACTTCGCCTGTTACCACATCAGCAAAGGACTTCCAAATTTTTAGCAGTTCGGGCATATTGTCAAAGCGCGTGAGGCGTGCAACGGTCTTGTACCTGCCTCCCGCGTCCATTTCAAAACTATTCTCCACCATAGCAAACGCACCCGCAAAAGAGTCGAAGTCGTGAATATATTTGCGTTTGAGAACGCTTGGACGCAAAAAGCGCGTCATTGTCCACATTTCCGCCATAGTGTTGCTAATGGGCGTGCCTGTCCACATACTCACATTACGCTCTGCTTTGAGCATCTCGTAAATCCATGTGATTTTTAGGTACGTGGACATAGCACGTTTGGAATAGGCAGTATCAATGCCTTTCACATCACTCAAATTCGTGTCAAATCCAAGTCGCTTGTAGGCGTGTGCCTCATCAATCAGGAGTGCGTCAAT
>RDXI01000178.1 GCA_004292795.1 Bacteroidota bacterium | reverse complement strand
TGTTGTACGCACTTTAAAATTTATTTTAGTATTAGTTTTTAATTCCGAACTCACGTTATAGTTACCATTTTTTGTACATAGAACCAAATTTATTTACCAAAAACCTTCTTATAAATAGGCTTGCGATAGGCAAATTGCAGATACATCACAGGATACAGCAAATAATCCAACAACCAAAAAGGGCTTTTGTACTCAATGTCATCTATGATGCAACTGCCCTTGCCTGCCTGCTCGATGAGATGCTTGTGCTTCCAGTGTTTGAGAAAAAAAGGCAGTTTCACACCTTCATCTATGAAATAAATTTCCTTCTCTGTAGTAGCTTGCGCCGTGATATGACTCTCCCAAGTATTTCGAAAAAAGATAAAATTCAATTCTAAGCTTACCACATCACCCACCGCACAGCCATCAAAACGCTTCAGGCGCACAGGAGGAAAAGGAGGCGCGAGGCGCAAAAACAAAGCCTCATCAAAGCCTGCAAAAACTTCAGCAGGAGGCTTGCTTACAAAAGTCTTGAGCAAAATACGCATACCTTTACAACACGCTGTAGGCAAGGTATGTTTGCAATTATAACAAAAAACGCCCTTTCCGTGTAGAAAGAACGTTTTTTTATGGTTTATAGATTATTCTTTGCCTTTATTTGCTTCGGGTGCTTTGCCTATGCCATAGCGTATTTTGAATTGCTCATAAGCCGCTTGCATAGTACTATTTTCAGGTTCGAGTTTCACAGCTTTTTCATAAGCCAATTTTGCGTCAAGCAACATTTTTTGTTCTTCAAGGTAAAGAGCCAACTCAAGTTGCTTATGTGCATCTTCTTGATAATTTTCGCCAAGCCCTTTTTTGAATTTATCTATTTTAGCCTTTTTGTTCGCAAAATTCTCTTCTTTGATAAAGGAAAACTTAGGGACTTGATTGTCTGGGAAGCTCACTTCTTTTGCTGTAATCACAAGTTTTACGAAATCAGAATCTTTCAATTCAGGAGAAGCAAAATTGATGGTATAGGTAGTGTCTTGTGTCGTAACATTTTTCACAACCTCATCAAAATTGTTGAAAATCTGAATATTATAATTTGTACCGCCTATTACTTTCTTCCAAGTGAAGGTATATTGCGCTTCCAAATACTCTGTTGTGATAGGTAAATCTACAGATATGCCATACACAGCCCTTTCTACCGAACCCGTAACGTTTTGGTGAGCGTAAGGGTTTTTGTGAATGTTGGCATCACCACCTTTCACTACCTCGCCTATAATAAATTCAGCGTATTTTTGAGAAGAACTCTTAGAGGAGGCAAGCAGCTTTGTTTCGAGGTCTTTGGCAGAATAAGTACCCGCTTTGCTGATTTGTACTGTGCCACCTTTGGCGTAGGAAAGTCCAAGATAGCTTTTTGCGCCTACTGTGATTTGGTCGGAAGCCAAGACAGATGTTCCGATTTTCAGCCCTACACCGCCTTTAGTAGTAGAGCCACTGCTGGCTATTACTTTGAAAGTTCCTTGTGCTGAAACTGTACCGATAACACCTAATAAAAGGAGTGTTGTTAGGAAAATTTGCTTTTTCATAAAAAATGGGTAAATTTCTGTTGGTTGAATAAGGTTCTCTATACTCCTTTTTAAACGTTTTTGCAAGGCAAAAGTTGTAGAGAAATACAAAATATATTGTTAATGCGTTGTTATGCTGTTTGGTAACCTTATGTTGAGATATTTATTCTTGCAACTCGCCTTCGGTTTCGAGGGCAGGCAAGGCAAAATCTTTCGGTTGTGGCAAGTCGGCAAGGCTATTGATGCCAAAATAGCTCATAAACTTATCCGAAGTGCCATACAGCAAGGGTTGCCCTACGGTTTCGGCTTTGCCCAAAATGACGATAAGCCCCTTTTCTAATAGTTTCTGAACGGCATAGTCGGAACTTACGCCTCGAATTTGCTCTATCTCGCTTTTGGTTGTGGGTTGCCTATAGGCAATGACCGCCAACGTTTCGAGGGCGGACTTGGAAAGTTGTTTTTTGGAGGTTTGTTTCAGGTAAGTCCCTAATATGTTGTGGTATTCGGGTTTGGTCAGGAACTGATAACCTCCCGCTTTCCTATAGACTTTGAAGGCAAAGTTATCATTGTCGTACTTTTGCACAAGCGCGAGCAAAGCCATTTCCACATCTTCGATAGGCACTTCGGTAGCCAACAATTCCACTAAACATTGTTGTATTTCTTGCGCTGTGATGGGTTCAGTGGCGCAAAACAAGAGCGATTCTATATAAGCGTGCATTTTATTTGAGAGATGAAAGGTAAAGAGTTGAGAGGTGAAAGATGAGAGAGAAGAGAGATGAAAGGTAAAAGATGAGAGATGAGAGATGAAAGGTAAGAAGGAAGAAAGATTTATAGAACCATTCAACTTTCGACTCTCAGCTTTCAACTTTCAAAAATCAATTATCATATTCGTCTTCGATTTCGCCAAAAATTTCCTCCATCAAGTCCTCCACACTAACCAAACCGAGAACATCTTGTTGTTCATTGACCACAAGCGCAAGTGTTTTTTTGTCTTGGTTCAGTTTCATAAGCAATGTATTGGCTTTTTCAGTAGGCAAGGTACGCAGAATAGGTACAATTTGCGAATTCCAAGCCGCCATGTGTCCGCGCAACATACCCACAGGGTGTGTGTAGCCAATGATATTATTAGGCGAGCCACGATAAACTAAAATTTTGGAATGTCCCGTAGTGATAGTTTGGTTATGGACAGCTTCGGCAGTTTCGTTTTCTTCCACCATGACCAATTCCTCTTTGGGTATCATACAATCACGCACCAACACGCCTTTGAAGTCTAAAGCATTGCCTATCAATTCATTGGTAAGCGGAATTTCGGGATTTTCTTCTTCCTCGCCTTCGCGGGCAGGCGAGGGCGTGCTATTGCTTTCATTGAAATATCGCCTCAAATCGCTCATTCTATAGACAGGCTTTTGCTCCTCATATTGCAAGTTTAGCAATTCCAAACTACGCCTATATGCCCAAAGGGTAGGATAGCCAAAAGTATAGTACAACAAAAAATAGGCAATACTAATAGGCAAGGCTAAACGCTCTAAGGTATAATCGGGATTGATAAGAAAAAAAGGCTTCGGCAAAATTTCGCTTACCCAAATGGACAACATACCAATCACCACAATTTGGCAAAACAAAGCAACGCCTTCGCCCCAAAGATGGCTTGGGAAAATATGTACCCAATACGGCAAAAAATGTTGCGTGCTGTAAATGGCAAAAACCACAAAAGACAAGGTATGCCCCAAAGACATAATGAGCAAAAATTTATTCGGGTTTTTGAAAAAAGGCGTAAGCAATTTGTCGGGCATACTGCCTTTTTTGTTCTTTACTTCAAAATAAAGTTTGTCCGCACTCGAAAAGGCTACTTCTACGCCTGAAAAAAAGGCGCAAAGCAACAAGGAAATAAACATTATCAATATGTCGAGTATGGTCATTTGGGGGAAGGGTGGAAGGGTGAGGGGTAGAAAGGTGGAAGGGTAGAAGGGTTGAGGGGTAGAAAGGTTGAGGGGTTGAGGGGTAGAAGGGTGGAGAGGTAGAAAGGTGGAAGGGTGGAGAGGTAGAAAGGTGGAAGGGTAGGAGAGGGGCTATTTGGGTTGGTTTCTGAGTTGTTTGTAGATGCGTATGGCGGTAAACAATACTATCATCAGCACCAACAATCCCACCAAAGCCCACAACAAATCTAAGTAATTTTTTAACACTGCCAAAAAAACAATGCCTACCAAAAACAAGGTAGCGACTTCGTTCCATATACGGAGGCTATAGCCCGAATAGCGAATGATGCCTTTTTGTTGTTGGTCGAAAATCATTTGACAAGAAAAATGATACAGATACAACAGCGCGACCAACACCAATTTGATAATGAGCCATTGCGTAAGCGGGTAGCCAAGATAAAAAGGCATTCCCAACCCAAAAATAGCCACCAACACCGCAGAGGGCGTAGTGATGCCGTACCAAAGCCTTCGTTGCATACCTAAAAACTCTTGTTGCAAGATGCTTCGGGCAGGTTCGGGCTTATCCTTCGTTTCGGCATAATACACAAAAAGGCGCACTATGTAAAACAAGCCCGCAAACCAAGTAACAACAAAAATAAGGTGCAAGGCTTTGAAGTATTGTATCATTACACAAGTTCTTTGATGTGAGTAAGTATTTGAAAAACTTTTTCTAATTTGTCCAATTCTGTAACGTTGTAGGCAAGCGTAGTCTGAAATTTCTTGCCCTCAAGCACCATAAAATACCAATCCTTGCCTACCACATAACAACCATACAACGGTTTTTCCTTGTGTTCGTTTAGGTATTGGGCAGTGAGCATAGAGGCTAATATTTGCCCCAACGGGTCGCTGTCTGTGCCTTGTTCTTTTTTGTATTCGTGCAAAAAGAAAAATGGCTCGCGTGGAACTTGTATGCCTGTAGCCAATATCCATTCTACAAAACCTGACAATTCCACCTCTTCAGTGCGCATTTGTAGATAGCGTTGCGAAAAGGGGTGATATTTGGCATTGTCGTTGTAATCTACTAAATAAAGCAAAGGCGAAATGAATTGCATTTTTAGCTCATCTTCATTCCAATTCCAAAAATTATCAATCAGCAAAGTATTCAAGCGTTGCAAATTTTTGGCAATATTCGTGTCTATGACTGCCTCGCCTTGTAGCCAAACAGTCAAAGCCTGCAAGTCTTTTACTTTTTCCAAGCCAAAAGTCCTCACAAGCTCTTCCCACAAACATTTTTCAAAACTTTTCTTTAGCATATAGCATACATAAAAATTACTTAGGCAAGCTCGCCTTCAGTTCCGCATATTGGCGTTGATTGTCGCTCATTTGCGTACTACAGCCTATTTCTTGCGCCTTTGCTTTGATGTCATTCACACGGTTTTCGTGAGCGGGGTGTGTGCTTAGCCATTGCGGAGGTTGTTGTCCGCCTTGTGCCATCATTTTCTCGAAAAAGCCAGCCGTGCCTGTGCAAGAGTAGCGCGTTTTGGAAAGATACACTACCGACTGCGCGTCTGCGTCTGTTTCTGTAGCGCGGCTAAACTTCAAACCTGCGAGCTTGCCTGTCATACCTTGCAAGATTTGCCCCAACTGTCCAGGATTCTTGCCTAAAGCAATGCTCAACATAATGCTCACACCGTATTGTTTAGTCAAATTGTTGGTAGAGTGTCTGCGGTCTGCGTGGGCTATTTCGTGTCCCATCACACCCGCCAATTCGTCTTCCGTTTCCAAGTATTTTATCAACCCTGTATAGACATAAATATAGCCTCCAGGTGTAACAAACGCATTGAGCGTCTTGTCGTCATGGATAATATGCAGTTTCCACTCAAATTCATTGCGGTATTTGATGCCTCCCGAATTGAGGATATTATCCGTAATGCGTTGCAAGTGCTGATAGGCTTGCGCATAACGAGTGCGGTCAAGAAGCGGATATTCTTGTGGTGCATTGGCTATTTCATCACGCAACTGTTGCCCAAGTTTGATGTCATCTTGCAGACTAAAGAAATTGAGCGTGCCAGGACCCGCAGGTTTGCAGTAGGTAAGCAAACACAGCATAGCAAAAAGGCAGGCAAGGTAAGTAAATCGTTTCATGGGGTTATATTTTTGACTTCAAAAAGCCTGTTAATACATCTAAACCAACTGTAAAATTGGTGTGATTGTTTATCACAATGTCCGCCTCGCGTTTGTACGGAGCAATGTATTTTTGATAAGAAGGATAGACGTGATACTCATAGCGATACAACACATCACCCATATCGTAGCCACGTTCTTTGTTATCGCGCAAAATACGCCTTTTGATGCGGATATGGTCTTCGGCATCGATATACACCTTGAGGTCGAGCAATTTGCGCAAAGTAGGCTCTTGGAATATAAACAAGCCTTCGACCAAAATGATAGGCGCGGGCTTTAGCACAATCACAGAAGCCTTTTTCGAGGGATTGTTGAACGTATATTCTTCTAATTCTACGACCTTGCCTGCTTGTAGGGCTTGAATGTCAGCAATACATTTTTCGAGATGTACGCCTTGTGGAAGGTCGAAATTTAGCACACCCTGGTCATCTTTTTCTTGATGTTCGCGGGGCTTGTAGTAGTTATCTAAAGTAACTAAACAAATTTGGTTTGGCTCAAATTGGGCGCAGAGTTGGTGCAAGAAAAAGCTCTTGCCTGAACCGCTACCGCCACACAAGCCTACAATGTAACTCTGGGGCATATTGCGTTGGTTTGCGCAAAGATACACACTAATTTTGAAAAATCAACGCATTACTTCCGTAATGGCTTCTCGAATAGCCTTGCCACAAGCACGATAATTGGGCGCGGAACTATCCGAAAATGCCAAATACAAGTTTTCTTTTTGTTGAAAATTATAGAAAGCAGGCAAGGCTTCCGCAAAGGGTATAAACATTTCTAAACGGCGCATACAATAATTTTCGCGGTCAAGCGAAGTAGCGTTCCAATAATCCGTTTGTTCTAACAAAATGCCTTTCGAGGAAAGGACGATTTTTTCATAATAAGCCTCCCCATAAGTCGTATGCGCACAATCTCTGCCTATCTTGCCTACGCGGTCTGCCCTTTCCAACGCAAGACGCACAGACGGATTTTCGAGCCACGCCCACAGCGCGAGGTCATCTGTTGCGTTTGTCCCTTTTTGGGACTCTTGTTGCAAAAACCATGTTTTGAAGGACTCGGTTTGGGTAGCATCTTTGCACCAAACTTCAACTATATTGAATGAAACGCTCCTGCGAATGGAAAGCCACAAGGTTTGTGTGCTTTTTTCTTTGTAAACTATAGTTATAAAGGTGTATTCAAAAGTGATGCTCATGTCCATATCGGGCTTGCCTACCTTGCCTGCCCCTGCTTCGGCTATGCGTAGGTAAGGCAGTTTTTGGCGCAACAGTTGAAGCGTAGCCGTATCATTGTCAGCGTATTGCATACACAAAAAGAGATAAATCCACATCAAGAATAGAAAAACAGGTTTTTCTTGCTAAGTTAGCGTTTTTTATCGATTTTTGTGGGGCAATAAAAAAAGCCTACTCCAAAAGAATGGGCTTTTCGATAAAAAAAATTCTTCAACCAGCTATGCATTGAGTTTTTAATCTCAATAATACTTATTCGAATAATATGCCAATTTATTTTTAGCTCATAAAACATTGATTATCAAGTATATGTAAAAAGGCTATTTTGAGAAATATCCCAAAAATAGATTTATATTCCCAAAACAGGAAAAAATATGGAAAACTCTTTTCACGACTTATTGGCACAAATAACGCCCCGCAGTTTGTTCCAAATATTGGAAACCTACACGTTGGTAGGCGAGGCAGAAAGCTTGCATACCACATTCTTAGACTTTCGCCACATTCAGCACTTCACGCTCTTTGGATTGGAGCAACACCGCGAATTTTTAAGCATTTGATACATTAAATGCCTACGCACAGACACATATTTTTTTCAAAAGATAGCTTTTTTGAGAAAAAGCTATGTTTTTTGCATAACTATAGCTTTTTTCTCAAAAAAGCTATGTTTTTTGCATAACGATAGCTTTTTTATACAAAAAAAGCTATCTTTGCTTAAAAATTAGGTAAGATTATGCTATGAGCGACTTCTGGGACACTAAAATCGAATTTCTCAAGGGCGTAGGGGCGCAACGCGCTCACCTGCTCAACAAAGAGTTAGAACTGTTTTATTACCGCGACTTGATAGCCTATTATCCTTTCAGGCACGAAGACCGCACCCGCATTTATGCCATTGCCGAGCTGGAGGCAGAGATGC
>RDXI01000177.1 GCA_004292795.1 Bacteroidota bacterium | reverse complement strand
GCCTCACTACATCACTAATAGCGATAATGTCCGTAGCCAACCAATTCACGAACTTGTCGTAATACACAGCACGCGGAAAATAGACGTGGTGCAGGGTGCAATGGTGGCGCGTGTAGATGCGTTTTTTGATGCCTAAGCTCTTGCCCGCGCTCAAGCCTATGATGTTCGCATCAAACAAATGCGCATGAATAACCTCTGTGCCTAATTTTTTCAACAACTTCCTTACCTGCCAAAAGGCACGCCAAAGGTGCTTCTTGCCTGCATACTCCACCCGAAAAACGGGAATTTGCCTTTCTTTCAAAAACTGCTCTAAATAACTGTCCCCTTGGTTCAACAAAATAAACGACAAATCGAAGGCGTTGCGGTCTAATTCCTCTGCTATCCATTCGAAGGCAAGAGATTTGTTGATGTGCGAAAGAATGTAGGTTACTTTTTTCATGCGCCAAAGTTCGCCCAAATTTTTTGTTTCTATCACTTTTGCACGAAAAATTATTAGCTTTGCGTAAATAGCCTGTGTATGTTCATCGACTTTTTTTACTTGCTCAAACGAAATGGCTTGCCTGTTTCTTTGCGCGAACTGCTGACGTTGCTCGAAGCCTTGCAAAAGCGCGTGGTGGAGTTTATGCCCTTAGTCGTGCTACGTTTGTGAAGCACGAGGAGCATTTAGACCGTTTTGATGTGCTTTTTGGGCAATATTTCCAAAATATGTACCTCAAACCTTTAGAGGAAATTTTTAAAATTCCTGAAAAATGGCTCGAAAAGGGTTTGCAGGAAAGGATTTTTTCGGAAGAAGAAAAGGCTATGATAGAGGCAATGGGCGGTCTGGAGGCTCTTTTGGCTCGCCTACGCGAACTGCTGGACGAACAGCAGGATAGGCACGAAGGAGGCAATCGATGGATTGGCACGATGGGAACTTCTCCCTTTGGTATGCATGGCTACAATCCTGAAGGAGTGCGCATAGGCAACGAAGGCAAGCAGGGAAGGGCAGTAAAAGTTTGGGACAGGCGTTATTACAAAAACTTAGACGACACGCTTGAACTCGATACGCGCTCTATCAAAATGGCACTCCGCCGTTTGCGCATCTTGACGCGCAATGGACGTGCTGACGAACTCGACATGGACAAAACCATCAAACGAACAGGCGAAAATGCGGGTGTGTTGGACATTGCCATGCGTCCAAGCAAGCGGAATCGGGTAAAAGTATTGATGCTATTTGATGTGGGCGGTTCGATGGACGTGTATATTCGCCAATGCGAGCAACTTTTTTCTGCCGCAAGGTATGAATTTAAGCATCTCGAATTTTATTATTTTCATAATTGCCCTTACGAGTCTTTGTGGAAAGACAATACGCGAAGGCACGAGGAACGCTTGCCTACCCTTGAGCTTTTGCACAAATACAACCAAGATTACAAGCTCATTTTTGTAGGAGATGCTTCGATGGCTTCTTATGAAATTACGCACAAAAACGGCAGTGTGGAGGGCTACAACGAAGAAGCGGGCATCACTTGGCTGAACAGATTGAAGGAAAATTTCCCTTATATGGTTTGGCTCAATCCTACCCTGCCTCAATATTGGAGCTACACACAATCCATAGGCATTGTGCGCGAATTTACCGAAGATAGAATGTTTCCGCTCACGTTGCAAGGGCTTACGCAAGCCATGCGTGCCTTGCGCGACAAGCGAGCCAAGTATGGGGAATAAATTTTTACTCTGCTCGCAAGGCATTGTATTTGCGCAAAAAACGGCGCATCAATCCTTCTATTTCATACACAAAAAAGGGACCGCGCCACGAGCCTGTATTGGTTACGAATACCCACGTATAGCCATCATGTCGGCGTGTTACGGAGGAAGAGGTGCTACTCAAATTGCCTGTGCGCCACCATTTTTCTGCGTCTGCGTGTTTCCAACCTATGAGGCGTTGCTTGGTGCTGTCCTTGCCTACTATGGTTGTCATACGCTCCAGCGTGGCAGGCGAGAGTATATCGGCTACAGGCGAGAGTCCATCGATGTGCAAGACAAATTGCGCAATGTCAAGTGGTGTGGCTATCAGTCCGCCCGCGCCTGCTAAGGCTTGTGTGTTGTTGCCTTCATAGACTGCCGAAGCCGAGTCGCTGAAATTGTAGATAGAGAGTTTGCGCGATTCTTTCGGGTGTGTGTAGTAGCGCGTTTCGTGGGGCAATCGTTCTTCGTAGGTGTTCTTGCCTATCGCCACGCGCTCCACGCCTATGGGTTGCAAGATGTTTTCTTGCAAATATTGCTCGAAGGGCTTGCCTGCCACATCACGCACTACTTCGCCTAAGAGTGTGTAGCCAAAATTGGAATAATCCACAAATTCACCTGGGCGGAACATTCCGCGCTGTGCGAGCATAAAACGCAACGTAGTTTCGAAGCTTGGGGCTGTTTCTAATTTCATAGCCTTTGCCACTGCCACAGGCGCGAACATGGGGTCTGTGCGTAGTTGATTGCGCCACCCTGCCGAGTGTGTGAGTAAATGCTCGACTGTGATTTGATACGCCAACGTGTCGGCTATAGGCAAGTGCCTATAAGACTTCAAAATGCCTTTTTCGCCAAAAACCTTGCTATCTAAGCTTAGCTTTCCTTGCTCCACGAGCTTCATAACTGCCACTGCTGTAAAGAGCTTCGAAACGCTTGCTATGCGCAGTCGATGATAGGGTTGCATGGCTATGCCTTTTTCCTTGTCTGCCCAGCCGTAGCCTTTGGCAAACAAGATTTTGCCATCTTTGAGCAAACACATAGACGCGCCCTCGATAGCCCATTGTCGGATAAAGTCGACTACCATTGAGTCAAGCTCGCCTGCCTCGCCTGCGTAGCTGTAGGCGTTTACTTGTGGGTGATAGCTTTTGGTATAAAAATTTTCTGCCAAAAGTGTGCTATTGCCTGCGGGTTCGAGTGCTGTCTGGCAGGCAAGGAATCCAAAGATTAAACAAAAGAAAACGGTAATTCTGAACATGCTATTTCTCTATTTTTTCAACTTCTTTGAGCCAAAAATGGGTGTATTTTTGCGCACTTTCTTGCGTGAGGTGTGTAGCATCACTTGTAGGAAAATCTGCACAGTTCGCAGTAGGCAAGAAAGGAATGTGTGGAAAGTTCTCACGCATGAGTTTAGCCAAATACGTATGCTGTTCATTGCAACCTGCAGGCATATCAAAGAAAACGATTTGTGTGCCTTGCTTCTCGAAGTAGGCAAGTTGGCGTTTCAGGTCAGGCAAGTTTACCTTTGGCATCACAGTATTTTTTACTTGTTGTGTTTGGCTTACCTGCTTTGAGGCAGGAAAGACCGTTTTTACCATTTCGTTCAAGCCTACATACACTTTCCCCAACTTGCCTTGATTCATCATAATAGGCATCATATAGCGCGAAGGTTTTTGTTCTACACGCAAAATAGGTACATTTTGACGCAAATTGCTGAAAATAATGTTCGTGCTGTAGTCCACGAGGTCGTGGTCTATGGGCAAAAAAACGTTGGTTTCAATGAGCAACATTTTGGGCTTGATGCCTTGCTCGATGAGGATTTCCATGCTTGTCAAAGCACTTTTGCCTTCAAGCGACAAGTTGTGAAAATCTTGCCTCCCTTCGAGTGCGAGCCTGTGTGCGATAGACGAGCCTACGATTATTTTTTTACCTTCGAGATTGAGATAGTTTACTTGGTCGGCTTTGATAAAATTGCGCTCGTTCATATTATTTGCCACAAAATTCTTGTTGATGAATTGTGTAGCAATAGAATAGAACACCAAAAGTACCAAAGTTGTGAGCAATGCTTTCTTTATCATAAGGTTTCAAGGTTTTTAGAATTGGAAATAAATGAACTCGCCTGTAGAACCGCTGTTGGTAATAATCAAAAACAAACAAACTCCATAAAGGTATGGCTCAATTTGACGTACTTTGCTTTGCGGGTATTTGCTGATGAACAAATAATACAAGTGATAAAACAGCACAAACAAACTATAGAATACCACTACGTTGATTTTTTGATAATCTACAGCTTTGTGGGCATTGTGGGCGATAGCGATAAAATACGCAATCACTTGGCTAAATTCGGGCAGTTTGAACAAAAGCCATGCAAGCGTAACGGCTGTATAAACAAAGCATATTTGGAGCATTTGCAAACTCCAGTGGCGGATTTTTACCTTCAGTGCGTCATCTAACAAACGCTCAATAGCTAATGCTACGCCATGAAACATACCCCAAACTAAGTAACTCCACGCCGCACCATGCCAAAGACCGCCTAAGCCCATCACTATCATCAAGTTCAGGTAAGTGCGAAATTTGCCTTTCCTATTGCCCCCAAGCGGAATGTAAAGGTATTCGCGCAAGAAAGAAGAAAGTGAGATGTGCCACCTTTGCCAAAATTCGGCAAATGAACGCGAGATGTAAGGGAAATTAAAGTTTTGTGTAAGCTCATAACCAAACAAACGCGCCACCCCTATAGCAATGAGCGAATAACCCGCAAAATCAGCAAAAATCTGGCTCGAATAGCCTATAAGCAAAAAAATCAAATTCAAAGAAGATAAACCTTGAAACTGGGGGAAACTAATCCAAAAAGTTTCATCTTTGAGATTGTCAGCAAGCACTGTTTTCAAGAAAAACCCTATTACCAATGCCTTGAATGCAGGTTCAAAAGGAATTTCGCGGAAAAATTTGGTTTTGATTTGTGGGTAAAAATCGTGTGCCTTCACAATGGGTCCCGCGATGGCGTGTGGGAAAAAGGCAATAAACAGCGTAGTTTCAACTGTATGCGAAGTGGGCTTGATGTTCCTGAAAAGCGAATTGTCTTGGCTCTTAAACGTATCAACCACCAAACTAATGCCCTGAAATGTAAAAAACGAAATGCCTATAGGCAAGGGAATACTCGTCAAGAAATTGACTACAGGGCTTTCTTTAGGCAAGAAGGTAAGGCTCAACATACCTGCATACTTGAAAAAGGCAAGCAAAGCGAGGTTAAGCACTACGCCCACTGTAGCATAGAGCCTTTGCGTAGCTCTATTTTTTTGTGTGGCTATTTGATAGCTCGTGATGATGTTGAGGGCTATGGAAGTGAGCAACAACAACACCAAAATAGGTTTGTGTGAGCCATAGAAAACAAAACCTGCTCCTATCAGGGTATAGATTTGTAGCTTGCGCAAGGCAGGCAAGTAATACAAAAATAGTGTTACAAAAAGGAGCAAAAAAAACTGTGGACTGTTGAAAAGCATACATACAAAAAAGCCTCGAAGGGCTTTTATTTTGGAGAAAATTTAGCTTTGTGAGTGGTGCGAGAACACAAATCACGAAATATCAAATCAATAGGATAGAGTTTCAAACCCTATCCTACTAAGCACAAGAACTTTTATACTCTTTCGATGATGATAGCTGAAGCTCCGCCACCGCCATTGCAGATTGCCGCCATGCCGATTTTTTGGTTCGCATGAGCAAGTGCATTTGTCAAAGTGGTTACTATTCGAGAACCAGAACTGCCGAGTGGGTGTCCGAGTGAAACTGCACCACCCAAGATATTCATTTTGTCCCAACCAAATTCAAATTCTTTGGCAAAAGCCATAGAAACGCAAGCAAAGGCTTCGTTTACTTCGAAGAGGTTGATGTCGCTTGCCTGCAAACCTGCACGTTTGAGGGCTATTTTCGCGGCTTGTACGGGTGTGGTCGTGAACCAAGCGGGTTCTTGTTCTGCATCTGCAAATGCCACAATACGCGCTATAGGTTTGATGCCCAATGCGTCTGCTTTTGCTTTGCTCATCAAGATAGTAGCCGATGCGCCATCATTGATAGTAGAAGCGTTGGCGGCAGTAACCGTTCCGTTGGGCGAAAACGCGGCTTTCAAAGTAGGGATTTTAGAGAAGTTTACGTTTTTGTATTCTTCGTCCTCGCCTACTGTGATAGCGTCCCCTTTTTTCTGTGGAATGACTACAGGCACGATTTCATTTTTGAAAATGCCTTTTTCAGTCGATTCTGCACTGCGTTTGTAGGATTGAATGGCAAATTCGTCTTGCAACTCGCGTGTGAAGCCGTATTTTTCAGAAGTACGGTCTGCATACACGCCCATAGCTTGTTTGTCGTAAATGTCAGTCAAGCCATCGAATGCCAAGCCGTCCACCAAATTCGTGTCGCCATATTTGTAGCCAAAACGCGACTTCATCAAATAGTGAGGAATGTTCGACATACTTTCCATACCACCTGCTACGACTACATCACGAAGTCCCAACATGATACTTTGCGCACCCAACATAATGGCTTTCATACCCGAAGCGCATACTTTGTTGATGGTAGTACAAGAAACTTCTTTAGGCAAGCCTGCATAGATGGCGGCTTGGCGTGCAGGAGCTTGTCCCAAACCAGCCGAAACCACATTGCCCATCAATACTTCTTCTACGTCTTCGGGCTTCACGCCTGCACGCGCCAACGCGCCTTTGATAGCTTCCGCTCCGAGTTGTGTGGCAGTGAGGGCAGAAAGACTGCCTAAGAAACTTCCGATAGGGGTTCTTACTGCCGATACGATATATACTTCTTGCATTTTTTTAGGATTTAATGATGATAATAATGCAAATTTAGGCATAATCCAAGAAAGCGCAAAAAGTATCTTGCCTGCCCATGTCAGAAGCGTTCTTTTGTGTATCTTCTGAACCCGACACTGTGCCGTGTGCAATGATGGAAAAAACCAAGACTATCGGAAGGTTTTTCCCAAAAAATGAGGAAAACCTACAGAACTTGCCTACACTTTCCTTGCCTACTGTAGGCAAGGCTTTTTGTATGAAAATTTCTGCAAAAAAGTTTAACCTGCTGTAGTTTGTGTCCCCACAAACCACACCGCGCAAAGGCTCGTATAAAAAAATATGAGTTAGTGGAAAACCGAGATTACACGTTTCATAAAGTTGTGAAACGTCAAAGTTGGGCAACAGAAGGCAGGCAAGTAGTGTCTGCAAGGGAACTCTATGCTTTTTTGGAGATTGAAACACGCTTCAGAGCCTATTCAATTTTTTTGGTAGTGCATTTTTAGCCCCAGAGGGGCGATATCTTTGTAGAAAAGCCGTTCCACAAACCAGAACCCCGTAGGGGTGACATCTTAAGATGTCGCCCCTACGGGGCTTTGATAATCTTAACATTGTCATTGCTACAAAGATATCGCCCCTACGGGGCTACCAAACAAAGTTATTTTTGAACAGGCTCTAAATGATTGGTTTTCTTATCGTGTATCCCAATACTCTTTTCGCAAGGAAATAGATTTTACTGAAATTTCAGTAAAATTAAAACAAGTGGGAAGACCAAAAATGGACTATGCCCTAACTCTCAACACTGCAAAGGAATTAGCTATGGTTGAGAACAACGAACAAGGTAAACAAGCACGCCGTTACTTCCTTTGGTGCAAGGAAAACCTACAGTACTTGCCTACAGTAGGCAAGGCTTTTTTTATGAAAAAATTTGCAAAAATGTTTGGGATATTATTTTTTGTTTTATAACTTTGCTTCACTCTACGAAAGAGTAAGCCCCTGCAACGTCTTCGAAACTAATTGCAAGGGCTAAATGGTTCAACTTTTAACAATAAAACCAATGCAAAACAACGAAATTTTTGCGGAAAATCAAAACTTTGAAAATGCTCCCCTTATCAGGATTGAGCTAAACGAAGAAGGCAGGCGAGTAGTGTCTGCAAGGGAACTCCATGCTTTTTTGGAGATTGAAACACGCTTCAGCGATTGGATAGTTAGGCGTATCAAAGAATATAATCTGTTAGAAAACACTAATTTTGTAGTAGTGAATTTTGATTACTCAAAAATGAGTAATCAGAAGGGTGGGGACAGAAAAAGTCGAGATTATGCTCTCACGCTCAATATGGCAAAGGAATTAGCTATGGTTGAGAACAATGACCAAGGAAAGAAAGCCCGCCGTTACTTCCTTTGGTGTGAAGAAAACCTGCAGAACTTGCCTACCCTTTCCTTGCCTACAGCAGGCAAGGCTTTTTTTATGAAAAAATTTGCAAAAAAGTTTGGGATATTATTTTTTGTTTTATAACTTTGCTTCACTCTACGAAAGAGTAAGCCCCTGCA
>RDXI01000176.1 GCA_004292795.1 Bacteroidota bacterium | reverse complement strand
ACAGGTACAGGTCTGACAGTGGCTTTGCGAAGGTCAGCGGCTACTAATTTGAATAACTTTGCTACTACTTCAAATAACAACTTGTTTTTTGCGGGTACGCCAAGTACAAGTAATTTAATATTTTTTGATGGTACAAACTCAGACCAAACACTTTTAGCTTATCAAACAAGGGTAAGCACACGCGAAGCGAACTCTGTAAGTGAAAACCCTACATGGCAATCTACTACAGGCTCAAGTGCTGATTTTTTGAAATACAGCACTTCAGTAGCAAGTTTGGCAGATAACGCAGGCGGAACAGGTACAGGTATTACAACTGATTTTGGAGGTACTACACGCTCTGGCAGTACACCCGACATGGGCGCGTGGGAATTGACGATTACCCCTCTTTTATCTATAGCCAATAATGGCACACAGCCTTCAGCAAGCAATGTCAATCAAGGTTCTACAAGCAATATTTTGCAGAGCTTCACGATAACAGAAGGAAACTTAGCAAATGCTACTTTGAATACAGTTACGATACCTTTGGCGGGTACTTACATAGCGGCAGATATGCAGGCAAGTGGTTTGAAATTGTGGCGCAATACAAGCAATAGTTTTGCAGGTGCTACTGCTTTTACAGGCGTTACAGCTACAGCTTCGGGTTCAGGCGAAACAGCCACGTTCAGTAGTTTGGCTTTTGGCATTACAAAGAATACAACAGTTTATTTTTGGGTTACAGCAGATATTTCGGCAATAGGTATAAATGGCAATACAATAAATGCCAATGCCTTAGCTCCTGCAAACTTTACTTTTGCGGTGGGAGTGCCTACAGGCTCGGTAAGTGCGGGCGGTGCGCAAACAATTCTAACCGCAACACCTGCCATTTCTTTGGCGAGTGGCACTGCACCTGTTTCAAATCCTACTCAAAATACAACAAATGTAGTTTTGTATCGAGTAGATGTTACAGTAGCGACTACTACAGCTGTTTTGAATGGAATAACTTTCACTACAACAGGAAGTTATGTAGCAAGTGATTTGAGTAACTTGAAAATTTGGTATCACAATAACGCAAGTTTTACAACAGGTACACCTGTTCAAATAGGCTCTACCAAAACTACAGGCTTGGGCGCGGGAGCGCAAAGTTTTACAGGGCTTACCCAAAACTATGTAGTAGGTACAAATTATATTTTCTTGACAGCAGATATGCCTTGTACGGCTACTGTAGCGAACACGATAAGTGTCAATGCTATCGCTAATGTTGATGCTACTTTTGCTTCGGGTACTTTCGGGGCAAATACAGCTACAGGAAGTGGTACGGTTACAATCAATGCAGTAACTTTGAACAATGCTACTGCCGTAACACCCACAGCAGGCAATACTCAAGTTTCTTTGGCTTGGACTGCTCCTGCGGGTTGTGCGAATGAAATTATGATAGTAGTTGCACCTGCCAGCAATACAGGCTCGCCTACAGGCGATGGCTCGGCTTATACAGCGAACCTTGCCTACAGTAGTGGTACGGCATTAGGCAATGGTTTTGTTGCCTACAAAGGTTCTACTTCACCACAAGTCATCACAGGGCTTACGAATTTTACGACTTACTTCTTTAAAGTATTTACAAGAAATGGTACAAATTGGAGTAGTGGAGTGGAAGTAAGTGCTATTCCACAGCCTACATATTGTGCCACGACTTATTCAAGTGGTTGTTCTGGCGATTATATCGATAATGTTACCTTCAATACTTTATCTAATCTCGCTACAGGTTGCACAGGCAATGCGGGCAACGGTTATAGAACTGTTTATCCTGCTTCGGGAGCTACTACTACAAGTGTAGAACAAGGGGCAACTTATACACTTACTCTACGTCCAAGTAGCGGATTTAGTGAAGGTTTTGGTGTATGGATAGACTATAATAAAGATGGCGATTTTTTAGATGTAGGTGAGTTTGTAGCGGTAAGCACAACAACCACTAACGGCACAGACCAAAATTTTAGTGTATCTATCCCTATGTCTGCTTCTTTGGGGCTTACAGCTATGCGTGTAAGATGTTTCTTCAATCAAACTTCAGGCATTATACAAAGCCATGCGTGTGGTGCTGGTGCTACAGGTTTTGGCGAAGCGGAAGATTATTACATTACAGTTTCAACTCCTTCTCCCCAAACCTTAGGCACAATAGCAAGCGCACAAGCAACGCCTGCTACTACGAACAAGAACACGACCAACAATCCTATTTTGCGTATTGACTTGCCTACTTCGGGGGCTTTGGGTACGCTTACCTTGACTAACTTGGTCGTAACTTCTGCCAATATCAGTGATGCAGATGTAGCTACGAATGGTGTAAAATTGTATTATACTACCACTACTACTTTCAGCACTGCCAACCCTGTAGGCACAGGACAAAGTTTTGCGAGTGGTACGGCTACTTTTAGTGGTTTGACACGCTTGTTGGCTAATGGCAATAACTATATTTGGGTGGCGTATGATGTGGCTACTACAGCTACAGTAGGCAATACACTTGACGCGCAAATAGCTATAGGCAACATGACCATTGCAGAAGCAGGAGGCGCAACTGCTACAGGAAGTGTTCCTGTGGGTGCTTTGAATCCAGCAGGAAGCGTACAAATTATTCCTCGCGCACCTTTGGCTTTGACAGCTACAGCCTTTAGTAGTTCGCAAATCAATCTTTCAACTACTGCCAATGCAGATGGAGATAATATTATGGTGGCTTGGAATAGTGTCAATACTTTTGGTACGCCTACAGGTACTTATATTGCCAATGATGCTATCGCAGGAGGCGGAACAGTATTATATGTGGGTACAGTAGCAGGTTTGGTTAATCATACAGGATTAACTGCCAATACCCAGTATTTTTATCGTGTTTGGACAAATGGTGGGACTACTTATTCTACCACTTTCCAAAATGCCAATGCAACTACCTTGCCTAATCCTTTGAACTATGTGTTTAGCCAAAGCAATGGCACTTATGGAGAGATAACGCCTACTACTACGCTTTTTTCGGGGACATTTGATAATGGTTTAAGTCCTTCTCAAACTATCCCAAGTTTTACTTACAATGGGGTAGCTTATACAAATATGTTTGTTTCTGCCAATGGCTTTTTGAAATTAGGTGGCGGAACAGGACCTTCAGGTAGCAATTATACGCCTCTATCCACAAACTCTACAGCCTATCAAAATATCATAGCGGCTTTTGCAGAAGACCTTAACCATAATGGAGGTGGCAGTGCTACAGTAGGTTGGAGTACTGTAGGTAATGAAATAATCGTACAATGGAAAAATGTGAGACGCTTCGGTGTAACAGGTGAAACTGTGAATTTCCAAATTCGTATGAATACTGCTACAGGCGAGATAAATATAGTGTATGGTGCTTGCACATCAGGCACAAGTGCCGAAACTATGCAAGTGGGTATTCGTGGTTTTGATGAAACTTGGCGCACACAAGTATCTAATAGGCAAGGCAATTTGGATTGGGATAAAACTACGATGGGTACTAACAATACAAGTGCTTTGTCGATGACCACTACCAATTTTCCTGCGTCTGGGCTTACCTTTACTTATACGCCCAATACTTGTACTCCTTTTCCTATTATAGGCGCAGTAACGCAGTCAGGGTCAGACGTAACGGTTAATTGGACAGCCCAAGCTGAAGCGGCAGATGGTTATGATGTGCGTTATCGCTTACAATCGGCAGGCATTGGCACTTATAGCGTGGTCAATGTAGCAGGGCAGGCAAGTAATTCTGTAGTAATACCAAGCTTACCAGCAGGCACTTATCTATTTGAAGTACGAACAAGATGTTCAGGAAGTACCTTTAGCGATTACTCCAATGCGGTTGTTTTCAATGTATTAGGCAATTACTACCTCAAAGCAGGAGGCGTTATCAGCACTTTAACCGATTGGGGAAGCAATACAGACGGTACAGGGGCAAATCCAAGTGCTTTGAACGAGGCAAATGCTATTTGGAATATCCGAAATAATGCAAGTGTCAATAACCCCTCTGCCTGGACGCTTGGCACTGCCTCAAAAATCATAGTAGGCGATGGTGCGAGTGCTACGAATTTTACCTTGCCTACAGGCGCAAACGTAACGGGTACTATAGATGTAGCCAACTTGGGAACGCTTACTTTGCAAAATACCACCAACCCCACTTTGGGCGCATTGGCTGGGGGAAGTGCTGTAGATTACAATGGCACAGGAGCGCAAACTATCGCAGTGGCAAATTATAGCAATTTGATTGTTTCAGGTACAAGAACAGGTAGTCCTACCATCACATTGGCGAGTGGCACTATAGATGTTGCAGGTACTTTCTCTGTTACAACTACGGGAGTTGGCTCTTATACCAATACAGGCAATACGGTTAATTTCAGCAGTGCAAGTATGCAAACTATCCCTGCCCTTGCCTACCGCAACATCACAAACACAGGCAATGGCAATCGTACTTTGGCATCAAGTGGTAACATTAGCATTGCTAATTTATTTACGCCCGGTAGTGGAACTTATACTGTAACAGGTAGTACAGTTATCTATAATTCTACTAGTACAACAACTTATTCCTTATCTACTTTTACGTACAACAACTTGATTATCACAGCAGGCGCAAATCCTGATTATTTAATAACAAGTGGTAATACTGTAACCGTTTTAGGTAATTTCCAAGTAAATAGTGGTTTCTTTGCTGTTAGCAATGCTTTATCAGGTACTTCTACCTTGAATATTACGGGCGATTGTAATATAGCAGGTGGTACGTTTATAGTAACCTTTTATTCAGGCTTGGGTGTATTAAATGTAGGTGGCAATCTCAATGTATCTGGTGCGGGGGCGATGTTTGTAATAGACGATACAAGTGCGCCTACTACTACTGTAACTGTGAATGGTAATGTCAGTATTTCAGGAACAGGAAGTATCAACTTAGAGGGAACTTCTTCTGGTTCAGGCGTAGCCACGCTTGTATGTGCAGGAGATTTTACAGCTACTAATACTTCAGGTACTATGGTAGATTTTGGCACAGGGACTGTTACAAATAACGAATTTAGAATAGGAGGCAACTTCAGTAAATCTGGAGCAGGTACATTTACTACAACTTCAAGTAGCACTGCTAAAGGTTTTGTGTTTAATAAAGCGGGTACACAAACATTTTCTTATAGTGGAAATAACTCACAATATACACAATACACAGTGGCTTCAGGAAGCACGTTGCAAATGCTGACAGGTGTTACCTTACCTACATCGACTAGTCCTACTTCTACTTTGACCGTAAATAGTGGTGGTACTTTAGATATGGGCACACAAGTTATTACTGCTGGCAATACAACTGACCCCATCTTCACACTCGCAAGCGGAGGCACTATCAAAACAGCCCGCGCTACAGGGCTTACTACTAACTTTTCTGGCTTTGGAGCGAGTAGATTGGTGTTAAGCTCTTTGGCTAATTATGAATTTAATGGTACAGTAGCCCAAGTTACAAGCGCGTTTGTTACCACGCCTACTGCCAACACAGTCAATAACTTGACTATCAACAACAGTGCTGGAGTAACACTTACCAATGACTTGACCGCCACCAATACGCTTACTATGACTGCGGGTGTTATAAACTCGGCTACCAACAACCGCACCCTTACACTTGGCACAAGCGCAGTAAGCACAGGCACGCTTGCCTACACTTCAGGCACTATAGTAGGCAAGTTTAAACGCTGGATTGCGGCATCTGCTACAGGCTACGACTTCCCTGTTGGTATAGTAGGCACTACACGCAATGCGAACATTACCTACACAGGCGCGCCCACTACAGGTGGTTCGCTCACTACACAACACATCATAGGCGAGGCAGGCACATCGGGCTTGCCCCTCAACGAAGGTTCAATCACAGTAACCAATGTAGCCAAAGCTATTTGGCAAATCGATGCTGGAGATGGCTTGACAGGTGGCACTTATACGGCTACGATGAATGGCACAGGCTTGAGTGGTGTTACAGACTTTACTAAATTGGTGATGCTCAAACGCCCCAATAGTGGTGCATGGGCATTAGAGGGTAGTCATGTAGCCACTACAGGTTCTAATGGCTCGCCTATCTTGCAACGAGTAGGGCTAACAGGCTTCTCTGAATTTGGCGTGGGTGGTGGCAGTGGCGAAAACCCGCTTCCTATCACACTTATCTCCTTCACAGGCGAACGCAATGGCGCGAATGTCGAGCTTGATTGGCGCACTTCGCTTGAGATAGACCTCAAGGCATACCAAGTAGAAAAAAGCTATAATGGCTCTGTTTTCACTGCGGTAGGCAAGGTAGAGGCGAAGGCAGGAGTAGGCGAGAAAACCTATACTTTCACAGAGGTAGAAAACGAATCAGCTTACTATCGTTTGCGCTACTTGCACCACAACTTACCTGACGAGTTCAGCCCTGTAGTGTTTGTGCGTGGAGGCGAGGACAACCGCATTTTGGTATATCCTAACCCTATGGCAGGCAAGGTAAAATTCGCTATGAATAAGCAAATGCAAGCCGTTTCGAACCTTACTTTGCACGTACTCAATGCGCAAGGCAAAATAGTAGCTACCTACAAAGGAGACGCGAAAAACATAGAAACCCAATTCAACGCTGAATATAGCCGTTGGAAAGCAGGCGTGTATATGCTTCAGTTCCAAGCGCAAGGAGCAAAACAACAAACCTTGAAAGTGGTAAAACCATAAATCGCTTAGGCGCGTAAAAAAGAAAGAGGTTATCCGAAATGGGTAGCCTCTTTTTTTTGTACCTTTGCCACAAATTACAAGTTATACTAAAATAATTCTTAACTTGCACGTCTGTAGCACACCCTTTCTAGGGTGTGTTCAGAGTAATTGACACCCCGCACCCTAGAAAGGGTGCGCTACAGACTTTGCTATAGGCACTTTAAAATTTATTGTAGTATTATGCAACACCTTAGACTTGCCTACGAACAAGAGGGCAGTGATGGCTATTACCAACACAATGCCCTTGCCTACCAAAACCCACACGAGCCACAAGTGCGCGAACTCATAGAGCGCAATGTAGGCAAGATAGACTATAGCCAAGCCTTAGACCTGTGTGCAGGGGGAGGCGAGGTAAGCAAAGTTTGGCAAACGTTGGGGCATACAAATTTCCTTGCCTGCGATGCCTACACTTTCGAACTCTATGAGCAGAACCTACACAAGCCTTGCCTACGCTACAGCTTTGACGACTTTTTGCGCAATAAATTTATTTTTCCGCACTCATTTACAAGCATAGTTAGTAGCTTTGCCCTGCACCTTTGCCCCGAAGAATGGCTTTTTAAGGTTACTGAAAACTTGTTCGCTTATACCCAAAATTTGGTTGTCATCACGCCACACAAACGCCCAGAATTAGAAAACTTGGGTTTTCCGCTCCTTTGGGAAGACGCAGTGCTAACGCCACGAGGCAAGAAGGTAAGGCTCAAAAGCTATGGCAAGCCCGATTTTATG
>RDXI01000175.1 GCA_004292795.1 Bacteroidota bacterium | reverse complement strand
CCTCGCCTGCAAAAAAAAGATAGCTTTTTCAGTAGAAAAGCCTCGCCTGCAAAAAAAAGATAGCTTTTTTGCGCCGTTGTTGGTGTTTCGAAAGGTGGGTGTAATTTTATTCTATAGCTACACTTTGTTACCCACCTTTCGAGCACCAACAACCCCACGCAAAAGCTGTCAGTTGTTGGTGTCGAAAAGTGCAGTAGCTAAATTTGTTTGAAAATAAAAGGTTTTCTGCACTTTTCTAACACCAACAACGGCAGAACGCAGAGGTTTTGCGGTCTGCGACCGCTACGCCCAAGGCGAAAAAGCCTCGCCTGCAAAAAAAAGATAGCTTTTTCAGTAGAAAAGCCTCGCCTACAAAAAAAAGATAGCTTTTTCAGTAGAAAAGCCTCGCCTGCAAAAAAAAGATAGCTTTTTCAGTAGAAAAAGCTATCTTTGCAACTTATGAAACGAGAAGAAACCATTGATTACCACATCAAGGCTACTTGGCACGCCATAGCTCGTATGTACAATGCAGAGGCTAACCAATTCAACTTGACTGTATCGGTAGGCTATATTTTGCTGAACATCGATATTGATGCGGGTACACCTGCCACCAAAATAGCCCCTTTGCTTGGCTTGGAGGCAAGGAGCATCACGCGCACACTGAAAAACATGGAAGAGGTGGGTTTCATATACAAAGTACAAGATGAGAAAGATAGGCGTTTTTTCCGTATATTTCTAACAGAAAAGGGAAAACAAGCACGCGAACACGCCAGACAAACCGTATTGAAATTCAATGAAGCCGTAGTCGCTACTATTCCACAGAAAAAGATTGATGTTTTCTATGATGTGATTACACAAGTAAATCAAATCATAGACCGCCTTACGCCCAAAAATGTGCCTGTACCCGAAACTGTAGAAGACCTGCCCTAAATGTTATGTTAGAAACAGAACTCAAGGCGGTGTTCGAGAACGCGCCTTTTGCTATGTATATCTTGGATACTGACCTGCGCCTCCGCTCTGCCAACAAGGTGTGGTTCGAGGTGTATGAAAACCTATTGGGCATCAAACCCAACATTGGCGATAAAATGCCCTTACAACCCGTTCACAACAAACTAAAAGAGGCATATCTGCGAGCTTTGCAAGGCGAAACGTTGTGCATCGAGGAATTTATGCTCGACAGCATCAACGACAAACGCGCTTGGTTTGATGTCAAAATCTCGCCTATCTATGAACAAGAAGCTGTTATAGGTGTGTTGGTGATGGGTTGGGACATTACTGAAAGGAAAGAAACAGAATCACAACTAAAAGAATGGGAAATCAAATACCAAGACCTCATCAATCAAGCCAATGATGCTATCTTTTTTGCTGATGTAGCTACAGGCAAGATTTTGTACGCCAATGAGAAAGCGCAATACTTGGTAGGCAAGTCACTTGAAGAGCTTTGCCAAATGCACCACTCCGAACTACACCCTGAACACCTCCGCGAGCAGTACGTCCAACTTCTGCGAGAATATGTGCGAAACGGCACACGCACCAAAGAGCTTTTCTTGGTCGCGCACAAAGACGGTAGGGAAATTCCCGTCGACATTAGCAGTCGTATGGTAAACTTTGAGAATAAGCAAGCCGTACAGGGTATTTTTAGGGATATGTCTGTGCATGTAGATGCCCAAAAAGCCCTACAAGAACAGAAGGAATTTTATGAAATGATATTGAACCATATCCCTATAGATGTAGCGGTATTGGACAAGAACGACAAATATGTTTACCTCAACCCAAAAGCTGTAAAAGACAAGGAACTGCGCGAGTGGCTGGTAGGCAAGGGCATTATGGACTACTACCAATACCGCCATATTCCTGCTAAACGCGGTGAGGTAAAACAAGAACACTTGGACTTTATACGCAAAACCAAAATACCGACCAAATGGGAGGACAAACTCATAGACAAGCAAGGCAAAGACATACATTTGCTCCGCCGTTTTACGCCCATTCTCGACGAAGCAGGCGAGTTTGTGATGAGTCTTTTCACAGGCGAGAACATCACGTACCTGAAAAAAGCCCAACAGCAACACCTCGCAAGCGAACAACGCTACCGAAACTTGGTGGAAACTACTACAGATTGGATTTGGGAAACGAGTCGAGAAGGCAAGTTTACTTATTGTAGCCCACAAATTTTGGATATATTGGGTTACACGCCTAAGGAAGTAGTAGGCAAGTCTGTATTAGATTTTACTCCAAACGAAAATAGGTCAGAGAAATGGCGTATGTTCAAGGATATTTGGGCAAGGAGCGACAACTTTCTGCTCGAAGAACTCGAATATGTGCATAAAAACGGGCGCATTGTGTTGTTGCAAACAAGCGGCGCGCCTATTTACAACCATAATTGGGAATTGGTCAATTATCGAGGCATAGCACGCGATGTTACCGCCCAAAAACAAGCCGAGCATCTCTTGCAAAAAACGCTACACGAACTCGAAGAACGCAATTTTGAGTTAGACAGTTTTGTTTACAAGGTTTCGCATGATTTACGCGCCCCGCTTAGCTCTATGATTGGTTTGCTGAACCTGATGCAAACCGAAACTAACCCCACGCGCACACACGAATACATGACGCTCTTGCAAGACCGCGCCAACAAATTGGACACTTTTATCAAAACTGTCCTTGCCTACTCGCAAAACCTGAACCAAGAGGTAACGCCTGTTTTGATAGATTTTCGTCAGTTGGTAGCGCAATGTTTTGATGAATTGCAATATATGCCTCTTGCCTCCTCTATGCAATGGCAGTTGGAGATAGAAGGCAACACGCCTTTCTACAGTGATGAGTTTCGTTTGATTATTATTTTCAAGAATTTTATTTCCAATGCTATCAAATACCAAAAAACAAACTCGCCTGAAAGTGCTTTGAAAATCCATATACACCTCTCGCCTGAATGTGCCAATGTTGAAATAGCCGACAATGGCATAGGCATAGAAACCAAACACTTGCCTCGCGTATTTGATATGTTTTATCGCGCCACCCAAAAATCCGATGGTTCGGGCTTGGGGCTGTATATCGTGAAACAAGCCTTAGACAAAATCAAGAGCAAAGTGCGCATAGAAAGTACCTTAGGCGAAGGTACTACGATTTTTCTTTCCTTGCCTAACCACACGCCCTAACCCTCCTCGCTATGATATTGAGCCTCGAAACCGCTACCAAGATTTGCGCAGTAGCCTTGCACGACAAAGGCAAGCTCATTGCCGAGAAATATTTGGACATCGAACACGCCCACTCAAGCCAACTTACGGTATTGATAGAAGCAATATTGCAAGAAACCCACACCGACAAAAAAGCCCTGCAAGCTGTAGCTGTAAGCGTAGAAGCCTTAGCGTTGCCTATCAGGGAGCGCGTAGAAGCCAACGCGCTTCTTTGCCCTATGCTTGATGCGAGGCGTATGGAAGTGTATTGTGCCATTTTTGATACAGCAGGCAAGCCTATCTCGCCTACCGAAGCCAAAATCATAGACCAAGAATCTTTTGCAGATATACTACAGCATCAAAAAATCGTGTTTTTTGGCGAAGGGGCAGGCAAGTGTCAAACACTATTGCAACACGAAAATGCACTTTTCCTCGACCACGTCTTGCCTACAGCAGACAGCATAGGCAAGCTCGCCTACACGCGCTACGAAAACCAACAATTCGAAGACCTTGCCTACTTCGAACCCTTGTACTTGAAAGATTTTGTGAATAATACGAAGGTAAAATAGTTTTTATTGACTTTCCTTCTGCTCCAAAATCCACTCATACGCATCATCGAAGCTGTCGGTGAATTGGAAGGGAAGCCCGCCTGTGTAGGCAAGTTCCGAGCTTTTCGCCATGTTGTTCAGCGAGAATTTGCCGAAAATATCCTTAGCCATCACAAGCGTGATAGCGCGAACTCCCACTTGCAAAAAGTAAGGAATTAAGTGTTCAGCCACCCATTTTTGGTTTTGGGGCGAAGTCCCTTTGAAGTTCGTGGACTCAAAAATAATATAATGCAAGCCATGCTCGCCACATAGGTCGGCGCAGGCTTGCATATTGATGCGGTACTCCTCCTCACCCGAAAATGCTTTCGCATAACTGATAAGGAGTTTTTGTTCCGCGTTCATGTAAAATTCTATCTTAGGGGTTTGGTAAATGATAGGCAACCCCTCTATAGCGTCTTGTATTTCCATGTGGGTTAGGAAAGTAAATTGCTATTGTTCGAATCGTCAAGTTTGATATTGCGACGTAGGTAAGCAGGTATTTCTATCTTTTCCTTGAAGCTCTCCGCCTCTGCAATATTTTGGCTTAGTTTTTTCAATTTTTCGATACGCTCATCAGCTTGTTTGGCTATTTGCTCGTGCTTCCAATCAAAATCTGTCTTGGGATAGGGATTGTTCTTGCCAATGTTTACGTCATCGTTGATGTCATACACAATCTTATCAGGCGTTTTTCTTTCAGGTATAAAAGGCTTTTGTTCAGGCTGTTGTTCCTCCACATTATAGACTTGCGTATTGGCGGGTTTGTTGTTCATGTTGAAAACCACCGTATTGTCTTGTGTAGGGGCAGGTTCTTTCTTAGGTATGGGTTGCGTAGCGGTTTTTTTTTCAGCCTCTAATTCGTCATCTTTGAAGCCTGTCGCAATGATAGTAACGCGGATAGCCTCTCCCAACGTGTTGTCTGTGCCTGTACCAAATATAAATACATCAGTTTCGCCTACTTTGTCGTGGATATATTCCGTGATGTTCTGAAACTCGTCCATCTGAATTTCTGCCTTCTCGCCTGACATAATAGAAAGAAGTATTTTTTGCGCTCCAAAAATGTTTTTGTTGTTCAACAAAGGCGAGTTCAGGGCTTCTTGGGCGGCACGTATGGCGCGATTTTCGCCTTCTGCCTTGCCTGAACCCATCACCGCTGCGCCAGAGTTGCGCATAACTGTTTTCACATCTTCAAAATCCACGTTTACAATGTGAGGCACTGTAATCATCTCTGCAATTCCCTTCGCGGCGGTAGTAAGGATATTATCTGCTTGGGCAAACGCCTCGCTCATTTTGAGGTTGCCATATATTTCCATGAGTTTGTCATTCGAAATCACGAGTACAGTGTCGCATATTTCGCGCAAGGTATTCAAGCCTGTGTCAGCGTGTTTCTTCTTGCGAGGTCCTTCAAAGCCAAAAGGTGCGGTAACAATCGCCACAGTCAATACCCCCAATTCGCGTGCTATTTCTGCAATCACAGGCGCGGCACCCGTACCCGTTCCGCCACCCATACCTGCCGTAATAAATAACATCTTGGTGCCATGCCCTAACAATTCTTTAATTTCTTCACGCGTTTCGAGTGCCGCTTCGCGCCCTACTTCGGGGTTCGCGCCTGCGCCCAATCCTTCCGTAAGCTTTGCGCCAAGTTGAATTTTGACAGGCACAGGACTAAGCTCGAGGGCTTGTAGGTCTGTGTTACAAATGCTAAACTCAACATCTTTGATGCCTCTGTTATACATATAGTTCACCGCGTTGCTACCGCCTCCGCCTACACCAATAACTTTGATAATGGATTTTTGATTTGACATGGGAGTACTGAATTAAGTCTTGAAATGCTTTACGTCTTATACCTTACCTACTCGCCTACCTTCGTGAGTAGAAGGTTTTTGGGGCGTTATGTAAGATTTTGGGGCTAATTTAAACTTTTTTACTATGTAACTGCAAATTTCGTGAAAAAAAATTTATTTATCCTAAATATTTATAGCTTAAAAAATAAAAAACTGTTTTTCGAGGCTTTTTGCGCATAGAAAAATAAAAAAAGCCAAAGCATCGCGCTTTGGCTTCAAGTAGGTTAGATTTTTTGGCTCAACAAATAGACAGGCAAGTTTTCGTAGGCATCTTCGAGCAACGTGCCAAAGTTTTTCGTGGTAGGCAAGCTTTGCGTAACGGGTACGTAGTCAATCCAACCGCCCTTATGAAAACGATACAGTTTTTTTGTTTCGGGGTGTATCACTACTAAATGTACCCAATAGTTAGCAAACCATTCATACGTAGCGTCTTCTTTTTGTATCGTCTGCAATACAATTTCAGGGTAATGCTCCACTACTGCCAACAATCGGATAGGGTCGTGAATATCTAAGGCTTGGGTAGGCAAGCCTATCCGCAAATCGCCGTCCATACCATTTGCCACACCCACCAAACCAATCACATTGTGAGGCAATTTTGAACCTGCACCCAAGCGGTATTGGTCAGTGCAAGAGAAGTAATATTGTAAATTGATTCCTCCACAAACAGGCGCGACTGCTCGCAAGATACCAAGCAAATACTTGCCATCGAGGTCTTGTGCATAATCGTATGAATTGAGGAAAGAACGCCTATCCAAAAACAGGTGTTTGTTGCTTTCTCGCCTACTGACGATACACATGGCATTCGAGGCGTGGTCCCACTCGCTACGCGGTTCAAAGAGCGACAAAGCACGCAATTTTACTTGTTGATGTATTTTCTCTACAGGTTGATGGCTGTCTATGAGTTTGAAACGGCGGGAGCGTTCTTTGGCATTGTAGGCAAGGGCATCATTAAAAGTTTGTTGGTGAAAAGTATGCGCTTGCTTATTTTCTTTGGACAATTTTTCTATGTCATAATACATCATTTCATCTTTGGTCGTATCATGCAATGCGCCCACAAATTCGGTGCTTTTGGGAATATATATGCCTCTTTCCTGCAAAATAGCCCTCACTTCAGGTTTGTTCAGCATAGAGGCGGCTACGCGAGCATTTACTGAACCTGTTTGCCCACTGCACGCCCCACAACCATACGCGGCATAATGAGGATTATTTACATTGCTTGCGCCATGCCCTATAATATACACCAAGTTGGAAAAATTGTGCGTCAAACCAATGCTTTTCAACAAACTTTCCATACGGTTTACCATTTCTTCTATAGTAAAGCCTATTTGCAAATCATGTGTGTGTTGATGTTCATGGCGATGCTCAAACTCCAATTTGCTGTCCTTGTCCATGTGCCGAAAAGACGACACAAGCGCAGGCGTTTCGGAAGGCTTAAAAATATTCCAAGCCAACTGAATAGCTGACCAAAAGCCCATAGTTTGCGAAATTACCCAACCGCCCAGCAGGTTTTTACTTTGTTGGCTGAAGTGCGCATCTCGCTTGTGATGCTGTTTTTTGGCTTCTACTTCTTTGACCAAAAACTTGGGTGTTATGGGAGGTGGGCAAGATTTGGTGTAAAACTTGCCTCCTTCGGGCTGAAAATAGAACTCCACCCCAAAGAAACCCGCCGAGCCAAAGGTTTGCGCATTGCCCAATTCCTCGACATAGCGTCTGAATGAACATTCGCGGTCATCAATACAAAAAATGCCTTGAAAGTCGTATTGTTTCGGTTCGGTAGGCGAGTCAGGGGCAACTTGCAGACCATACAAAGCTTGGTCGTAGAAAGTCCATTCGTAGGCTTCTTGCCACAAGGCATAGACTTCGAAGAGCTCTCGCCTCTCCACAGGAGCAAACATACGCACCAAATTATCGGGCTTTTTGTGTGCCAATGGTTGCCAATTATTTTCACCAAATTTGTTGTCTAAGGCATCTATTTCGAGCAATAATTCGAATAAAATAAAATCATGCAAGGTAATTTTGCGCTTATCCAACAGGGTTTCGGGGTGTTGCTCCAAGACTGCCACCATACCCGACCAGCCCGCATGGGCGAATTGTTGGTCGAATAGGTAAGACTCGTACAGCGTTTCATCACCTACCAACATATCGAGCAAGGTTTTCAGTGTGCAATGCGTGTGCAAAAGCAAATGCCTTACGCGCTTGCTTCGAAATATTTTGGTAAAACGGCTGTGTTTTTCCAACTCGCGCACTGCCGACAGAAAGGGCAAATGCGTAATAGGGAATTTTTGCATCGCCACGCCTTGGTCTATGTAGCTTCCCACAAAGCGAAACAAAAAACTATGCACTTCTTTCTCTATGTTGAGGTGATAGGTATTTGTCCAGATTTGATGCAGTTGCCCCAAGCGGTTTGTCCATGCTGTATCATACTCCTCTTGCAATAGTTTTCGTTCCCAAACGCCCAAATTATCGATGCCTTTTGTATCAATCAGCACTTTTTGTAAGATTTTGGGGTTAATCTTCCCTTCGCTGTATAGTTTCCTGTAGTCGCCCAAATGCAGATACGTTTTGTATCCGAATATAGATGAGGCGGTTTCTAAGGCAGTATGAAAAGGGAGGTCTTGAAAAGAAAGCAGTGTATTGTGATTAACAAAGTCCTTGAGCGGATTTTGATGGGGCAAATAATGATGCAAATGATGTAGTACCGTTTCTTCCTCAAAAGTAGGAGGGCATTGATAGGTAAGCATAGCTGTTATTTTTTGCTGAAATTGAGGTTGTACACCAAAGCCACTAAAAAACCTTGATTGTATTCAAATACTGCCAAATTATTAGATAGGCGAGCTTTTTGTAGTGTTTGGCTGAAATATCCCGCTTCTATTTTGGCTTGTTTGTTTAGCTTGTAGCCCAAGCCCACGTTGATACGGTTTTGGTCAAATATATTATAACCAACATCTTTGCCAAATCCTATGAAAAGTTCATCATAGCCATGCGCATACCATTTTTCGGTAAGCGGGTAGGCAAGGCGCAACCTATAACGAAAGCGGTTGAATAGTCGCCACTTGCCTGCTATGTGACTGTTCTCTGCGTCATAAAACAAAGCCACGTAGCGTTGTTCGAGGCGGAATCGATGACCGATTTCGAGCTTGCCTACCTTGTCCGTTAGCGAAGCATCTTGGTAAATGCGATGTTCAGCGAAAGTTTGCGCCTCTCCTGCATTATTCAGGCGAGCTATAGGCAATTCGCCATAGCTATAGGTATGGATAAGCCCATAGCCCACTGTAAGCGTCAAACGTTCATGGAGTTTGTAATTCACGCCCACACGCGCCAAAGACTGTTGCGCGTGTTGCCCAAAGTGCGTCCTGCGCCATTGATACTCCGTATGCAGTCCCCACTTGTTCGTTATTTTGTGGTCACCAAAATAGCACGCCCAAGCAATATCGTTATAGGTAGCCTTGCGTACTTGCGCACACAACGGGGCGTAGGCAAGTAGGCAAGCCACTAAAAATATTTTTTTCATTTGAAAAGGACTTTAGGCGTGAGCAAGTTCTTTGGTGTGATTGATTATAGTCATCAATTTTTCGCCAAACTGCAATAACTGTACAGTTTCGTGTGCCGAAAGAATACGTTTCGCACCATGCACCAACAAAACATTGTGCCTTATCTCGATTTCAAATTCTGTATAATGTTCGAGAAAACTCAACAAATCATCTGTAAAGAACTCGCGCACAGCCACCTCATCTTTGCCTTGCAAGAAGTAGAAACGTGAGAATTGAGGGTGTGAGTCAAAATCAATGTCTTTGTTGTTCTTCATGTAGCGTGTTACCAAGCCTTCTTTTTGGAGTTGTATATCAGGCACTTGCACCTTTGTATGGTGGATAAGCAAGATAGACATTTCGTAACTGTGCAAGGTAAGGTCGGCTTCTATGAAAGCCACATCACAGGTTTCGAATACCGCGTGTTCAGTACGTTTGATGATGCGGTTTTGCATTTTTTTGATTTTTGCCCCTTTGAAAAATGGGAATATTTTGAGGCGCAAATGATTATACATTTGTTCAGGGTGAAACTCCGCTTTTTGTTGTTGTGCCACCGCTTGCAAGTCCGCTTGACGTATCGAGAGATTGATTTGTTTTTCGTGTTTTTCCTTGCCTACACACATCATAGCCAACGGGTGTTCGGACAAAGGCGCGTGATAATCCAAGCCTTCTAATTCTACTGTGCCACCTGACAAATGATAATCGTACTCGAAGTTATGCAAATTTTCTCTGAAAGTGTGGTCTATCAATTTTGCTTGTGCAAAATTAATTATTAATTTCTTGCCTTTAGGCAAGGCTTCCAAACATTTTTTGTAGCCCAAATAATTGGTAAAAACAGCAGGTTTCAAAATATCTACATACACAATATCGCCTTTGTCTTCTACTTTGACAAGTGAGGAATATAGGTCTGCTACACGAGGGTGCATCAAGGCTTCAAAAACCATTTTGATAACCATACCCGCGATAACACCTATCAACAAATCGGTAGCCAATGTGATGAACATGGTAAGGAAGAAGAACAAAAATTGCTCCTTGCCTATTTTGTACATACCTTGAAACTCACGTGGAGATGCCAAACGGTAGCCTGTAAAAATGAGCATTGCCGCAAGTGCTGTAAGCGGAATGAAGCCCAATAATTGAGGCGCAAACGCCACAAAGACCAACAAGAACACGCCATGAAAGAAGTTTGCCCAGCGCGTTTTCGCGCCATTGCTGATATTGGCAGAGCTACGCACTACTTCAGCTATCATAGGCAAGCCTCCAATCAAACCCGCCAATACATTGCCCGCTCCCACCGCCATAATATCGCGGTTCATGTCCGATTTTCTGTGATAAGGATCGAGTCCATCCATTGCCTTTACAGTAAGCATCGACTCAATGCTACCCACCAACGCAAACATAATGATATACTTGATAGAAATAGCGTGGAAAATATACGTAAAGACAGGAAATGTGATGCCGTTCAGCATATTGGCAGGCAAGTTTACCAAATAGACTTTTGGGTCTATGAAATAAATGCGGTCGTTCAAGTGATAGGCGTGTTTGGTGTATAGCATAAAATAAATGCCTAACGGTATCGCCACACTCAACACCAACAAAGAAGCAGGAATACGCTTGATAATTTTGTGCTTGAACAAAGGCAAGGTAAACATAATAAGCAAACTAAT
>RDXI01000174.1 GCA_004292795.1 Bacteroidota bacterium | reverse complement strand
ACGATTGCAATTTTTTGCAAAGGTAGTGTTTTTCTACAAAAAAGTTTCTTGCACCTCTTGCTACAGTACAACCTATCGAAATTATTTTTTTGACTTTTTCGTTGCAATTTTCATAAATGATTTATACATTTGCTACATTATTTAGTAATGACCAAAACATTATATCGTTTACCTCTAAAACATTTACAACATGGCAAGGCAACCCCAACGCAAAACATCAACGACTGCAAGACGCGCCACAAAGACGACTGCCAAGAAAAAGACGTATGCAAGTCGCACCCGTGCCAAACGCTCTAAAAGCGGTTGGAAACTCCCCAAATTGCCCAAATTTAATTTGCAACGCTTATTTTTGGCTGTCATTTCTATTGGTGGCTTCACAGGTGCAAGCTGGTTTTCGGGCTGTGAGAAAGCCCTCGAAGCCAAAGATAACTCGAAACAAGTGGTGCAAGACAAAAGCAACCGCGACAATGACAACGAAGACAGGAGCAACAAGAAAAACGACCGCAATGTGGTTGATGATGATAGCCCTGAACTCCCCGCTATCCGCTCCAAAGACCGCAACAATGTAGTGAAGCACAAATATTATACGCTCCTCTACAACGAAAAACACGAACAGGCAGAATGGGTGGCATATCAATTAACCAAACGTTCCATAACAGGCAAGGCGGAACGCGCCAATGACTTCAGACCAGACCCTGACGTAGCCACAGGCTCGGCTACTCCTGACGACTACCGCAATTCGGGCTATGACCGCGGACACCTCGCGCCTGCAGGAGATTTCAAACTCTCGCAAGAGTCTATGTCGGAAACGTTTTTTATGAGCAATATGAGTCCACAACTGCACGTATTCAATGCGGGTATTTGGGAACAGTTGGAAAGTAAAGTACGTGAATGGACTAAAAAACGCGAAAAAGTGTATGTAGTTACGGGTCCTATCTTGCAAGATGGCTTGCCTACCATTGGCAACAAAAACAAGGTAAGCGTACCAAAAGAATACTACAAGGTGGTGTATGACCCCGAAGCCAAACAAATGATAGGCTTCATTATAGCAAACCGCCAAAGTTTCAAACAACTGCCCGCGCTGGCTGTAAAGGTTGATGAGATTGAAAAGCGCACAGGTCACGATTTCTTTCCTGCCTTGCCTGATGACCTCGAAGACAAATTGGAGAGCCAAGTAGTGCCAACGGATTGGTTTTTTGAGAAAAAGCCAAAGAAGAAATAAGGTATTATTTTTTATTGGGGCAATCCTTTGTGGTTGCCCTTTTTCGAATAGAAATTTTAATTTGAAACAAGGATATCAAACCATTTGAAAGGTTTATAAAAGCGATTAGATAAAAACTAAAATTACAATAGAGTTTTACCTACCCCTCCGCGTCCAATTCTTTGGTGTATTCTTCGAGGCGTTTGAGGTGAACGCCATACAAGTATTTTGTCCAAACAGACACCAACGCATAGCCTAACAGACTGCCTACCAACGTAAGCAAGCCCACTACAAGAAAAGGAAAAGTTGCGTCTTGGCTTTGCGCGAGCCATTGCCCCACAAATCCATTGGAGTTGTAGTATGTTCCCATAAAAAGCCCTGCCAAAAAAGCGGGAGGCATCAAAAGCGCGTTGCCGTACTTATAGACGCGCAAAAACTTGTGTAATTGGGTGTGTAGGTTCGTGAGGTAATCTTTCAGGCTCTCGTCAGGCGAGGCGAAATGATGTAATAAATGTAATTTTCTGTAAAAATAGTAGCCCAACAAAACTTCATACAAAAAAAACACGCCAAACACCAACCGCATCACAAAATTGTTTTCCAACAAAATAGCCCCAAACACCAACAGCGCGCATATAACATTGATGCGCAACTCGAACAAACTATTGGCTCGCAAGCTGTCTAACACACTCTTGGAGCGCGTTTGCGTCATATTGCGAAGGCTTTTGGTATCTAATTGAAGCGTATTATCCGTAGGCGTTGCATTGGTCAGGTTGCGCCACGTTTTTTGCAAGTCGTCTAATTCCATCGAGTGATTTACGATTTTTTTTACATTTGGGGGTATAAAACTAACTGATAGTTGCCATTATTTTGCGCAATTTTTCTTGTAGGCGGTGCATTTTCACGCGGGCATTGTTGGCAGTGATACCCATAATTTCGGCTATTTCATCATACGAATGTTCCTCCAAATACAGCATTACGAGGGCTTTTTCTACCTGCGAGAGGTGTTCGATGGCTTTGTAAAGGAGTTGCACATTTTCGTCTTGAAAGGCTTGTACGGTATCGTCTTTGATGTTGATGAATTGGTCGTTCAGCTTATCGGGTTCGGGGCGTGCTTTTTTCTTACGCAAGTCAGAAATGGCAACATTGAGGGCAACACGATAGAGCCAAGTCGTAATTTTGGCATCACCTCGGAAGCTCGGAAAAGCTCGCCAAAGTTGCAAAACTACTTCTTGAAAAAGGTCTTGTCGGTCGTCTGCATCATCTGCATACATTCGACAGACCTTGTGAATGATGCGCTGATGCTCACGCACAAGGGCTAAAAAACTTGTTTCGAGGGATTGCAAGGGACTAACACAACAAGGTTGAACCATAAGTAGGCATTGCCCACCAAATATTACAAAAAGAGTGGCGACTAAAAAATAGGCTATGCAAATATAGGGGCTACATTACACATAGCCAAACAAATATTCCTTGCCTACAGAAAGAAGCCCGTTTTTTTTCCAAAAAAACATACAAGCTATTGCGAAAAAAACTATATTTGCATATTCAACTTTTTTATACCTATACCAATTCTGAATGGAAGGACTTATTATGCGTACCACAGGCTCGTGGTACAATGTACGCTCAGACGAAGATGGCTCTATGTGGCAATGCAGACTGAGGGGAAAATTTAAAATCATATTAGACCAAAAAAAGACAACCAATCCCATAGCGGTAGGCGACCGCGTAGTGTGGGAAACAGAAAACGAACTTGAAAAAACGGGCTTAATCACGGATATACTGCCTCGTGACAATTACATCATTCGAAAATCGGTGCATAAAAAAACGGCGCACTCGCATATCTTAGCCGCCAATATCCAACAGGCAATATTGATTGCTACGCTTGCCTACCCGCGCACTTCGTTGGGTTTTGTGGACAGGTTTTTGGTAACAGCAGAGAGTTTCGATATTCCTGCGCGTATTATTTTTAACAAAACAGATTTGTTGGAAGAGGAAGGAAGGGCTTTTTTAGATGAATTAAAGCGCACTTATGAGCCGTTGGGCTATCCTTGCTTATTCACTTCTACGCTCACAGGCGAGGGCATAGACGAGTTCCACGCCTTGCTGAAGGACAAAATTTCGTTGCTCTCTGGACACTCTGGCGTAGGCAAGACAAGCCTCGTGAATACCATCTCGCCTGCGTTCAACTTGCCTACCAAAGAAGTTTCGGATTTTGCGGAGAAGGGCGTGCATACCACAACTTTTGCCGAGATGTTCGAACTCGAACCGAACACTTTTATCATTGATGCACCCGGTATCAAGGAATTAGGTTTGGTGGAAATGGCAAAAGAAGAACTGCATCATTTCTTTCCTGAAATGAGCAAACGCTTTGGCGAATGTAAATATTACAACTGCCTGCACCTGAACGAACCCGATTGCGCTATCCTGCACGCGGTAGAAAAGGGCGAAATTGCCTCCTCGCGTTATTTGAGCTACCTCTCTATGATAGAGGGCGATGACAACAGACGTTAAAAACTACTTAAAAACTGCTCTTTTGGGTAGTTTTTTTTATGTGAATTACAAAATAAAACTATCTTTGCAAATGGACTCGCTCAACTCGCTACGCTACCTCAACAAATTTTTGTATCAATATCGCAGTTATTTATTGTGGGGAACGGTTTTTACCATTATTTCCAATGTCTTTAGCATTGCTCCAGCCCCTATAGTGCGCTATGCCTTCGACCTCATCGAGGAGGCAGTAGATTTGCATTATCTCTACAAAGGCTACCAAAACCACGACAATATTTACGCGCTGTTTGCCCAAATTACGTTGTTTTATGGAGCTTTGATTGTGGCAATGGCGTTGTTGCGGGGCGTTTTCTTGTTCATGGTGCGTCAAACGATTATTGTGATGTCGCGCCTGATAGAGT
The DNA here is from genome assembly GCA_004292795.1 of Bacteroidota bacterium. GTDB lineage: Bacteria > Bacteroidota > Bacteroidia > Cytophagales > Microscillaceae > RDXI01. The sequence continues at coordinate 3,379 of RDXI01000174.1, read as the reverse complement.
ATGACTTGAAAAATACCATCTATGCCCAATACCAAAACCTGCCCCTTAGCTTCTACAGGCGCAACAATACAGGCGACCTCATGGCGCGTATTTCCGAAGACGTGGGGCAGGTAAGAATGTATCTCGGTCCCGCTATTATGTATAGCATCAACCTTGTTACGCTTTCGGTGATGATTATTGCGTTTATGTTTATGATAGACACGACTTTGGCATTTTATACCATTTTGCCCTTGCCTTTTTTGTCTATCAGCATTTACTACGTCAGTAATTGGATAAACAAACAATCTACCGAACTTCAAAAACAACTTTCAGGACTTTCTACCTATACACAAGAGGCATTTTCGGGTGTGCGCGTAGTCAAAGCCTTCTCACGCGAAGACGACTCTATCCGCAGGTTTGCCGAAACAAGCGAAAAATACCGCAAGCACGCTATCCGCCTTTCCTACATCGAAGCCTTGTTTTATCCGCTTATCATTTTGTTGGTCGGGTTGAGCAGTACGCTTATCATTTACATAGGAGGCATCGAGGTAATGAAGGGCAAAATTACGAATGGCGTAATAGCCGAGTTCGTGATTTATTCCAATATGTTGGTCTGGCCTGTTACGGCTATAGGCTGGGTAATGAGCCTTGCACAACGTGCCGCCGCTTCACAAACAAGGATTAACGAATTTTTGGAAGTGAAAAATGAGATTGTTTCTACCAAAAATACAGAACGCGAAATAGTAGGCAAGATTGCCTTTCATGATGTTGCCCTTACCTACCCCGACACAGGCGTACAAGCCTTGCAAAACATCAGTTTTGAGGTGCAAGCAGGCGAGACGTTGGCTATCTTAGGCACAACAGGTTCAGGCAAGTCGACCATCGCAAACCTCATTCCGCGTATGTATGACGTTACAGCAGGCAAGATTTTGATTGATGATATACCCATAGAAGAATACGCCATAGGCAGTTTGCGCTCTCAAATTTCGGTTGTGCCACAAGACGTATTTTTATTTTCAGAGTCCATACGCAACAACATCAAATTTGGCTTAGAAGATTGCACCGAAGAACAACTAATACAAGCCGTAAAAGATGCTGACCTATACCACAACGTAATGGACTTTCCTGAAAAGCTCGAAACATTGATAGGCGAAAGAGGCATCACGCTTTCGGGTGGGCAAAAACAACGCGCTTCTATCGCAAGGGCTATCATTCGAAACCCTAAAATTTTGATTCTCGATGACAGCCTCTCAGCAGTAGATACCAAAACCGAACACGCCATTTTGAATAATTTGGAGCGCATCATGCACAACCGCACTTCTATCATCATTTCGCACCGCGTTTCTTCGGTCAAATTGGCAAATAAAATTTTGGTATTGGACGAAGGACATTTGGTCGAACAAGGCACGCATGAAAGCTTGATGCAAAATAATGGACTTTACAAAGAACTCTACGAAAAACAACTCCAAACCGAAGGCGAGGAAGTGGGATAATAGCAAAAGCGCACTGAGAGCCTGTTCAAATTTTTTGGTAACGCACAACAAGAACCCCGTAGGGGTGACATCTTAAGATGTTGCCCCTACGGGGCTTTGATAATCTTGACAACGACATTCCTACAAAGATATCGCTTCTACAGGGCTACCAAGCAAAGTTATTTTTGACAGGCTCTCAATACTTGGCAACCGCAACATTACAGCTTTAATACTACAGCTTTTTCTTGCAAAAAAGCTATTTTTCCCTAACTTTGCCCTCAAATACCTATATATTGGCAATACAAATCATGTCAATACCTGCAATTTTATGCTAAGATATTGATTATCAAGGTTTTGTATTGTTTGTTCCATTTTATCCAAAACGTTTATCTTCCTACTATACTTTTATGGCTTGGTTCAATCGTAAAGAAAAAGGCATCATAACGCCCACTACCGAAAAAAAAGAAACGCCTGATGGCTTGTGGCACAAATGCAATGAATGTGGGCATACGATGCTTACCGAAGACTTGCACAAAAACGCCTACACCTGTGTTTCTTGCGGTTATCATGAGCGCGTAGGCTCTGCCGAATACTTCGAATTGTTGTTTGATGACAATATCTTTACAGAATTAGACGAAAATATTACCTCTGCCGACCCGTTGCAATTCTACGACTCCAAAAGTTACCTTGACCGCATACGCGATGGCAAGGCAAAAAGCGGGTTGAAAGACGCAGTGCGCAATGCTACAGGCAAGATGAACGGCATTCCTATCACAGTGGCGTGTATGGATTTTAGCTTCATAGGTGGCTCTATGGGTACTGTGGTAGGCGAGAAAATAGCACGCGCCATTCAACACGCCTTAGACAACCGCCAACCTATGCTGATGATTTCGCGCTCTGGCGGTGCGCGTATGCAAGAAGCGGGCTTTTCGTTGATGCAAATGGCGAAAACTTCTGCCAAACTTGCCTTGCTTGCCGAAGCCAAAATTCCGTATATTTCTCTCCTCACAGACCCGACCACAGGAGGCGTTTCTGCTTCGTATGCTATGTTGGGCGACTTCAACGTAGCCGAGCCTAATGCCTTGATAGGCTTTGCGGGACCTCGTGTAGTGCGTGAAACTATCGGAAAAGACTTGCCTAAAGGCTTCCAAACATCTGAATATTTGCTCGAACATGGCTTCCTCGATTTTATCATAAACCGCAAGGAACTCAAAAGTACCTTTACCAAATTATTGAAAATGATTTGGGCATAAGGGATTTGCGGGTTTAACAGGCAGGCAAGTTTGCAGGGAAACGGGTTTAACAGGTAGGCGAGTTTACGGGTAGGCAAGCCTTTCAAAGCTCATTTACCCATTCGCTCACTCACTTTCTCACTCATTCACTTTCTCACTCATTCACTCTTTATGAACGAATACAAAGCCAAATTGCTCTTCGTAGAAGATGACCCCGCCCTTGCCTTAGTAACCAAAGATAGCCTCGAACTCGAAGGCTATCAAGTCGTGCATTGCGACAATGGCGAAAAAGGGTGGACTGCCTTCACCAAACAAGATTTCGACCTCTGCCTCCTCGATGTCATGCTTCCCAAGTTAGACGGTTTTTCGTTGGCGGAGCGCATCAGAGAAGTCAATAGGCGTGTGCCTGTGTTCTTCCTTACTGCCAAGACGTTGCAAGAAGACAAAATAACGGGGCTGAAAATTGGGGCAGATGACTACATCACCAAACCCTTCAGCGTGGAGGAGTTGGTGTTGCGCATCGAGATTTTCCTCAAGCGAACCCGCCCCGATGCGCAAGATGTTTCGGAATTCAAGCGTTACAAGATTGAAGATTTTGAATTTGATTTTGACAATCTTGAATTGAACCACCCTACAGAACCGCGTCATCTTACACTCCGCGAGGCAGAAGTATTGCGTTATTTTTGTCAAAATGCC
>RDXI01000173.1 GCA_004292795.1 Bacteroidota bacterium | reverse complement strand
GAAGGAACTGCAAAAATGGCAAAGCTCGCTTGTGGTGCGTTATGGCTCGCCTACCCAAGTCTTTCAAGAACTTTTGGCACAACACGACATCAAAGCCGTTTATACCAATCACGACTACGAACCCTACGCCCTTGAGCGCGACCAAGCTGTAGGCGAGCTTTTGCAGGCAAGGGGCATTTCGTTTCAGACCTACAAAGACCAATGTATTTTTGAGAAAGACGAGGTTTTGACTGATGCCCAAAAGCCTTACAGCGTCTTTACACCCTATAGCAAAAAGTGGAAAGCCAAACTCAATGATTTTTATCTCAAATCGTACCCTACCGAAAAATATTTTCAAAACTTTGTTTCATTGCCCCAAGAGCCAATACCTGCCCTCGAACAAATGGGTTTTGTGGATATGCCTGAAGTAGTCTTTCCTGATAGGCAAGTTCGTTTGGACATTGTAAAAAATTACCACGAAAAACGCGACTTTCCTGCTCAACAAGGCACAACACGCTTGAGCGTACATTTGCGCTTTGGCACAGTGAGCATACGCACTTTGGCGCGGGAGGCAAAGCAACACAACGAAACGTGGCTGAATGAGTTGATTTGGCGCGACTTCTATATGATGATTTTGTGGCATTTTCCCCGCGTAGGCAAGGGGCAAGCCTTCAAAGAAAAATACGACACTATAGAATGGAGGCAAGACAAAACGCAGTTCGAGGCGTGGTGTGCGGGGCAAACAGGCTACCCGATAGTTGATGCAGGTATGCGCGAACTGAACGCTACAGGCTTCATGCACAACCGAGTACGTATGGTTGTGGCAAGTTTTTTGACCAAACACTTATTGATAGATTGGCGGTGGGGCGAAGCCTATTTTGCCCAAAAACTCTTGGATTTTGACCTCTCTGCCAATAATGGCGGGTGGCAATGGGCATCGGGTTCGGGCTGTGATGCCGCGCCTTATTTCCGCATTTTCAATCCTGCCTCCCAAACTGAAAAGTTTGACAAAAAGGGCGAATATATCCGCAAATGGATTCCTGAAATTAACGGTTTTGGCTACCCCAAACCAATTGTAGAACATACCTTTGCTCGAAACCGAGCCTTGGCTACCTACAAAAAAGCACTCGGCAATGAAGAAACGCCATAACCATTTTTGGTTTTGCCTACTATTCTTGAAAAAATGGTTTTTTCTGCTTATTTTTGCAAAAAAACTTTTGCATGGAACCCTTAGAACTCCTTGAAAACGAACAAAGCAAAAAGCGCGTTATCCTTACCACGTGGATATTAGTAAGCTTTGTCTTTTGTTTTTTCTTGATTGAATGTTATGACTATACGCTCATTCAGGGCTTATACGCAGGCACTGCAACACAAGAAGACGCTACTGCACGCGATCGCTATGTGCGTATTTTTGTCATTTTCTATTTCGTGGTGGTAGCTGTAAGTGGCTTCTCTTTTATCAACTGGTTAGATACGCTCTACAAGAACTTAGGGCGAGCAGGCGGGCATCAGTCCTACAACGAATATTGGGCAAAATGGGCGTGGTTCGTACCTTTTATGAACTTATATGTGCCATACCAAATGATGAAAGAAACACACCACAATATGCAACTTTTGCGTGAAGATGAGCCTACAGCAAAGCCTTTTCCTATATTGGGTTGGTGGTGGTTTGTATTCATTGTTTCTGGTACTATCATTAGAACGGCTGGTAGTATGGAAGGCAACGCAGAAACAGAGGCTCAACTTCTCAACGCTACTATTTTTTCAATGGTGGGCGATATTTTGTTGATACTTGAGTTGGTGCTTTTCGTATCCGTAGTCAAAGGATTGTCTGACGAGGAATCCAAGCTCGACCAATACATCATGCGCATGGCTATGGCAGATACAGAAAATAAACAACCCGACCAACAAAACCCCGAAGAAACAGATAACAATATTTGGGTGTAATGCCAAATGATGACCGACATATACGCTATTTTACAAGCGCATTGGGGCTATGCACAGTTTCGCCCTTTACAAGAAGACATTATCCATTCCGTATTGGCAGGCAAGGACACACCGATTTGTTTTCAAGTCCCCGCGCTTGCGCTTGACGGGTTGTGCATTGTGGTTTCGCCCCTCATTGCCTTGATGAAAGACCAAGTGGAGCAACTGCTTAGGCGAGGCATTTTCGCTTCGGCTATCTTTTCGGGTATGGACACTCGGCAAATGGATAAGGTGTTTGATGAGTGTATAGATGGCAAATCCAAGTTTTTGTATGTTTCGCCAGAGCGTTTGCAAACCGAAGCCTTCAAGGAACGCGCCAAAAGAATGAAAATCAGCCTGTTAGCCATTGATGAAGCGCACTGCATTTCGCAATGGGGCTATGATTTTCGCCCTTCGTATTTGGAAATTGCCGAATTTCGCAAAACCATTCCTGACGTGCCTATCATTGCGCTAACGGCTACAGCTACGCCTTTGGTGCAAGAAGACATACAAACGCGCCTTGCCTTCGGCGAGGGTAGGCAAGTTTTCCAGAAAAGTTTTGCTCGTCCCAACCTTTCCTACACAGTGCTACGCTCCGATAACAAAGGAGCGCATTTATTGGAAGCTCTCAAACGACTCAATGGCTCGGCAGTCGTCTATGTGCGAAGCAGAAACAAAACCCAACAAATCGCCCAATTTTTACAAAAAAATCTCATTTCAGCGGACTTTTACCACGCGGGACTTCCGCCCTTTGTGCGAAGCAACAAGCAAGATGCGTGGATACAAAACAAAACCCGCGTCATGGTGTCGACCAATGCCTTCGGTATGGGCATCGACAAGCCTGATGTGCGCCTTGTGGTGCATTGGGAAATGCCCGACAGTTTGGAGGCTTACTACCAAGAAGCAGGCAGGGCAGGGCGCGATGAACAAAAAGCCTACGCTGTAGCCTTGTTCCAAGAGCGCGACATCAAAGATATGCGCCAAAAGACCGAAAAAGCCTATCCGCCTGTAGAATTTTTGAGGCAAGTCTATCAAAGTTTGGGCAATTATTTTCAAATTCCTGTAGGGGCAGGCGAGTATGGGCAATATGATTTTGACTTAGAGCATTTTCAAACTACCTTCAACCTCAAAGGCGTTAGCACCTACTACGCCCTGAAACGCTTGAGCGAAAATGGCTACATTGACTTCAACGAAGCCTATCAACAGCCTTCGAAGGTGGCTTACAAAATGAGCAACCACGACCTTTATAACTTCCAACTCAAAAATCAAGGCGCGGAGCCTATTTTGCGCACTTTGGCACGTCATTATGGTTCGGAAATGCAGTCGCAAGCCGTTAAAATTTCGGAAAGTGATATTGCACGAAGCATGAACACCTCGACAGAAGCAGTGCGCAAACAACTTGCTCGCCTACACGACCTAAACGTGCTGGAATACCACGCCCAAAAGGAAAAACCGCAAATTACGTTCCTTACTCCGCGCTATGATGGCGACAAACTGCCCATCGACCAAGAAAAATTGGCTATGCGCAAACAGCGCGACCTTGAGCGCATCACAAGCATAGAGGAATACGCCCAACACAAACACCGTTGCAGAACCCAACTTTTGCAAGAATATTTTGGGGAGGTAAGCTATGAGGCTTGCGGAGTGTGTGATGTGTGTGTGCGCAAACAACGCAACGCGCCTACGCCTGACTTGACCGACCAAATTTTGCAATTTATAAACGACAAACCCCAAGCCCTACTCGACATTCAGGCGCAATTTCCGCATATTTTAGGCGAGAAAATGGCTGATGCCTTGCAAGATATGCTTGAGGCAGGTCTTTTGCAATATTTAGAAAATGGCAAAATCGCCAAAGTGTAACTTCAACCAAAAACTTCGCACTAAATCCTAACACCTATCAATAAAATATCGTCACGTTGGAAAGTGCCTTGCATATAGTCATCAAGAGCTTTTTCGATAGCCATTTGTTGCGCTTCCATGTCCAAATCGGCTGTTTTGAGCAATATATTCGTAAAGCCTTTTTCGCCAAAACGTTTGCGTTTTATATCATTTTGGTCAATAAACCCATCAGAAGCCAAGTAAATCATCGTACCTTTGGGGAAAGACGCGGTTTGGTTGGTAAAGCGTTTGGTTTCATTTTGCTCGCCTCCTACTGATTTTCTATCGCCTCTCAAAATGCCCAATTCTCCCTCTTGCACATAGTACAACGAGTTTTTAGCCCCTGAAAATACCACATCACGCCCTGCTTCTGTGTCGGTCATTTGGATAACGATAATGTCCATACCACTATTGTTCGTTTCGTCTTCTTGCCTCAATACGATACGGACTTCTTGGTGCAGACGCTCCAAAATGCTGGCGGGTTCGTGAATATCCCACACACGCACTATTTTGTCCAATAAGCTATTGCCTATCAAGGTCATAAACGCACCAGGCACGCCATGCCCTGTACAGTCTGCCACTGCCAAAATGGTCTTGCCTTCTACTTCATTGAGCCAATAAAAATCACCTGACACCACATCTTTGGGGCGGTACACAATGAAATAGTCTTTCAACAAGTGGGTAAGTTTGTTTGGATAGGGCAGGATAGCCGTTTGAATGGTCTTGGCGGCTATGATGCTACTGCTTATTTGTTTGTCGCGTTCTTTGAGGTTGTCGTTTTGGAGTTTGATTTTTTCTTCGCTTTCGCGTAGTTTTTGGATAGACTTTCGCAATACGCCTTCGTTGTCTTGCAGGCGTTGATTAGTGACGTTGAGTTCTTTGTTTTGTTCGCTGATAAATTCGCGTTGTGCCAATATTTCCTCTTGGTTTTGTTGCAATTCCTCATGCGAAGCCAACAATTCTTGTCTTTTTTGTTCTATTTCTACGTTTTTGTTCTTCAAAGCACGCCTTGCGCGTTGTGAGAAATAGAGCGAAACTAACACAAACACGAGGATTAACCCAAAAACAAGGATAGTAAGCCAGAAAATGTACCAATTATATTTGTTTTGTTGGGCTTGGCTTTTATTTTGTGTTTCGAGGAGTTTCATTTCGCTTTCGCGTTTTTCGCGCTCCTCTTTATTTTTGAGTTCTTGCAGTTCTTTGGTTTTGAGCTTGCGGTCTGTTTCGGCTTGTAGGGCTTTTTGGCGGAGCAATTTTTCTTCTGTTTCGGCACGCAAGGCTTGTTGTTTGGCGAGTTGCAAGGCTTGTTCGGTTTGTTGCTGTTGCAGGGTTCGGTTTTGTGTTTCTTGCTCTTGTTGCTTTTCTCGGGCTTTTTGTTCGCTCTTTAGGCGAGCTACTTCTTCCTGCTTGCGCTCAAGTTCGGCTTTGTTGCGTGCATTTTCGGCAGTTTGTTTGTCTTGTTCGAGTTTTGCCTTGTCGCGTTCTGCGATAAGCGTTTTTATTTCGTTTTCTGTTTTTTCTATCTCTATTTGGTTCTGCAACATTTGCTGACGCTGTTTCACTTCGCGGTCTGCCAAACGGTTTTTGGTTTCTTGATACAGTTGATTGTAGCGTTGGTATTCTCTGAAATCATTGTCTTTTTGGTAAATATCCGCCAAAATGCGGTATGTGGTCATCAAAACATCCTCGTTTTGCGAGGCATTGCCATATTCTAAGGCTTTTTGGGCAGTAGAAAGGGCTTGCGGGTTGTTGCCACTCACGTAATAGTTGGCGGCTAAATAATTGTGTATGCGGGCTAAGTCGGTAGCATTGCCTCCCTTTTCCACCAAACTCAAGGCATCGGAAAAATAATTTTTAGCTTGCCTGAAGTCCCCCAAATTGGCATAACAAACCCCTGCATTGGTAAGCATCGTGGTTTTATCTTGCGTGGTCTGGGCAGTAGCCGTTTTGTTGAGCGTAAGGGCTTCGCTAAAACTTTTCAGGGATTTTTCGTTGTTGCCCAATCTTTTATACAGGTAGCCAAGATTGTTGTAGGTACTTGTCATACCTTCCGTATCATTGCGCTTTTGTTGAATAGCAAGGGCTTTGTTGTAATAATTAACCGACTCGTTGTCTTGTCCATTCAGCTTAGAAAGGTTTGCTAAAGACTGCAGACAGCGCAACTCGCCTACTTCGTCCCCTTGTTTCACAAACAAGGCTTGCAAACGCTGATAAGAAGCAGTAGCATTGCGGTAGTCTTTCAGTTCGCCATACGATTGCGCCAAACCGCGTAATAAAAGAGGCGTTTGTTTGGATTCAGGCTGGTCTTTGCTGATTTGATAGGCTTTTTCAAAATATTCAGTAGCTTTTTTGTGCGCACTCTGTTTTTGGTAGGCAAGCCCGATTTGGCTGTTGAGCGCGAGCTTGTCAGCAGGCGAGGTTGCCTTGTTGAGTTTTTCCAACAGTTCATTAATGTCTTGCGCTTGTGCCGTACCCGCAAAAAACAATCCAAGCCCACTGACGAGGAACATTTGAAAAATACAAGAAAGGTACAAATTACGCATAAGGAGCAGGATTTAGTTCAATAATAGTTTTTTTATACGTTTGAAGTGTAACATTGTAGCTTTTAAAAATCTGCATTTGGTATTTTGCCACCTTTTTTTGAGTAAGATACTCAAAGATAGTATTTTTTTTGAAAAAACAAATTATACAAATATTATATTGCCTTTATTTTTTTGTAGCAAACATAATTCCACAATTTTTAAAATAACAAAAGGCTACCCTTTTCGGATAGCCTTAGAAAATTAGGCTCGGTTACATCTCCCACTTTTTCAAAAAGTGGAAGGTGTCTGTATTGTGCCATTAGCCCGCCATAGCTCCGAGCAAGTCGGCTTGCGTAATGATATGAATTTGATTAAGCTCATCACGCACCAAAAGGGCTTTGTTGTCTTTGTCAATCAAGGAGGAAAGCACATCAAGCGTATTGTCCAACGCCACAAACTTGAAGGGCTTGCCCATGACTTCATGCACTTGCATATCTTTGATAGCAGGATTTTCTATGATTTGTGCCAAGATAGCCGAGTCGTGCATACTGCCTACAATATGCTCGCCATCTGTAACGGGGAGTTGCGAGATACCATTTTTCACAAAAAGTTGGATAGCCTCGCCTACACGCGCCCCTTTGTCTATGCTTACCACTTGCTCGCCTTTGTTAGTACGCTTGCGCACAATATCACGGGCAGTCGCAAACTCACGCGATTCCAAAAAGCCGTGGTCTTTCATCCAAAGGTCATTGTAAATTTTGGCAATGTACCTTGTGCCGTGGTCAGGCAAGATAATCACCATCACATCATCTTCTTTCATGGGGTTTTGGCGCAAATATTCCAACGCGCCATACACTGCCGAACCGCAAGACCAACCCACAAACAAGCCTTCCTCACGCGACAAACGCCTCGCCATAATAGCCGCGTCCTTGTCCGTAACCTTGATAAAAAGGTCTATCAAATCAAAGTCCACGTTTTGGGGCAAAATATCTTCTCCGAAGCCTTCTGTCAGGTAAGGATAGATTTCGTTTTCGTCAAAAATGCCTGTTTCCTTGTATTTCTTGAATACCGAACCGTAGGTATCAATGCCTACTGTGATGATGTTCGGATTTTTTTCTTTCAAATATTTAGCCGTTCCACACATAGTCCCGCCTGTGCCAACTGTCGAAACGTAGTGCGTGATTTTGCCTTCGGTCTGTTCCCAAATTTCGGGACCTGTGGACTCGTAGTGCGCTTGCCTGTTAGACAAGTTGTCGTATTGATTGGGGTAAAGCGAGTTAGGGATTTCGCGGTTCAGTCGCTTGGCTACAGAGTAGTAAGACTTGGGGTCTTCGGGAGAAACATTCGTAGGGCAAACCACTACTTCCGCGCCTACAGCACGCAAAATATCCATTTTCTCCTTTGACTGTTTGTCTGCCATCGTGAAGATACATTTGTATCCTTTGGCTATCGCTGTGAGTGCGAGTCCCATGCCTGTGTTGCCAGATGTGCCTTCGATGATAGTGCCACCGGGTTTAATCTTGCCTTCCTTCTCTGCGTCCTCTATCATTTTGAGGGCGATACGGTCTTTGACAGAGTTCCCAGGGTTGAAATATTCTACTTTGGCAAGGATAGTGCCTTTGATGCCCTTGCATACGCGGTTCAATTTCACAAGAGGCGTATTGCCTATGGTTTCCACAATGGAATTGTAATACTTCATACAGAATTAAGTAGATTTCGTAAACGATTGCAAATATCGGTGTTTTTTGGGTAAAATTTGCTTTCAAACACAAAAATCGCTACTTTCGCACAACGCTATCCTTTAATACCTATTTTTTGTATGCTCTATTCGATGACTGGTTTTGGCTATGCTATGACCGAAACCAACACCATGACCATTACGGCTGAAGTAAAAAGTATCAACTCCAAATATTTCGACCTCTCCCTGCGCACACCGCGCAACTTTCCTGCAGAACGCGACATAGAACTGCGCAACTACCTGAAAGACACGCTCCAGCGCGGGAAGGTAAGCGTTTCGTTAGACATTCAATACAAGGACGCGACCAAATCAAACGCCAACATCAATGCGGACTTGCTCAAGGGCTATTTCGTACAGCTCAAGGCAGTGGCAGACGAACTGCAAACGCCTGCGCAAGACATTTTTCGCATTGCGGCATTGATGCCTGATGTGGTGATGCAAGACTCGGCAAGAACGGAGTTTTCGGAAGAGGAATGGCAAGCCGTACAAAAAACTATGCAAGATGCCGTAAAAAAATGCGAGGCGTTTCGCGCCCAAGAAGGCGAGGCTCTCGGCAAAGCTTTTGCGCAATACACCCAACAAATAGGCGAGCTTTTGGTAAAAGTGAACGACATGGACGCTTCGCGCCTTGAGTACATTCGCCAAAAAGTAAAAGGACGAGTTACGGAACTATTGGGCGATGAAGCCTTTGATGCCAATAGGTTTGAGCAAGAAATGACGTACTACATCGAGAAATTGGATATTTCAGAAGAGAAAATACGCCTCAAAAATCACCTCGATTATTTCATCAAAACCCTGAAAGACAAGGACACTACAGGCAGAAAGCTCAACTTCATTACGCAAGAAATAGGGCGCGAAATCAACACCATAGGCTCAAAAGCGAATGATGCCACTGTGCAACGCTTTGTGGTGGAAATGAAAGATGAACTCGAAAAAATCAAAGAGCAGTTAGCGAATATCTTGTAAAAAAACGTCTGTTGCCGAGCTTGCAACAGACGTTTGCCATTTTTAGCCTTGTTGCGTTTTTTTATCAAAAACGCCTTGACATGGCGAAAAAGAAAAACAATACCCATAAAATCTTTCGAGGCTCTTGGCGCAAAATTTGACATCGAACCTACGCCCATACCCGAAACGGTGGGCTTCTTGGGGCGCGACAAAGAACTGCAAGACATACAAACTTTCCTGAAATCAGATAAACAGGTTTTGGAGATTTCAGGTGTGCCTATGATTGGCAAAAATAAAACAGTGCTTTCACTACAAAGCACTGTTTAGGTAAACTTTAGAATGGCGGTTCGTCATCAGAGCGCGTCAATCCGCTGTTGTTGCTGAAGGAGTTGAAGCCGTTGGTGTTCGTGTCGTTGCTGGCCCACCCGCAGGTTTGTTTTGTCCATTGGCAGAAGGCGAGAAATTGAATGAGTCGCCCTCCAAATTCTCGAACTTCGTGAACTTGCCTATGAAGCGCAAAATTTTATATAAAACACCAAATAAATGTATATTCTTCATTCTTATAATTTTCTTTTAGGAAAAGAAAGTATGGAGTACTTATATCTTGTGGGATTTGTATGGTTACTATTATCCTATCTCCTTTTCGACAAATTTGTTCATTATGTTCAGCTTCTGCTATTGACGCGATATGCAGACTTCTATTCATATCTTCCATCGAAAATAAAGCCTCTATATTTCTCAGTGTAAGGCTATCATTATCATTATACGAAAAACAGATGACTATCTCATTTGCTTCCTTTACTATATTTATATCCTTTAATTTTTTAGAAGTTGTATCTACATACAAAGAGCAATTAGATATAAAAAGCAACTCACAAACCAACAAATAAACATCACTATATGGATTTACTTCATAAAATTTTTTACCTGAATTTATGTACTTTTGCTGTATAGTATTTAGCCAAATATTATTCTTAATGGCTTGTTTTATATTCCAAAAAAAGTTGCGCTTCAATGTAGGCATTTCGTCTTCCTTTTTAACCTCTTCGTACAAGAACCACCCCTTTTTATAGGCTTGATTGAAATAGTTTTTATTGTCGAAATGCTTGATAATTTCACGTGAATTATAAAAATTATGATTATTTATTTCAAAATGTAGCAATACCCAGTGTTCAAAAGCAATACAAGTATAAGCTACTTGAGCAGAGTTTAATATATTCTCATTGAAATATCGTTCCTCAAAAGGTGCTGTTCCTTTTGAATTATTAGGTAAAAAATCATCATCTTTATAGAAAAATAATGTTCTATTGCCATACAATATATCAAAATCTTTATTTTTGGTAGTGTTTGATACTATATCTACTATATGTTGTGTACTACCCAATAAACCGCTTAGAAAAAGGTTATACTCGATTTCATTCAAAAAGTATCTTATCCTTTCTTTTTCAGTTTCATCTTCTCTAATATTCATTGACACTTTCTGATTTGATAAAATTAGGTTGTAAATACTTTCTGGTAATACCTCCTTTATTTTATTTAATGTAGTATTATCCAACTTATAAGCGTTTCCTTCATCATTATCTAATACTATCCAAATACTATCATACGGAATTTTTTGCCTATAACTCTTTCGCATAGCCTCATAAAGCAATCCTTTTGCGGAAGAGCCTTTGTAGCCCTCAACTTTGCTATGTATCTCGGGCAAAATCTCGACATCAAATTTTGCGTGTATTTCCCAAACAAAAGTAAGCCCACAAAAATACGATGCTTCTGTTGCACCTTCGCAAACAATGAGAATACGTTTTTGAATAGGATTTTGTGCAGATACGCGGCTTTCTTGCACCTCTACCGACTGTGCTAACTTCTCATTTTTTTCTTGAGGTTTTTGTAAGGAACGCTTATTGTTGTTCTTTCTCATGTTGCAAAAATTGTTTGATAACGTGTTGTAAATATGGTTTTGTAATATGAGGAATACCACCCAAGCGTCCCGATTCATAATAATCGGATAGACGTGCATTATTAGGTAAGCCATCTATATCCGCAAAAGAATAAAGCTCTGAAGCACCATATTTATTTTTTTCTACAATATAGATATGGTCTTTTTCATACAGTTGTTTGTCCAACAAAGCGATATCATGGGTTGTAATAACGAGTTGCGCCTTGTTAGGGTTAGTTTCAGGATTATTAAATAAATCAATCAACCAAGTGGTAAGTTCAGTATGCATACTTGTATTCATCTCATCAATAAAAAGTATATCGCCGTCAGACAAAGCAGAAATAAGGCTTGGTGTTAGACCAAGTAGCTTTCGAGTTCCTACAGATTGGAACTCTAAAGGCATAAAAGTTACTCCTATCTCGTCTGTACCGTCAAACATGGTATGTTTTGTTCTTATTTCATATTTTAATTGGTCTAGGATTCTATCTTTTACTTTTTGTGGTGTGTCATCAGGAAAATGTATTTTATCAATGTCTATTGCGCTTGTTTCAATACCTAAAATATTAGTATCTGTTTCTTGCAATACTTTCTCGATTAGGCTTAACATTTCTTGAGCCTCATTCTCTGCAACAAAATTAGTAAATGCTTGTGTTAGGTAATTTGTGTATTCTGTTTCTGTAAATTGTTGAATAATGAGATGTTCAGCAAAAAAGGTATATACTTCTTGTAATTCTTTAACAGCTTTATTATCCCCAATAGATAAATAGAGTTGGTTATGCAAAAATTTAAAGTCTAATTGCTCCATCGTACCTAAGGTTACATCTAACCCTTGTCTATTAAACATAAGTTGTTTGTTATATTCACTATTCTTTGTATATAATTGCTCTATCAATATTTCTTTTTGGTTAAATTCTATAAAGTATTCGTACCTCTTTTGATTAGGGGCTACGAAATCTATCTCAAAAATGGTAGATTTTTTAAGTGTTTGATTGTTGAGTAAAAAAAACTCATTAGCATTCAGTTTTTTATTTGAATTAAAATTTGTAGATTCGGTTACCAACCACTTTAAGGCTCTGAAGGCTTTAAGAAAATTGCTCTTACCCGAATTATTGCGCCCATATAGTACAGCAGTAGGCAAAACGTGCAAATCAGGGTATTGATCGGCTTTTAATGGCAAAATAGTACGTTCTACAACGTTGCTTGCTGGCAACATAGAAAAAACTTGCCTCTCTTTGAAAGAGCGAAAATTAGTTACTGCAAATTCTATCAACATATTTTTTTTGAAAGGTAATTGATTATATGGGGCAAAAGTAACATAATTTTTAATAAACTCCAATCTTTGTTTCTAAAAAGGCGGTTCGTCATCAGAGCGTGTCAATCCGCTATTGTTGCTGAAGGAGTTGAAGCCGTTGGTGTTCGTGTCGTTGCTGGCAGGGGCATTGTTTACTTTGCTGGAAATGAACCCACCCGCAGGTTTGTTTTGTCCATTGGCAGAAGGCGAGAAATTGAATGAGTCGCCCTCCAAATTCTCGAACTTC
>RDXI01000172.1 GCA_004292795.1 Bacteroidota bacterium | reverse complement strand
AGGGGCAATCCCTTGTGGTTGCCCTTTTTCTACAAATTTGTCAAAATATTAGAAAAGTACAAAAATATATATTTTGTAGGGGCAATCCCTTGTGGTTGCCCTTTTTCGAGCAAATATTTCAGTTTTAAACAAAAATTTGTGTTGTTTACGAGGGCAACCACAAGGGATTGCCCCTACATATCTGTATTTTTCCAATAAAATAACAAATTTGTGCTATGTCACTATTAGGTGCTATTTCCTACAAATTCGCTACAATATCCCGCGCTCCCTGTCCGTAGAGCATTGTTTGGTGATTGCCCTCCACGAAGTAGGCAAGGGCTTGAGGCAAACAATCTATAGTGTCTTGTGCGTATTCGCGTGGAATGAGAGGCGCGTTGTAAGTATAATCGCCTGTGGCAAAAAACAGCGTAACGTTGTGTTGTATTTCCCGCAAATACGTGTCGAGTGGCTCGCCTAACACCGCTTGCACGCATTGCGCTATGTGGGCTATTTGCGGAATAGGCGTAACCTTGCCTGCCTCTGTAGGCAAGACATCTGCCTCGAAGTAGGCAAGCATACTTTCCTCCCAAAACGTGAGGTAAGGCGCGGTTTTGATTTTTTCCAAATACGCCTCGAAGCTGTCAAAGGTTTGCCCCAAACGACTAAGCGCGGGTACAAGTCTTTCGCGTGTTTCGGGTGGCATACGCACTGCCGCGTCAAGGATAATCAGCTTGCCTACCCGCGCAGGAAAATGACGCGCTATGTAGAAGCTCAAAAAGCCACCAAAAGAATGACCGCCCAACGCTATAGGCGCGTGCAAACCCAACGAATCGAGCAACTCGATGATGTCTTGGGCGTGTTCGGCAAAGGAATAGCCCATGTCGGGCTTCGGACTTTTGCCTCGTCCCCGCAAATCAGGCGAGATGAGTCTGTATTTTTTGCCCAAACCCGCGTGCAACAGCCCATCAAAGGCGTGTGCATTGGCAGTAAGTCCGTGCATGAGCAACAAAGGAGGCAAGTTGCTTTCGGGAGCAGAGTCGAGATAATGGAGTTTCATATAATACCAAAATAAAATGTAAGATGCGCCAAAAACTTAACACGGAGATACGGAGAAACACAAAGAAACACTAAGTTCTTTGTGTAGCTCTTTCCTCTGTGGTATTTTTTTAGAATTGTAACAAATGTAACGCATTGTTTGCAAAGTACGCCCTAATTTTGTGGTATCAAAAACGATAGAACAACTAAAGTACACTTTTTTTTGTTTATCATAGAAAAAAATAACAATATGAAAGTAGAGCAAATTTATACGGGTTGTTTGGCTCAAGGAGCTTACTACATCGAGAGCGAAGGCGAGGCGGTTATCATTGACCCCTTGCGCGAAGTACAACCTTATATCAATATGGCAGAGCGCAGAGGCGCGACTATCAAATACGTATTCGAAACACACTTCCACGCGGATTTTGTGTCGGGGCATATTGACTTAGCCAAACAAACAGGCGCAACTATAGTCTATGGTCCCACGTCCATGAAAATGGGCTTCGAAGCCACTGTAGCCACTGATGGGCAGGAGTTCAGGGTAGGCAAGGCAACTATCCGCGTCATTCATACACCGGGGCATACGATGGAAAGCTCTTGCTATCTGCTCATTGATGAGGCAGGCAAGGAACAAGCCATTTTCACAGGCGACACGCTTTTTATCGGGGACGTGGGCAGACCAGACCTCGCGCAAAAAGTAGTGGAAGACCTTACACAAGAAATATTAGCGGGGCATTTATACGACTCCTTGCGCAACAAAATTATGCCCTTGCCTGACCATTTGACGGTCTATCCTGCGCATGGCGCGGGCAGTGCTTGTGGCAAGATGATGAGCAAAGAAACTACCGATACATTGGGCAATCAGAAGGCGAGCAATTACGCGCTTCGTGCCAATATGACCAAAGAGGAATTTACGAAAGAGGTGCTTTCAGGCTTGATGCCTCCGCCAAGTTATTTCCCTCAAAACGTGATGCTGAACATCAACGGCTACGATAGTTTGGAAACTGTAATGCAACGCGGTACGACTGCGCTCTCGCCTGCTGAATTTGAGGCAGTAGCCACTGACAGTCGAGCCATTATTTTGGATACTCGCGCTCCCCAAACTTTCGTGAAGGGTTTTGTGCCAAATGCTATCAACATAGGCATCGATGGCAGTTTTGCGGTGTGGGTGGGTTCGCTCATTCCTGACGTGAAGCAAGAGATTTTGCTCATCACAGACGAAGGCAGGGAAGAGGAAGTAATAACCCGTTTGGCGCGTGTGGGCTATGATTTCGCGCTTGGCTATCTCAAAGGTGGCGTTGAGGCGTGGAAAGAAGCGGGTTTTGAAATAGATACTATCGAAAGCGTCTTGCCTGCTGTAGTGGCAGAAGCTATGCAAAAAGGCGAGGCAAATATCCTTGATGTGCGCAAAGTGAGTGAATACAATGCGGAACATATCAAGGGCGTAGAAAACGCGCCTTTGGACTACATCAACGACAGTATGCTGAAGGTGGACAAAAACAAAACGTATTTTGTGCATTGTGCGGGTGGCTATCGCTCTGTAGTGTTTGCGTCTATCTTGCGTGCAAGGGGTTACACGAATTTGATTGATGTGCAGGGCGGTTTCAAAGCCTTGAAAGAAACCAATCAGTTTGAAATGACGGACTTCGTGCCTCAAACAACGGAATTGTAAAATTGATTTATTGAAAGTTGAAGGTTGAGAGTTGAAAGTTGAAAGTTGATTTTTTCTCAAAAATGCCTTTAACCTTCAACTTTCACCTCTCAACTCTCAAAAAACTATGAAAACAATATTTTGGCTTACGTTTGTAGGCATTATTTTAGGCGCGTTGGGTGGGTATTTGTATTATGCCTACGTGGGTTGTAGTTCGGGCAGTTGCGCTATTACTTCGCGCCCTTTGAACAGTACACTGTATGGCGCACTCTTGGGCGGCTTGTTTGCAAACAGCTTTTCGCCCTCCCAAAAATAAACCATTTTTTGATGATGTAGGCATTTGATTTATCAAATGACATTCCCAAAAAGCATTTGATACATCAAATGCCTACCTCGTCATTTCCCTTTTTCAAGCAATAACATTTGCTTATAGCAAACCCTTCAACCCCTCAACCTTTCAACCTTTCAACCTTTCAACCCTTCAACCCTTCAACCCCTCAACCTTTCACCCCCCCTTATATGAACATTCTCAAAGCTCTTTTCGGAGGCACATCAGTAGATTTTGCCGAATTAGTACAAAATGGCGCACAGATTATAGATGTGCGCTCCAAAGCCGAATACGAAGGCGGACACATCGAGGGTAGCCTGAACATTCCCTTGCAGGTCTTAGAATCCAACTTAGGCAAGTTGAAAAAAGACAAGCCTATCATTACTTGTTGTGCGTCAGGTATGCGCAGTGGCTCGGCAAAAAGCGTCCTCGAAACCAATGGTTTCGAAGCCTATAATGGCGGAGGCTGGGCTGGTTTGAGCAAAAAAATAGCCCAATGAACCACCCGAAAAAGTCTGTCTTCGGACAGACTTTTTTTATTGCGTATAAGCCCCTAAGCGTTCAAAGAGTGCTTTTTTCTTTTCTTGCGACACATAGACAGTCTTGCCTCCCTCAAGCTCTAAGGCAAGTTCGCGCTTGTCCACGCGCAAAACTTTGTCCGTATTGATGAGGTAACTCCTATGGCAACGGAAAAAGGCAGGCTCTTTCTCCAAAAAATCAAAATCCGATAGTTTTTTAGATACCAAAATAGTCGCATGAGAAGTCGTATAAACGTGGGTATAATTGCCGTCTGCTTCGAGGCAAATAATATCCGAAAAGCGCACTACAAACATACTTTCAGAAGTATGCAAGACTAATTTTCGGTGTTGCGTGTCTTGTATGTTTTCTTTCAGCACTTGGTAGGCAAGTTGCGTGTCGGCTTGTATTGGTTTGAGCTTGCCTAAAGCCCGCGCTATGTGTTCTTTGCGGACAGGTTTCAGGATATAATCCACTGCCGAAGTAGCAAAGGCTTGCAGGGCGTACTCGCTGTAGGCAGTAATAAAAATAATCTGAAAATCAATCTGCTCTGGGCGAAAGAAGGTAAGCAAATCAAAGCCGTTGTATTCGGGCATTTCTACATCTAAAAATACCACATCAGGCTTGAGCGTTTGGATTTGGCGCACCGCTTCGGGTACGTTCTTGCACTCGCTCAAAATATTCACTTCCTTGAAATATTCGGTCAGCAAACCGCGCAACGCAGAACGCGCCATCGCTTCGTCATCTACTATTATCACATTCATAAGATTGGTTTATTGATATTTGGGTTTGAAATTAGTAAAGGTGCGCACCCTGAAAGGGTACGCTACAGTTGGTTTAAGAAAAAGTTGGAAAATGCAGTTGTATCAAAACCTTCGTGCCTGTGGGTTCGTGTTGGTCGTTGTATTTGTCTTGAATTTGTACGCGGATTTGGTGTGGTGTGATTTTGTTCATCAGTTCCACCCGTTGCGAAGTGGCGTTCAGGGCAAAACCTGTAGATTTCCTTGCCTGCCGTTTTTGTATTTCTTGGGCGTGTTCGCGTCCTATGCCGTTATCTTCTATAGTTATTTGCAAATCATTTCCTTGCCTGCTAAAAATGATGTCCAAGCGTTTCTCGCCTCGTTTGTGCAAAAGCCCGTGTTTGAAGGCATTTTCGACAAAAGGTTGCAAGAGCATCGAGGGAATAAGATGTTCCCAACTTTCAGTAGGAAAGGTAACTTGAATGTGGCAATGTATTTCTTCTTCGAAGCGTATTTTTTCCAAGTCCACGTATAATTGCAACATAGCCACTTCTTCGGATAGGCTAATATACGGCTTTTCTGAAATTTGGAGCGTATTGCGCATCAAGTCGCTGAAATTTCCCAATACTTCGCTTGCCTCGCTTCGCCTATCGCTATACACCAAGCCTTGCACAGTATTCAGCACATTGTAAAGAAAATGCGGGTTCATTTGGGTTTGCAGGGCTTTGATTTGCGAAATCCAAAGTTGCTCTTTGAAAAGTTGTTTTTGTCGATTGCGCTCTATGATGACGTAGGCAATGCTCCCCACGATGGCGAGTATCAAAAGGAACATAAGGCTCAAAAACCACCACGTTTCCCACCATTGCGTAGGCACGTTGAACTTCAGCGTTCTGATGTCGCTTCGCAGTTTTGTAATGGCATCTTGCGCAAAGACTTCTAAAGTATAATCGCCTTTGCGCAAATTGGGGTAATGTATGCTTGCGTAAGGCTCGCCTACCGTTTGCCATTCTTTGTCGATGCCTTTCAGCCTGTATTTGATTTGCACCTTCGAAGGGTTTTTGTAATGCAAGGCTTCTACCGTAAAAGTATTCGTGCCTAAGGAGGCAAGGGGCAAGAGGCGCAATTCCTCTTGGTGGTCATTAGGCAAGTTCGGGATATACAAGACGCTGTGCGAAAGAGCCACCCACATTCCTTGCTCATCAGGATAAAAATCTTTGTAGGCAAAACTGCTCGACAGCCCGCTTTGTGCCAATACGTCAGTGAATTGAAGCGTTTGCAAGTCCACATAGCCAATTTCTGCCTGCGTGCCAAGCCACATTCTATCCTTTTCGGCTATCAGTTTGTAAACGTGGTTGTTTTTGAGGGGCTTGCCTGCCTGTAGGCGAGCTATCACTTGGTTGTTTTGCAATACCAACAAACCTTGTTGAAAAGTGCCTACCCACAGCCTGCCCAAAGAATCCACCGCCAAACTATGCGCAATGATAACCTTCTTTTTGTCGTCATACACATGAGTAGCCTTGCCTGCAAAGTCATAGCATATCAAACCATTGTCGTAGCCTATCCACAATCTTTGCCTTTTCACATCAACAGCAGTGCTGTAGCTTCGTTGAGAGCGTTCATTGAAGTAGGTTTGGAAAACAGTATATCCCTTGCCTATAGTATCCAACGAAAAACCCTGCAAATGCTTCGTGGCTTTGGTTTGGCAATACATTTTCACCAACCGCAAGCCATACGAGCTTGCGATAATGGCAAAATTTTGTCCTTTATGTTGATAAAAGCAAGCGTCTTTTATAAGAGCCGTTTCGGTGATTTTCTTCCCTTTTGTGTCAAAAAGCCCAACGCCTGTTGCGAATATATTGTGTTGGCTATCAAAGCGTATGCGCCTAATTTCGCTTGTGGCTACTTTGGCGAGGGTTTGCCACGCGGTAGGCAAGTTTGGTTGTGTGGCTTGCAAGGTTTGTGTCGCTACATTCAATACCTGTCCATCTGTAGTACCAAAATACAAATGTCCCTTGAATAAAGTGAGGCAGGAAAGCTCTACGCGGAGGCGCAAGTCGGTAGGCAAGGGGTATTCTAAGTTCTGCAACGAAGGACAAAACCACAAGCCATTATTCAGCGTGCTTATCCAATAATTGCCTTGATAATCCTGCACCACATCAGTAACGTTTTTGTCAGGAAAAAGCAGGCGAGTCTTGCCTGTGCGCACATCTAAGGCATACCCGCCTTGCCTACCGCATACCCACACTTGTTGCGGAGTAGCTGAATAATGATTGACATAAGCATTGGCAGGCAAGTCTATAGCAGGCAAGGCAGTATATTGTCCATTTTGCCATTTCGAGCAAAGCCTTTTTTCGTTGGGGCGCACCTCTCGGCTTTGCATCAAGTACAGCGCGTTATCCAATAATTGAAATCCTGCCTCAAAACTTGTAAGCGTAGCTTGCTCGTGGTACGTATGTTTTTCATCAAAAACAAAGACCTTCTTGTCTGTAGTTACATACACCTTGTTCTCAAAACTTGCTATTTGCGTCAAATCTTTTTCGTACTCGAAGGAGAATAATTTTTGAAAGGTTTTGGTGTCATAGCTCGCAAGGGTAGTGTAGGTAAGCACCCAAAGTTGATGTTCTGTAAACACAAAATTGACCAACGCGCCCTTTGTTTCTTGTATGTCTATAGGCGAGGTTTTGAGCGTGTCGTGCTGGAGGTAAAAAAGCTGTTTGGCAAAATTCATACCCCACAAACGCCCTTGTTTGTCCTGTTTTAGGTGTGTGATGTCCAACTGCCTTGCGTCTTCGTAAGGCATAACTGTAGCATATTTGCCATTGAATTTGAAAAGTCCTTTGTCCGTACCCAAATAGAGTGTTCCTTGCCTATCTGTAGTCATATCATAAATGACTTTGGTAGGCAGTTGATACGGAAACTGAATGGGTTGTGTATAGGGAGATTGCGCCTTGCCTACCCAAGCACAACCAAAGCAGGCAAGGACAAAGAGCATACGAAACATAATACAGCAAAGTTAGTGAAACCTTGCACAACTTTTTTGTATATTTGTATCAAAAGGGCGTATTATTGTAGGAAAGCGGGCTTTTAGTGTAAGAATAGGGAAATGAAGTAGTGGCGATATACAAAAACAGCTCGCCTACAAAGTTGTATTTGTAGGCGAGATACAAAATGCAAAACCTTATACTAAAATAATTTGTAACTTGCGTCTTTGTAGCACACCCTTTCTAGGGTGTGACCCTTTCTAGGGTGTGTTCATAGCAATCTACACCCCGCACCCTAGAAAGGGTGCGCTACAGCCTTTTGTTATACGCACTTTAAAATTTATTTTGGTATTATTTTCAAGGCTACGGTTGTTTTTCATACGTAAACTCTGTAGTAATTGTCAAGCCACTTTGCGTAGTTTGGAGCGTAACGACCATCTTATGCGGGGTGCTTGTTTTGTCTATAGATTTCACGACAACTTTCCTGCCTACCAATATAGGAAACGTGCTTACATTGGTATAGGTAGTTGTAAGGGAAAAATCGCTTTCTGCAAAAACGTAAGTACCGCCTTGTGGGTTATTGCCTGTGCCAAGTGCTGTGTAGCAGTTGCTTGTTTCGGAAAATGTATTGTCTGCCTTCAAGTCAAGCACCGAATTTTTGGTACATACCGCCGCCATAGCTTCGGGATTGCCCGAAATAAGCGGGTTGCTTGTGTCGTAGATGTCGGCAATAGTCAAAGGCGCGGTAACCTTGCCTGCCGTAAGTTTCCATTTAAATGTGATGTCTTCTTTTTTGAAACCCGTTTGGGCGGGTGGCTCGGGTTCAGGCTCGATGCGTTTTGTGTCGCAAGCATAGAACGCTCCTATCAGCAGGAGCAGAAGCAGGCAAGCATAGCGTTGTTTTTTCATCTTCTTAGGAAAGTTTATTACCAATCAATGATACAAAGTTAGCATAACGCGGGTTATTTTCCAAGTAAATTGGCTATTATTTTACAAATTTAAAACATTGATTATCAACAACTTAAAAGTATGTCCCTATTTTGTCCCGCCCTTTTTCGAGGCATTTTTTCGCTTTTTACATTTTTTTTACGTCTTTTGTTGCAGTAAATCCAGCTAAATTCGTGTAGGCAAGAAAAAAGGTTTCTTTTTTGCATTGTGTTGGAGAGGTGCTTACTTTAACCATAAAATCCTACTATGAAATACTATACAGTATTGTTTTGGATATTTGTACTTAGCTATTTTTCGAGAGGTTTTGCACAAACAGACACCCTCGACAACAACCTTTATAAACCTTCTTTAGAGGAATTGAATAATCTGGAGCGAGCCAACAAAACGGAGGCGAGTGTTTCAGTGGCGGGCTTTGCGTCTGCTACAGTGCGCGAGTCGGCAGGGATTGTAACGCTCATTACTGCGGAAGAGATACAAAAAATGGGAGCGCGTGAGGTAGTTGATGTATTGCGTCTTGTACCGGGTTTTGATGTAGCGTTTGATGTGAACCCCGTTTTGGCGGTGCGTGGCAATGGCGTAAATGAAGGCAAGGTGCTTTTTTTGATAGATGGACAAGTGATTAACGACATATCTGTTGGCTATTGTATGATTTTTCAGCGTTTTCCTGTCTATAACATAGACCGTATAGAAATCATACGTGGAGCGGGTTCGGCTATTTATGGCGGACAAGCGGGTTTGGCGGTTATCAATATCATCACCAAAAAGGCACAAAACAACCAAGAAATAGGCTTCAGCACCACATTGGGCGTTACAGGCAATGCTTGGAACAGAGGAATAGTAGAAGGATATGCCCTCTCTAAGCTCAAAAATGGCGTGCAGGTTGATATTTCGGGTTCGTACAATTATGGCAAGCAAACAGACCGCAACTTTTTTGGTGGCTTGAAAATAGCTGAAGTAAACAATGCCCGTTTTTCTTCCTTGACTTCTAATAATTTCAATATAGGCTTGCGCTACAAGCATTTTCAAGTACGGTTTGTTCAAAACAAATATTTTACTGTCAATCCACATTTTGGAGATGCGAAAATCAATATCGCAGGGAATTTTCTCACTATGGGCTATGTGTTCAACATCTCGCCTACCTTTTCGCTCCACACGAAGGCAAGTTTCAAACAACAAACGCCTTATGCCTTCAGCGATATTCCTGACTTGCCTCCCACTGTAGGCACTACAGGCAAGCTCCTTTCGACAATGGCAGGCAATTTGTTAGAAAACCGTTACTTGGGCAATGTCTATGCGTTATACAAGCCTTGGGAAATACTGACGCTTTCGTTGGGCATAGAGGCATATCACGACCAATCTTCTTATTTTGCGACTGATTATCGTTTTAGAGATAGCACCAAAACGGCTAGTTTCAATAATATCGGGGCATTTGCAGAAGCCAACCTTCGCACTAAGTTTGTGAATATTACGGCTGGGGCGCGGGTAGATAAATATGGAGATGTCTTGCCTGTAGTTGTGCCTCGTTTGGCGATTACACGCGCTTTTGAACGCTTGCACTTCAAAGCACTTTATACACAAGCCTTCAAAGCTCCTTCTATCCACAACATCAAATTTGCCCAAATTGGCACGAATATTTTGCCTGAAAGATTTCAGCTCATAGAGTTTGAGGCGGGTTTTCGAATAGATAAAAAACTTCGGTTGAGTGCCAATGTGTATGATATATTGATACAAAACTTCATCACGCGCCAAGATTTGGGTACGACTGCTTTTCAATTTGCGAATACGGGCAACATAGGCACGCAAGGTATAGAAGGCGAGGCGTATTATCAGGCGGGTTGGGGTGATGTGCATTTCGGCTATTCGTTTTACAGAGTTTCACAAGCCGAGAGCGACAAATTGATAGAAGGCTTGCCTACTGTAGCCCCTGGCTTGCCTGCCCAAAAAGCAACGCTTCGAGTTTCGATAAATGTGAGGCAAGATATAACCGCCAATGTGGTTTTTATGTACCTTACCAATAAGTTTCGCAGGTCTTCTTTTACCTCTAATACAGTATATGAATACCCGAATGAACAACACCTCAACCTCAATATTCAACACAAGAACTTTTTACTCAAAAATCTGACGTTGATGTTGGGTTGCTACAATGTGCTTGACCAAACGCATTATTTATTGTCTTGGAAACGCGATTTTAGTGCCGATATTTTCTTGCCTACGCAGGGCAGGGAGTTTGTATTGAAGTTCATTTACAACTTTAAAAATTGATGAAAAAGCTATATACGATATTGTTTTGTTTGTGGAGTCTTTCCTTGCCTGCTTGGGGGCAAGTGGATACTACTTTAGAAAATTTTTACAAACCTGCTTTAGAGGAATTGACGCAAGTGGAGCGTGTGGACAAAAGCGAGGCGAGTGTTTCGGTAGCGGGTTTCACGACTACGACCTTGCGCGAGTCGCCAGGGATTGTGTCGCTCATCACTGCCGAAGATATACATCGTTTGGGAGCGCGAGATTTGATAGATGTGTTGCGTTTTGTGCAAGGTTTTGAGCTTACGACAGATGTTTTGCCTGTTTTTGCTATCAGAGGCAATGGCGCAAACGAAGGCAAGATGCTTGTGTTGATAGATGGACACGTGGTCAATAACGTCAGCAGTGGATATGCGTATATTTTTCAACGTTTTCCCATTGACAACATAGACCGCATCGAGATTATCAGGGGCGCGGGTTCGGCTATTTATGGCGGGTTAGCGGGTTTGGCGGTTATCAATATTTACACCAAAAAGCCCACTACACAAAAACAAGAAATATTTGCCTCTGCCCTCACAAGCGTTACTGCGAATGGCTTTTTTCGTTCAAGAGTAGAGGGCTACGCGCTCAATAGGTTCAAAAGTGGGGTAGAATTGAATTTGTCGGGTGCGTACCAAAAAGGGCAAATTTCAGATGCGGACTTTCAAAGCCCCGTTTATGCGGGCATTATAGAAGGCAAGAAGGCTTCTTTGATAGAAACAAGCAATTTGAATGTGGGTTTGCGCTACAAACGCCTTGATGTGCGCTTTTTGCAAAATTCGTACTTGAGCGTACACCCTGAGTTTGATTATACCAAACTGAACATGAACTTATCTACCTTCTCTATCAATTATGACTGGGTAATTGCGCCAAAACTTACGTTATACAGCAAAGGTAGCTGGAACTCACAATACGCTTTTTTTACAGACTTGCCTGCTATTCCGCCCATTTTGGGAGGCAATGGCGAAGACGAGTTACTGACTTTAGGCAAGCTAAATTTGGCAGATGTGCGCTATACTTTGAGGAATTATGCTGTTTATAAACCTTGGGAGAACTTTACGCTGTCGGTAGGCTCGGAGCTATACAGAGATAGGTCGCGCTACACCAACACGACCAATAGATTTAGCAATGGCAAAACGCAAATAGGGTATGGCAATGTTGGCTGGTTTGCAGAGGCAAATTGGAAAACTAAGTTTGTGAACATTACAGCAGGTATGCGTACCGACAGATACGCGAATGTGAAGCCTGTAGCAGTGCCTCGTATTGCCTTGACTCGTGCCTTCAAGCGCGTCCATTTCAAAGCACTTTATACCGAAGCCTTCAAAATTCCTACGATTGGCAATATTGAAAATCCATTATCAGGCGAGGATTTGGTAGCAGAGCGATTTACATTGATAGAGTTCGAAGCAGGCGCGAAACTTGGCAAAAATTTTCAATGCAACTTGAACGTGTATGATATTTTGATACGCAATTTTATTAAGCGAACAGAATTGAATAATGCCGAGTTTTTCTTTACCAATGGAGAGAATGTAGGCACACAAGGCATCGAAGGAGAGGCAAAATACCAAAATGATAAACTGAGCCTACAATTCGGATATTCGTTTTATCGCCTCTCGCCTACCACGCCAGAAATACTAACGGGCTTGCCTACTGTAACACCCGGCACGCCTGCCCAAAAAGCAACCTTAGTGGCAAGTTACAAATTCAATAATCATTTGTTGTTTGGCGCGAACTTTATGTACCTTACCAATAAGTTCAAAGGCTCTACCTTCTCGCCCAATGATGCCAAAGAATTTCCCAATGAGCAACACCTGAATATGTATGTGCAGTACAATGACTTCCTTATCAAACATCTGTCTATGTATGTGGGTTGTTACAATGTACTGAACCAAGTGCATACACTCGTTTCTTGGAAAAAAGACTTGCTTTCTGAAGTAAGTAGCGCGCTCCAAAGGCGCGAAGTGCTTATCAAACTTATTTATCAAATCAAGAGCTAATTCACCGTTTTACTTATGAAATATATTTTGTTTTCTTTAATCACTTTGCTGATAGGAGCAAATGTTTGGGCGCAAGATGAAAGTGTCTTGCTTACCGCCATCGAAAAAGAAAAAGACAAAGCCAAACGCAGTGATTTGTTGTATCGGTTGGGGTTGTTGTATCAGAAAAAAGAAGGGTACAAAAAAGCCATCAGCTACTTCGAACAAGCCTTGCCTACTGCCTCTGCCCAAGACGCGCCTGCTATCAAACAGCGCGTAGTGAGGTCGTATGCGTCTTTGCAAGATTACAAAAATGCGATAGGAAAAGGCGATGAATTGTTGGGAGATTATGCAGGCAAGCGTGATACGAAAAACCAAATCATTTTGTTGAATGAACTTTCCGACTATGCCCAAAAAAGCAATAATTACGACAAGGCACTCTATTACAATGAGCAACTACTCAGCCTATACAAAAGCCAAAACGACCTCAAAGGGCAAGCAGTAGCGTATAATAACTTGGGCGTGGTGCATAGGCGCGTGGGCGATAAAGCCAAATCAACTGACCATTTCAACAAGGCAATAGAAACCAACAAGGAAATTTTGAAGAACAAAAATTTGAGCATAGAAAACAACTCTTTCACGCATATCAACGTGGGCGTAACGTACTTGCAACTCAAAAACTACAAACAAGCCAATTATTATTTTGATGAAGGTTTGCGCATAGCTGAAGGAAGCCCTAAAGTGAAAGCCTCTGCCCTAAACTATACGGCTATGGGGCGTTATCTCAACGACCAAAACAATGAAGCTCTCGAATTGGCTACGCAAGCCCGCGACCTATCCGAAGCCAACAAAGACCAAGAAAATTTACTTGCCTCCTACAAGATTTTGAACCTCATTTACCAAAGCCAAGACGACTACAAAGAAGCCCAAGAATACAACAACAAATACCAAGAACTCGCCAAAAACATAGACGCAAAACGCCAGCAAGACATTCAACGCAATTTGCAGAAGGAAATAGACATCGAGAAAAAAGAAGGCGAGATTAAGAGTACGATTGCCGAAAATGACAGGCGAGAGGCGGCTTTGAGGCAGTCTGAATTGGAACGCCAAAAAAGCGAGCAGGAACTGAAAAACCGCGAACAGGAAGTACGCATCTTGAAACAAAACCAAGAAATAGCCGAAGCCAAAATACGCGAACAAAAAGCCGAACAACAACGCACCCAACAACTCCTCGAAATAGCCCAACAAAAAGCCGAAACGGAAAAGCAAAAGGCGGAAACAGAGATGCAAAAATCGGAAGCTGAACGCCAAAAGCTATTGGCAGACAAAGAACGCACCGAAAAAGAAAGCCGAGAGAAGGACTTGAAAGGCGCGAAAAAGGACATCGAATTTGCCAACGAACAAAAGAAACTCCAAGACGCAAAACTGCGTCAGGAACAAATGGTGCGCTATTTGGGCATAGGTATTTTATTGTTGGTAATCGCTGTATTGGTGTTTGTATATCGGAGCTTGCGCCAAACCAAGAAACTGAACAACCAAATCCAAGAACAAGTAATACTCTTAAAAGAAAAACAAGAGGAAATCAATGTGCAGAACGAAGAATTGATGCAAAGCCAAGAGGAAGTAATGGCACAACGTGATGCGTTGGTACAAACCAATGACGAACTTATGGTCAAAAACGACATCATCGCCAAAGAACAAGAGAAATCTGAAAAGTTATTGCTCAACATTTTGCCCTTCGAAACTGCCCAAGAACTGAAAGAAAAAGGAACGGCTACACCCAAACACTACGACCTCGTTACGGTGCTTTTCACGGATTTCAAGGGCTTTACGAACATTGCCGAAAAAATGAATCCGCAAGAGGTGATTGAGCAACTAAACACTTGTTTTCTTGCCTTTGATGAGATTTGCGAAAAATACAATCTCGAAAAAATCAAGACTATTGGCGACTCGTATATGTGTGCAGGAGGCGTGCCTGTAGCC
>RDXI01000171.1 GCA_004292795.1 Bacteroidota bacterium | reverse complement strand
TTGGGCGTGTGTAGGCAAGCTACTAAATACTTTTTGTGCATTTTTTGCAGATAATATCTTGATTTTCAAATACTTACACATCACTAACAACCCTTTGCCACTAACTATCAACCGTATAAATTTGGACTCTCTCTATTTTTTTTAGAATTTTATAGGCAAAAACCTGATATGCAAAA
Source organism: Bacteroidota bacterium (assembly GCA_004292795.1). Classification (GTDB taxonomy): domain Bacteria; phylum Bacteroidota; class Bacteroidia; order Cytophagales; family Microscillaceae; genus RDXI01. The sequence goes on along the minus strand of RDXI01000171.1, from coordinate 7,498 downwards.
AAGATGGGTATTTAAGCCTATTCCTTCCGATGATGCTATTCGTTCCTTAGCTTCGGCATTGACTATAGATGAGCAACTAGCCATCTTGCTCCTACAGCGTGGTATTCACGATTTTGATGAAGCAAAGGCGTTTTTTCGACCTGCTCTCGAAGACCTGCACAACCCTTTTTTGATGAAAGATATGGATAGGGCGGTGGAGCGATTGGAGGAAGCTATAGCCACACGAGAAAAGATTTTGATTTATGGCGATTATGATGTAGATGGCACTACGTCTGTGGCTCTTTTGTATGGTTTCTTGCAAACCTATCACAAGGACATCAATTTTTACTTGCCTGACCGCCAAAAAGAAGGCTATGGCATCTCGCCTGAAGGCATACAATGGGCAAAAGACAATGGCTATACTTTAGTAATTGCGTTGGATTGTGGCATTAAATCGGTGGACTTGATGCAGTTTGCACAAGAGTTAGGCGTGGATTTTATCATTTGCGACCATCACCTACCTGGAGATGTCTTGCCTGAAGCCTGCGCTGTCCTCAATCCCAAAAGAAACGATTGTCCTTATCCTTTCAAAGAATTGTCGGGCTGTGGGATAGGTTTCAAACTTTTGCAAGCCTTTTGTGAGCAAAACCAATTAGACATCAATCGTTTGTATGATTTTATAGACCTTGTGGCGGTAAGCATCGCGGCTGACCTTGTGGCTATCAGAGGCGAGAACAGAATTTTGACTTTTTATGGGTTGCAAAAATTGAATAGCCAACCACGCATAGGGCTGAAGGCTTTGATGGAAATTTCGGGCTTCACGTCTGAAAGTGTGCTGAATGTGAGTAATGTCGTGTTTGCTATTGGACCCCGAATAAACGCTGTAGGCAGACTCGGACACGCGGGCAGTGCTGTAAAATTGTTGGTGGCACAAAACAAAGAAGAAGCCGACCATTTTGCGCGAGTAGTCAATAGTGTAAACCTTGAACGCAAAGATATTGATGCCCTTGCCACGCAAGAGGCATTGACTATGATAGAAAATGAAATCAAACAACATATACACCGCAAGACGACTATTTTGTTCAAACCCGATTGGCACAAGGGCATTATTGGCATTGTGGCGGCGCGTTGTGTGGATTCTTATCATCGCCCCACGATTATTTTGACAGAAAACGAGGGTGTTTTGGTAGGCTCGGCAAGGTCGGTAGCGGGGTTCGATTTGTACGAAGCCTTAGAGTCTTGTGCAGATTTATTGTTGCAATATGGCGGACACAAACAAGCGGCGGGCTTGAGCCTCAAGCATGAGAACTTGCCTGCTTTTATGACGCGCTTCGAGGAAAAAGCCAAAGATTTGATAACGGCAGACATGACCGTCCAAACGCAAGAAGTGGATTTGAAAATATCGCTCCACGACATCACGTCCAAGTTTTTCAGGATTTTGCGACAAATGGCACCCTTTGGTCCCGACAATATGCGCCCTGTGTTTGTGTCAGACAATCTCCTGCCCGAATACGTGCAACTTTTGCGCGAAAAGCATCTAAAATTCCGAGTACGCTCCGCGCATGGCAATGTTTCGTTTGACGTAGTGGGTTTTGGTATGGCGCATTATTATGAGTCTTTGCGACAAGCGAAGTCCATCAGCCTTTGCTATACGATTGAGGAAAACTTTTTCCAAAACAAACTTAGCCTACAGCTTCGTGTGAAAGATATGGCGTTTGGGTAAAAATCAAACTTTTTTTAACAAGAACTAATCAAAACAGCGTTATTAGGCTATGAAACAACTTTTTACGCTCCTGTGCCTTGCCTGCTTCGTTTGGGAGGCGAGGGCGCAAACAAAATTCTTGCAACAAGGCTTCGGCAGTGGCATTTCTTCGAGCCACAGCGATAAATTGGTTGCCCTGCATCGAACCTATCCTACAGGCACGCGCTTATTGGTGAAGAACACCGCCAACGAAAGTACGGTAGTCGTGAAAGTGATAGGCACTATTCCGAACACTGCCGAGAACGAAAAAATCGTTATCAAACTCTCGCAAGCGGCGTGCAAAGCCTTGCATACAGCAGGCAAGAAATTTAGCGTGCAAATCTTCACTGCGCCTCCCGAAGGTGCAGAACCAATTATGCCCAAAGATACCACGCGCAAAAAAACGCCCAAAGACAAAGAAGTGGACAAAGAGCCTGACTTGAAAGAAGGCGAAATACTCCACAAAGTAGCCGTAGGCGAAACGCTATATGCCATTGCCAAAAAATACAAGGTTACTGTAGAGAAAATCATGGAGTGGAACAAACTCGAAAATACCACGCTCTACAAAGGGCAGAAGCTCAAAATTGTTAAATTTTAATGTACTAAAATGCTGTTTTTTCCCAATGCCAAAATCAATCTTGGCTTGCATATACTTCGCAAACGTGCCGACAACTTCCACGATATAGAGTCGTTCTTTTATCCTATTGATTGGCAAGATGTGTTAGAAATTTTGCCCAAAACAGCAGGCGAGCTGGAATTTGTGGCTACAGGCATCAATATTCCGCCTGATGGCAAAGACAACCTCTGTGTGCGTGCCTACCAAATGCTACAGCAAGATTTTGGGCTTCCTGCGGTGTATATGCACCTGCACAAGAACATTCCTATAGGCGCGGGTATGGGAGGCGGTTCGGCTGACTCGGCTTTTGTGCTAACGGGCTTGAACCAATTATTCGACCTGCGCCTTACTACCGAACAGCTCCTTGCCTACGCAGGCAAGTTGGGGAGCGACTGCGCCTTTTTTGTGGAAAACAAAGCACAGTTAGCAGAAGGCAGAGGCGAAATTTTATCGCCCAACGCGCCCCATTTGAGCGGAACGTATATCACAGTGGTATATCCGAACCTACACATCACCACAGCCGAAGCCTATCGAGGCGTTGTGCCTTGCCTGCCTGCCTTGCCTTTGCAAGAAGCGATAGCCTTGCCACGCGAGCAATGGAAAGACCACGTGCAGAATGATTTTGAAAAATCGTTGTTCCCACAATATCCCATCTTGCCTGCTATCAAACAAACATTGTATGACACAGGGGCGTTTTATGCCTCTATGACAGGCTCGGGTTCGGCTGTTTTTGGGTTATTCGAAGCAGAAACGGACATTACACTCGATAATTGTACGGTTTGGAAAGGCAAGATATGTTAAAATTTGTGGTTGCCTCGAAGATTTATACGGGATATGCTTGTTTGATGCCTTTATCAAATAAATTGTGCGCAAAATAAAGAACAACATTATTTTCTTTTTTTTGATGTTTTTTCACAACTTTACAGAGGCAAATCCGTATAACGCTATGTAGTTCAGGTGGCAATAAAAAAGTGCTTTATTTCACATTAACACTGTTTTAACAGCCTCTTGACAGCTAATTAACAACCACTTATTTCAAAACGCCGTAAATTTGTAGTGAAAATGGAACTAAAACATTTCAACGAAGTAAACACTATGAAACGTACCCTCTTGTTATCATTCGCTCTGATGTTAGGCTTGGTAGTCTATCAAAACGCCTCATCTCATAATCTTCCTGCTATCTCACGTGTGTTGGAAGCTATTTCGAAATGTGAAAAAACTACGCATGATTTTGGTAAAATCGAACAAAATAAGCCCGTAACGGCAACTTTTGAGTTTACCAACACAGGCGACTCGCCTCTCATCATCACCAAAGCTACAGGTTCTTGCGGTTGCACAGTGCCTTCATATCCCAAAGAGCCTATCATGCCTGGCGGAACAGGGATTATCACCGCACAATTCAATGCGGCAGCATCAGGTAGTTTTACCAAAACAGTGGACATAGAAGCTAATACAGCCAAAGCCGCTCAACTCACTATCACAGGTACAGTAGTAACTGCTAAACAATAATTCACAGTCTGATATAGAAAAAGCCTTTCCTACACGCAGGAAAGGCTTTTTTATTGTTTATACTAACATAAATCTTACCTTGCGCCCTTGTAGCACACCCTTTCTAGGGTGTGTTCATAGCCATCGACACCCCGCACCCTAGAAATGGTGCGCTACAGGCTTTTGTTATATGCACTTTAAAATTTATTTTAGTATTATATAAACCTCAAATTTACCAAATCACATACTTTTGTAAAAATAGTAAGGTTTTTAGGGTTTACGAGTTCGGGCATTTTTTGCCATTCGGGTAGCCAACGCTTGCCCAATTTGAACAACAAATCTTGTAACTGATTTTGCGGGGCGTGAATACCGAGTTTGCGCACTGTAGGCAAGATGATAGCGAATTTCTCCAAAGGCTCTATGTCGGTGGGGTCTTCGCTGAATTTTTCGGCTAAGGTAAGCAACAACGCTCCTGCGTGCAAGCCTATTTTCGCTTTGTCTATCTGCACGCCCCATTCTTCTACATCTTGCGCTATGTTCATCAAACGAATGGTGTTCGTGGATTTGCTGATGAAAAAGTCCTCAAAATCTTGCGCAATCACAGTTTGTATATTTTGTTGCAAAGCGGGTGGCACAGGCAAGTTTTGCAGGTGCATAGCCGTTAGCAGGTTGTAATTGCGGTTGTAGATTTGTTGGTAGAAGTTTTTGGCTTGCGTCATATTTTCCGCCAAAATTTGGTTGAATATCTTGATTTTTTCATCTTTGAATAGCTCCCAAATACTAAAATTGTTTTCAGGGAAATAATCGTGCATGATTTTCAAGATTTCGGGGATATTGCCCATGTCAAACAACTTCTTGGCTCGTTCTGCCATTGCATAAAAATCTTTGCTGGGGATATGCTCCGAAGAACCGCCAAAAATATGATGTTGCCCCAAATAAATAACCAAAAAGCTGAAATACTTTTGTGACATCGTGGTACGCGAATAGACCGTAGTACGTCCTATTGCCATACGTTGTATGCCCGCTTCGAGCCTTTCAAAATATTGGTTGAATGAGTCATAGTTCAAGATGTGCAGGTTGTCTGCATTTTCTGTAAACAAAGACGTTACGGCATAGTGCATACCTACTTTGGTCAGTGTTACGCGGGCTGGCATGGTTTGTTTGGTGTAAATTTCCGCGCCATTGCCATACATAGGCAAGTTGCTGGGAGCTTGCGCCAATAGTTCTAAAAATTTCTTTTCAAGGTCTTTGCCACTGCTTCGCTCTCCGAGCTGTAGGGCGCGGTTGGCATATTGCAAGACTTGAGTAGCTTCTATTCTCGAAATTTCATCAAAAAACCAAGCGCAACTTGTGAACATCAACAACGATTGGCGTTGCATTTCCAAAAGGCGCAAGAATTGTGTATTTTGCAGGTCGTCCAATTCCTTGCCTGTATGCTTGAATATAAACTCAAGCGTATTTTCACTTCCTCTATCCAATAGTACCTCGATAAACTCATTGCGCAAATGCCAAGGGTCTTTATGAAAGGGAGTCATTTCTTTCTCATAAATATCTGCTAATTGGTCGCGTAGCCAATCCAGTGCCTCACGCAAGGGTTTGCGCCATTCTTGGTGCGAGTAGGGAATTTCGCCATCTTTGCACCCGCAGTTGCTTCGCCAACGTTCCACGCCATGCACACAACTCCACGAGCTATTTTCGTGAATTTCTACCTCATGCGTAGTAGGCACAAGGCTTAGGTATTGCGAGTAATTGGTAATTTGAGCTAAGTTATTTTTTTGGATATAGCGCAGGCAGTAGGCAAGTGCCATGTCGCCATGCTTGTGGTGATGCCCATAACTTTCGCCATCAGTGGCAATATGCACAAGTTGCGGTTCAGAAGTATAAGGATTGAAGCGGTTGAGTAGCTCATGCGCGAACTGTCTGCCGTCTTTGAGCAAGCCTTTGAAGGCTACAGACTGCGCCACTTCGCCATCATAGAAAAACAGCGTGATTTTCTTGCCTGAAGGCAAGTTGCAAATATATGGACGATGCGATTCTACGCCATTGTTCCAATTTTCCTCGCCTATTTTGCGAAAGCGTTTGGCTTGTCGCGGGGCAAGTACGGTAAATTTTACGTGGTGCTTCGCCAATATTTCCAACGTTTCGGTGTCCACTGCAGTTTCTGCTAACCACATTCCTTCAGCTTTCCTACCAAAATGATATTCGAAATCGCGCAAGCCCCAAATAACTTGCGTTTCTTTGTCGCGTGTGCTGGCAAGTGGCATAATGATGTGATTATATACTTGCGCCATAGCCGAGCCGTGTCCATTAAAAACTCTCCTACTTTCTCTGTCCCCTTCCAATACACCTTGATAGGCTTTGGAGCTACATTTTTGCATCCACGATAAGAGTGTGGGACCAAAATTGAAACTTGTGTAAGCGTAATTGTTCGTAATGTCTATGATTTTCTGCTCCTCGTCGAGTACCCTCGAAACGCTGTTTGGACCGTAACATTCGGCAGTGATGCGCTCATTCCAATCGTGATAAGGGGAGGCGGATTCTTGGGTTTCTATTTCTTCGAGCCAAGCATTTTCGCGTGGGGGTTGGTAATAATGACCATGTATGCAAATATAACGCGACATAGGTTTTCGGGGATTAGATGATAGCGTAGAACTACATTTTTAATCAAAATGTTTTGCACAAGCCTTTTTTTGATATGTGCATGATGCAAAGATAATTTTTTTTTTAGAATTATCAACTATACAACTTGCCTACCCCAACGTGTGGTTTTGGCAAAATAACACGAGGCTATCCCCAAGTAGGGACAGCCTCGTGATGCTATAGAAAGAACGTGATGTTATAGGATAACGATTTTTCTCACTACACTTTGCTTGCCTGCTGTGATGCGCACAAGGTACGTTCCTTTTTGCCAGTTGCGCACATGGAGTTGCAAGGTTTGTGAAGGGTTAGCCCAAACATACTTGCCTACTTCCTTGCCTGCCAAGTCGGTAAAGGTAATGTCTGCACCAATCCAACGTGCAGGGGCATCACAACGGAAACGGAGGTCGCTACGTGTAGGGTTAGGCGAGATGTTGAAATCATTTGCCCAAGTTTCCACTGCCAATGCGAGGCTTTCTGTACCTGTTACGCCCACATTTTTGGTAGTTGCGCCTGTGCTTGTATGGGTGATATTGCCCGTTCTTGTGCCGTCAGACGCGCCTGTAGGTTTGAAGCGCACTCTTACGGTTTGGGTGGTTGCCATGTCTGCAATCGTGTAGGCAAGGCTATTAGAAAATGTTGTCCCATCTCTCGATACCTCAAAATGCGTAGGGGCAGTTACGGTAATGCCTGTGGTGAAAAGCGCGGTATTATTTACACTCAAGGTATAGGTTTGAACAGTAGATGCTTGGTTCGTGCCTACAGGCGTGCTGAAGGTAATGTTTGCCACGCTTGTTTGGATAGTAGGCGAGTTGCCCGTTTCTGTACCGCTCACTGCCACTTTTACAGTGGGGAAATTGTTATGCTCAATATTGCCTTCTTTGAGTCCATTTGTGCCAGAGGTAGGGGCGAAACGCACATATACCGTTTGGGTGGCGTTGGTGGTAAAATTGGCTACTGTATAAGTGGCAGTTGCACCAAACGTTGTGTTATCTTTTGATACTTGGAAATTCGAAGGAGCGGTAACCGTAACATCA
>RDXI01000170.1 GCA_004292795.1 Bacteroidota bacterium | reverse complement strand
TGTTTTTTGGCTTCTGTGATACAAAAGACAGGCGCAGTAACAAAATCTTGAATTCTACTGAAAGAAAATATAAAATCACACTCTCCTTTCAGTCCTGAACGTTCATCTACATCTAAATTTACCCATGAGTAAATAGAAAAATTGTTGTGGTGAATGGTGTTTATTTCCAATAAAATAGGCGTTACTAAGCGTTCTGAACGGGATTTTTCTGTGCCAAAGCCTACATTCTGCCCTCTTTCCAAACTCTCCATCAACCAAGCAGAAGGTTGCAAAGGGACAGCATGAGCGAACAAGTTTTCAGCCCGAAATTTTACCCCAAATTTCTTAATGAGTTCTGTAGTAGTAAAGTCGCCGTAAGCCATACGCTATTTTGATGTAAAGATACGTAAATTTTCTGAAATAATTACAATTATTCCTTTCTTTTTTTCAAAATATTTTTGTTGGGCTGTGTAGAAGGGTTTTGCGTGTTGTTATTGTTGTTGTCATTATTGTTCTGCCCGTCTTTGTTGCCGTTATTGCCTTTGTTGTCTTGTCCATTTTTGCGCGTATTGCCTGCGCTTGAGGCGGTAGGCGAGGCGTTATTGCTGTCAAAGCCTTTTTTGCGGTCTATAGGCTTCTTGGGTGGCGCGTTGCGTGCCATGTCAGTGCGCAAAGGAATGTCGTCTATAAACCACACAAAGTCCCGCAATTTCTTATTTTCGTCCTTCAATTCGTGAGGCGGTACAAACTGCCCTTCTACTTTGTTGATTTGCGTAATGCGTCTGATTTGGTTTTTCTCGCCAAATACGATATTGATGTCCCCGCTACATTCGCTCCTATTCATACCCACCAAAATAGAGTCTTTGTCCACTGCGAAATAAATACTTTCGCCATTGTTGCGCACCTCGACTCGCCTGACGTTGTTGTCCACAAAGTGCGAAGTGATATGTTTTCCTTTGATTTGGTTGAAGTTGTTGAGCGTGTCTTGGCTGACCATAAACGAATTGACGCGCAAGAACATGGTTTTCAGGCGGTTGTTTTCCATTTGCACCCAAAGCGTATCCGCCGAAAGTTGCGTTTTCTTTGCCCAAAGCACAGGGTTTTTATAAAAGCGAAGCGTTGAGTCCTTCTTATTGTAGGCAAGCGAGTCGCATCTTGCCTGAAAGTCTTGCCTAAAAATGAGTACGTTGTGGTAGGCTAAAAACTGCCTTGTGCTGTCCGTATCGCGGTTAATGGCATAGAGCGTGTCGGCTTTTATCCAAAGCGAGTCCTTGCCTCCGTTGCTCACTTGGTAGGCAAGCGCGTTGCCATATACTTTGCTCTCGCCTATTTTGCCCCGAAACCACGCCTTGTCGCCAAACGCCATGAGCGAGTCTTTTTTATTCAACAGTACTACATTTCTTTGCGCAAAACCGATTTCGTTTTTGCGGTCAAAATAGAGCGTGTCGGCTTCTATGGCATATTCCTTGTCTTGCACGCGGGTTCGCCCTTTGAAGTTCGAGATTTGCGTTTCGGTGTTGTATGTGCCATTTTCTGAATAAATTTTGCCATCTTTCGTAGTAATGTTCGTGGGACCTTGAAAGAAGGCGAGCTTCGAGATAGTATTGTAGGTAAGGTCGTTTGTTTCTATTTTGCGCTCCTCTTGTTTGCTGTTCAGGATAACATGGTCTTGGAAGCGAAAAATTTTGCTGTTCGTGTCATAACTGCCTACTCGACTTTCGAGGGTTTTTTCTTCGTCTATAATCTTGCCACCCTGCGTGTAGTAGCCTATGCCTGTAGCAAGGCTGTAGTCAATGCTTTTGGTATAAAGCGTAGTTTTTTCGTCTTGCAAAATCACATTGCCTGTAGCGCGTGCAAGTTGGGAATTGCCATCATAAAACATAGAGTCTGCCGTTACGATTGTGCCGTTGTCGCTCACAAGACGCGAATGTCCGAAGGTATCCACCGCGTTTCGGTCTTCGTACAAATAGGCACTATCGCAATACAGCACACTTCCTTTGTGCTTCACGACTACTTGCTGTATCAATTTTTTTACATTCGGTTTGTTTTTGTCCTTTTCCAACGACTCGGCACGCTCCAGCGTAACCTTATCTTCTGCCGATTGTTCGGTAGTTTCGGTAGGGGCAGGCTTTTCTTTCTTGTTTGGTTTGGTAACCTGCGCCCACGCCCAAGCAGGCAAGCAAAGGAGCAAAATAATGACAAAAATATTTTTCAAGGCTCAAGGATATAAATGAAATGACCTTGCAAAGATAGCACAAAAAGCAATGTGCAAGTGTTAATGTTTCTTAAACAGCGCATCAAAAAAAGAGGCTACCTGATGGACAGCCTCTATAATTGCTCACTTTGTTCGTTTTTTATTCAATATTCACACTATCCAAAAACTTTTTGGCTTGGGCGAGGGTTTGGGCGGGATTTGTGCCTGCAATGGCGATTTGATAGAGTTTGTTCTTGCCTACAATGGTGCGAAACACCAAGTAAGAACCATCTTGACTCCTTACCTGTATTTGTTGGGCAGGCAAGCCCGCAATTTCTACGTTTTCCTTTTTCTCAATCTTGTCCGTAGCAGGATTTATAAAGCCCTCGATGCTTTCATTCAAGACCGCCTCACTGTTGGCTTTGGTGTAGGCTTTGTTCAAGTACACCACAATTTGAAAAATGATATTGTCTTGTTTGGCTTGCGCAGTCCACACGCCATTTTCTTGTGCAGTGGCGGGTTCAGTAGGAAAGGACGCACTACAGCCCGCTTGTGCAAAGCTATATTTTCCCCACGTTTGCGCGTAGGCTTGTGGGGCGAGTAGGTAAGCAGAAGTAAGCAATATCCATAAGAAAGTTCTCATAATGGGGTTGGTTTTTACACAATAATAACGCAAATATGGGGCAAATTATGAATTTTTGTATAGGAATAACGAAACATTAACGCAGATATTCCAATTTCAACTTTTATCTACTATCTTTGCCCAAATTTCAACGAATGGCAAAGTACAGACTCAAGCTCGGCGTAAGAATTTTTATAGGCGTACTTATTCTTTTTTTAGTGATAGTCGTGATAGAGAATCTATTGCGCAATAGGCGTATAGGGCAACTACACGTTACCATTACACGCCCCGACAGCTTACTTTTTATAGACACTACAGAGGTAAAACGCCTGCTTACCAACAACGGCAAAGACGACTTACAAAAAGCCTCTTTCCGCCAACTTACCGTTAAGACCTTAGAAAACCGCGTCAGGGGCAATGTTTTTGTAGATAAATGCGAAATAGCCCGTGACTTGGCTGGCAATCTTTGGGTAAAGATTTTGCAAGCTCGCCCCATCGCAAGGTTTATGCGTGATGGCAAACCTGACTTTTATATCGACAGCACAGGCAAGCTCTTGCCTACGTCTGACCGCTATACGGCGCGAGTAATGCTCATTACACGCGAAAATGAGGACAAATTGCCTGATTTTCGAGAAGCAGATTATAACTTATTGTTGCTCATCAAGAAAATAAAGCGCAGTAAGTTCTGGCAAGCACAAATTTCTCACCTACACATTACCGCGAAGCGCGAAATTTTGCTGTATCCGTTGGTAGGCACTGATGTCATAGAGTTTGGGCGTTGCTACAACATAGACGACAAGCTCAAACGCTTGATGATTTTTTACAAAGAAATCTTGCCCCGCAAGGATTGGACAAAGTACAAGCGCGTTTCGCTGAAGTACAATGGGCAACTCGTGTGTCAGTAGGCAAGAAAGAATTTCGCAAAAAACGATACAACATAACATATCTCTGAAAAAAAGGTTATATTTGTAGGTAGTTATCGTATTAAGGAAAATAAGGCGTAACAAACACGCTTCATTTGCTACTAAAAACCATACCTCGCCCACCTTACCCCCCAAAACAAGATATGTTGCTTTATCACAAAAAATATGAACTATCGCCTGACAAGGATTGGGTGGTGTTCATACATGGCGCAGGAGGCAGTTCGTCTATATGGCACAAACAGTTGCGTGTTTTCAAGGAACATTTCAACGTTTTGCTGGTAGATTTGCGAGGTCATGGGCGTTCACAACATTTTTTTGAGGCATATTTGCAAAATAATTATACTTTTGCAGACATCAGCCAAGATGTAGTGAAGGTAATGGAGCATAACGGCATAGAAGCGGCACATTTTGTAGGGATTTCATTGGCGAGCATCATCATTCGGTCTATAGCAGAGAAATATCCAGAGAAGATAAAAAGTATGACATTGGGCGGGGCGGTTATTCGCCTCAATATTCGTTCTAAGGTGTTGATGGGCATAGGCAATTATATCAAGCGTTTTGTGCCGTATATGTGGATTTACAGCCTTTTTGCGTGGGTGATTATGCCTCGCAAACGCCACAAAAAATCTCGCCTGCTGTTCATCAACGAAGCCAAACGATTGTGCCAAAAAGAGTTCATTCGTTGGTATCAACTGACATCAGAAGTAAACCCTTTGTTGCGATACTTTACTGAAAAAGAAGTGCCTATACCTACGTTGTACTTGATGGGCGAGGAAGACCATATGTTTTTGCCCCAAGTCAAAAATTTAGTGAAGTTACATAAAAGTGCTACCTTGCAAATCGTACAAGACTCTGGTCATGTGGTAAATATAGACCAACCCGAAGCGTTCAACCAATATTCTATTCAATTTATTACCCAATGCAGTGAAAGCCATGCAAGATTCTGATAACCTGCTACAATCGTATATACAAAAAGTGCTAAAGCTCCAACAAGAGCAAAAACAACGCCCCTTAGACCAAAGCGAGATGCAACGCATTGCAGAAGAGCTTGGGCTAAGTGAAAACGACCTTGCCTACATTCAAAAAAAATACAATGACTATATAGCACGTGGGCAGGGATATAGCCGTTACGAAGATTGGGAAAGTGCGGCAGAGGAATTTGAACAAGCCTTTGAACTCAACCCTTCGAGTGTTGATGTGTTGTATGGCTTGGCAAATGCGTATAAAAATATTTGGCAAAACACGAGGGACAAGGATATGCTCCAAAAAGCCAAAGACTTTGTGAAAAAAGCCTTGCAAGTCGACCCTACGCATGACGCTTCGTTCAAATTGGCAGGCGAGCTAAACAAAGGCATCAACCGCACCAATCCGAACCTCTTGCCTACTTCGACCAAAGAAAGGGAGGCTACTTTGGGAAATTGGAAAGAGTGGGAAGATGATTTTAAGAGCTTGGCACGCAACTTTAAAAGAAGTCTGAAAGGTGAGGGCGTGGATAAGGATAATCCGAAAGACATCATTTTGCGCAATTTGACCGAAAAGCGCCTCACGCGCTCCAATCGTGATTCGAAAATCGCGGGTGTATGTGGTGGTATTGCAGAATACTTTGGTATTGACCCCACTTGGATAAGACTTGCCTTCATTTTGGGCATATTCTTAGGCGGTATGTCGCCCATTGCTTACATCATCATGGCGTTTGTGATGCCTAAGGATAGAGGAGATAGGATATAAAAAAATGGTGTATGAATGCTCACAAAGAATTAGATTTGTTTTTTAAGGAACGCCCACATTTTGCAAAAGCTAAAGAGTTTTTGAGGTTTGGGTTTACGCATCATGATTTGCTTAATTTATTAGCCAAACAAGAATTGGTAAGGGTAAAGCGAGGGTTGTATCAATGGAATAGTGGCGAATATTACAGTGATTGGGCTGAAACCATACAAATCGTACCCAAAGGCATTTTTGGAATGTTCACAAGTGCGTCTTTCTATGGTCTTACTACTCTTATACCTTCAGAACATCATGTGGTAATTCCTAAACACAACAAAGTTAAACTACCCCAATATCCACCTATACAGTTATATTATTGGACAGAAACTTCCTATAACTTGGGGGTACAGGAGGTTGAGGTAGAAGGTTGTAAGGTGCGTATGTTCGACAAAGAAAAAACAGTTTGTGATATGATACGCCTACGGCATAAGGTAGGTTTTGAAACTATGAAAGAAGTTCTAAAGAATTATTTACGCTTACCCGATAGAAATATAACTAAATTGCAAGAATATTCACATTTTTTGCATATCAAAGGTGTTTTAGTAAATTATTTAGAGATTTTATTATGAGGAATTTAACGGCTTCCCATCAGACAAAAATCAAACAATTAGCCAAAGAAGAGAGCAAAATAGTAGATAAAATATTCTATCGGTATATTCACGAAGGCGTTTTATTTCGCCTTGTTCGCTCTCCACACAAAGACAATTTATTATTGAAGGGCGGTACGCTTTTGTATGCGGTTCAACAACACATCAATCGTCCTACTTCTGATATAGATTTTTTGGGTGTGAGTATAAAGAATGATGTGGCATTGTGTCAAGCTATGTTTAAAGAAATATTGGCTATTGAATCAGACCAAGATGCACTTTTGTTTGATTTCGACACTATGAGAGCAGAAGTTATGAATGAAAATGAACGTTATGAAGGCGTAAGATTGTATGTTGATGCAAAATTGGGCAATATGACACAAATATTAAAAATTGAAATAGGTTTTGGCGATGTGGTTACGCCAAGCCCTATAGAAATGAGTTACCCAAGTATGTTCGCAGAGGCAATTCCTGCTGTCAAGGCATATAATCTGGAAACGGTGATTGCCGAAAAATTTGAGGCAATGATGGACTTAGGAGATAGGAATAGCAGATGGAAAGATTTTTATGATTTGTATAAAATACTCTCTCAACCTGATTATGACGCAATAATTTTGGGCGAGGCTATTCGCAAAACTTTTCAAACTCGCAAAACCTTGTTGGACAAGGATAACGTTATATTTACCACATCATTTGCAAACAGTTCAGATAGAGCAAAAGCATGGAATAATTTTTTAATAAAAAATAAATTAGATACTTCATTGACTTTTGAAACCGTTATGAATGTTATCAAATCTACGCTTCAACCCTACGCTGAAGGATAACAAAAAGCCCTCAAATCCGTTAGTAACTTCTATGAAATCATTGTTTTGCCTTGTCTTGTGTTTTGTGTGGGTGGGCGCGTATGCCTTGCCTACCAACCCTATTATAAAAATAACGCCCAATCCCACCAATCCCGCCTCGATAACCCAAACATTGCCTGTAGGTTCGTTCTATACCCAGCGCGTCTGTTCGGGGCAACAAGTGAAGTTGGAGGCGATTTCTTCGGGTACAGGAACGCTCACCTACCAATGGATACACCTACAAACGGGTACTGTGATGGGTACGACTGCTATTCTCTCAATTACTTTGGCAGATGGGCAATACAATGTGAAAATCACTGATGACACAGGCACGACTACGTCCAGCACAGTTATTCAAATTTGTGCGGAAACGGAACCGCCTTTAAATGCTACACTGACTTCCAATGGCACGACCTCTATTTGCACTTCGGGCAACGCGCCTGACCTTGTGCTTACTGCCAATGCGTCTAATGTTACGACTACGCCTGCGTGTTCTACGCCTGACTTCAAATACAAATGGTATAAAAATAATGTGCTTATCAGTGGAGCGAATACAGCTACTTTTACTTTGGGACAGCAGGTAAGCAATGCAGGAACTTACAAGGTAGAGGTTTACAATGCGTGTGGGTTTGATGATGCTACGATTACGATTGGCATTGCGGACAGCGCGCCTATGGACGTGAATGTCTATACTGATGATGCGAGCAATATCGTTTGTGTAGGCAGTTCTTTGGTATTGCGCGTTACGGCTATTGGGGTAGTGGACAGTTATCAATGGTTCAAGCAAGGTAC
>RDXI01000169.1 GCA_004292795.1 Bacteroidota bacterium | reverse complement strand
GTCTAAACGCAGGCTAAAGCCTACGCTACAGTTAGAGGCATCACAAGACAACAAAGTAGGAACTATACAAAAAGGTTATTTTTGTCTTACAGGAACGTCTCGAAAGATAGCGTCATAACTAGCAAACCCATCACCAAAAATATGCAAAGATATTTTAGGAAATTTGAGGTGTTTTTGATTATTAACTGTGAAATTCATGCTTGCTTTTGTTGGTAAGTTCGCTACAAGCAATTTTTGAACTACCCCATCTGTACCTCCCACCGCATCTGCAATCTTTGCTTTGTTAGGATAATATTCATTAGCATCTAAATCAAAAATTTGACTTCTGTTAGAAATATAAATACCAATGCGGCGATCATGCTTACTTTTTATCCTCATACTCAATTCAACAGAAGTACCTGTTTGAACACAATCTAATAATTCAACTATTATATCATATTGTCCATGTGTAGCGATAGGAGGTGGCGGAGGCAGTTTAGGCTTTTCTTCATCAGGTTGCGGAGGACAATCCTTGCAAGGAGATTCACCTTCATTTTTCATCAAATCAATGATAGTCTGTGTTTTGCTGATGTCGCCCTTTACCGAAGCCAACGTACTCGCAGTTTCGAGTTGCAAGATGTTCAGAAATATACGCACAGAGTTTCCTAAGTCGGTAATATTACCCACCAAAACGGCATCTATGCCTTTGATTTTGCCTAATTTTGGCTTAGACTCAGCATCAAGCAAACCCTTGCCTTCCAAACCAACCTCTTTCATCAAGATATTTACTCGACTGCGGTCTATGATGTCAAATTTCTTGTTAGGAATGTTTGTCAAAGAATAGGCTATTTCCTTTGCCAAATACTTGCCAAGTTTGGAAACGGTTATTTCATCGCTGTTTGTCATATCGACTACAGCTATGTTTTTTACATTCAGGTTGCCCATTCTGTTTGTTACTTGGTTGGCAATTTCGCTTATTTCCTTATCGAAATTGCTTTGTGCCAAAGAGATGTGTTGCCCCACAGAGAGTGCGCAACAAAAAGCGAGTAATCGGATTATTTTTTGCATAAATGTAGAAAATGAGATGTTTTATTTTGAAAGTTTTGTACAAATTTTTCGTGGGCGTTTTCTTGCGCCTTTGTTTCGTTGCTTCCTGCACCTGCTACTTGGATAAGGAAAGTTTCTGTTTTTTGGTTTAGAAAATTGAGCCACGACACCCTGTAGGCAAGGCTAACCGTTTGATAAACAACGCCTTCGTTTTCATTGTTTTTCACTTCATATTTTTGCTGTTGCAATAGGCAAACGCATGGCAGATTATCCGCAACGCCTATTTTTTGCAAGGCTTGCATACTTGAGTTTTGACTACCCAAATACTTCTCAAAAGAAGGATAGAAGAAAGAATAAGAAGCTATTACGTTTTTTGTAGTAAAATATTCCTGCAAGGCATAACCCATATTTTCGGTGTTTTGCCCTTGCAACCAAATAGCCACATCTATTTTCTGTGCAGGGTTAAAGTATTGGTTTTGAGCAGGTTCTGTATTGGTTTTGCCCACTGTAGGCAAGTCATTTGTAGGCGAGTTTGTTTTTTGGGTAGGCAAGTTTGAGATTGCCTTTTCTTTCTCTGCGGGTACTGTGTCCTTTTTTATGGTAGGTTTAGTAGATTGTTTGTCAGGGTTTGGCGTGAAATCAATATTTTGATAAATGTACCACACCAAAACCCCTATCAAAAGCAGGAAAGCATATCGATAATAAGTTGTAAAATTTGTTTTATGATGTAGTGGTTTTTTATCTGCTAAAAGCTGTCGAGCTACAAGACGCAACTGTTCATAATAATTGGGAGGCAAGTTGCCCATTATAAAAGTTTGTTCGAGGTGTGTCAAGGAAGGATTTGCGCCCACTTTTTCCTCCATGAACGCAAAAAATTCTGTAATTTTGAGTCTGTCTATAAGCTCAAAAGCCTGTTGTTGTTGTGGATTCATAACGTATATGTTGTTGTTATACAAAGTTATGAAGCATAATTTACATAAACAAATTTAAAAATTTCACGAAATCACCCACCCTTGCCTACCTCCATATTCAGCAAATATTCCACAAGGTTCATTTCGGTAGGCAAGACAAGTTTTTTTCGAAGGCGATAACGGCTTATTTCCACGCCTCGAAGTGATATGCCCATCAGGGGCGCGATTTCCTTGCTACTAAGGTTCATGCGCAGGTAAGCACAGAGGCGTAAGTCGTGAGGGTTCAGGGCAGGAAATTTCTTCTTCAAAATGGTCAAAAAGTCGCCATGCACGCTGTTGAAGTGCATAAAAAAAGTATTCGATTCTTCGTCCAATTTTTCTTCTTCTGACAATACTTTCAGTATTTTTTTCAGCTCCAGATTGTCCTCCTCAATCTTCGCACTTTTTTGGAATTGCTGTAGCTCTTTTTTGAGTTTCAGGATAAACTCCTTTTTCTGCACCAAATTCATCGTGGCGTTGGCGAGTTCCGCGTTTTTGTGCTTGATTTCCGTGTCCAATTTTTCATTGCGCAAATGCGCGGTTTCTTTTTCCGATTTTGCCAATTCGAGTTGGTGTTGGTAGGCAAGTTGCTTTTGCTCCTCGTCAAATTTTTGCAGGTCGGCTAATCGTTTGGCTTCCTGTCTTTTTTTGTACCTTCGAGATTGATATTTCAATAATACAAACAAAAAGCCTAAGAAAAGCAATACATACAACATATACGCCCATATTGTCTGATACCAAGGCGGTCTGACCGTAAAAGTAAACTGATAGACCGAAGACTCATGAGAAAGGCTTTTGCGGGCTTTTACCTTGAAGGTGTAAGTACCCGCAGGCAAGTTGGTATATTCCTTAACGGTGTGATTGCTCCAACTGCTCCAATCGGCATCAAACCCTTGCAAATAATAGCTGTATTCAATGCCATACAGTTGCCCATACACCGAAGCCGTATAGGAAAAAACCAACGAATTGAGGCTGTGAGGAATGATAATATGCTTGTTTTGTTGGCTTCGCCCTAAGGAATAGCCCCCAAAAAGCACGCTGTCTATAGCTCCCGATGTCCTTACCTGTCCCACATACACCGAAAAAGGCTGTATATTTTTGAGATACTGCTCATAATTGAGGTGATAAAAGCCAAGCTCGCCTCCTATCAAAATATTGCGGTTGTCATAAGGAAAAATATTCTCGAAACCGCTTACGATTTTGTTTTTCAGTTCGGGAATGTAATGCACTACAGGCTTGCCTGCCCCGACATCTACTACACCCAACATTTTTTCTTGCACAAACCAAATATTGCCCTTCGCGTCCTCTTTGAGGTAACGGATAGGCTTGTTGCCAAAAATGGCGGTGTACGCGCTTGATTTTAAAATCTTGCCTGCGGTGGGGCTGTACTCATAAATGCCTTGTGGGGTGGCAAAAACGATTTTACCTTGTATTTTGAAAACGTGGTTATCTAAGTCGGTAGGCAAGCCATCTTTTTGCGAAAACAGCCTTACGGATTTGGTAGGCAAGGTTATTTGATAAATACCTCGATAAGGGTGCGACACCCAAATGTGATTGCCATCTGTTTCTATGTATCGGCTCGACTCCGTAAATTTTTCTATAGAGCCTATGTCTTTGAGGGTTTGTTTATCCATTTCAAAAAACTGCGTCCCCAAGTAGTTTCCTGCAATAATATGGGACGTTTGCGGGATAGGTCGGCACGTCCAGTAGCCTGTAGATTGCGCAATCGGGCTTGCCTGCTTGTTGTTGATGAGAAATAAGCCATTGTCGCGCCCTGCTAAAAGCTGTTTATCAATCACAGACAAATTCCAAGTAAGCCCTTCTAAAATGGTTTGGGGTTCTTTTGTCAAGGAACTTAGGTCTGTAGCAGACGAGGTAGCCAACGAAAATAAGCCCGTAGAAAGGGCAAAATACAAATCATCTTGCAAAAATTTCACATCATAGCCTGTGCCATTGTTGAATACCGCAGGATTGATGTGTTTGATAGCGTCATTGTATGTAAAAAAGGCAATTCCATTGTCTAAACCCGCCCAAACGCCATTGTAATTGTCCGCAAACAAGCAACGAACTGTATTATTGGGCATACGATTTTTGGTCGAGATATTTTCCAGCACCTCGCCTCCTGCCGATATTCGATAAATGCCATGGAAGTATGTCCCCGCCAAAAAACTGCCATCAGGCAAGGCACGCAAAGCGGTAAAATGTTGGCTCGCCTGCATACCTGTAGGCTTGAAAGGATAGGGTTTCAAGTCTTTGCCTGTGAGTAAGTACAGCCCATGATTGACCGTACTCAACAAACTTGCCTCCTTTTGGTAAGGTATCAAATCCGTTATGAAAAAATTGGTAGGCAAGGCATCAGTAGGCAAGAACGTTTGCCACGTTTGGTTTTGGTAGGCAAGCAAACCCGCCTGTTTGTCATGTGCCAATATTTGCCCTTGATGCTTGTGTAGCGAAAGCCACGCACTTTTGGCGGGGTAAACGGTTATCTTGCCTTCGTATAGCTTAAAAATTTTGGTGTCTGTTCTGAAAAAAACAGCACGGTCTATTTCCACCACTTGCCACACATCAGCGAATACGCGGTCTTGGGTAGGCAAGAGATGCTTCAAGGAAGTAAAGTATAGCTTGCCTACTTTATCAGAAGTATAGTAGCCAAATTCATCTTGCGCCCCTGCGTATAATTTGCCATCTACACCAAAAATAATAGACCTCAAAATAGTTCTGTTCGGGACAGGGAGCAACTGCCAAGCCGTTCCATCATAGACCAATAGCCCTTCATTATTGGCTACATACAAGCGGTTATTTTGGTCTTGCGCCATAGCCCAATTTTGTGTACCGCCTTCGTACTCGTTTCGAGTAAAGCTGATAACTTGTGTTTGGCTTATCAACCCTTGCGAAAACGATACAAACGTGTGTGCAAAGGTTACCGAAAAAAGCAAAACAAATTTCCTCCAAAAAGCGGGCTGTAGGCTGTGATATAAGGGTTGATGTAGTCTTGATGTAGTCATATAAAGGCAAAAGTACGCTTTTTTTTGAATGTAGTAGTAGTGATGTAGCTATTTTTTTGGAAACATAATGATAACATAGCATTTTTGCGCTATAAATTTTTCAACAAAAAATATAACTTTTTTGTGCTTGTTAAAAAAAGACCTATATTTGGCAAAGTTAGTCGTAGGCAAACAGAAAGCGCAATGTGTAAACTTTTATTAAGTAATTGTTCAAAATTTAATTTCCCAATATGAGAAAACTAATAACACTCCTGATTATCCTTGCCTTCAGCTTTTCAAGTGCCTACGCACAGCAGGAAAGCGTTGCTGTCAAAAAGTCGGCAGACGGGTTCATGCTCGAAGTGGGCGGGAAGCCCTTTTTCGTCAATGGTATGAACTGGGATTATTTCCCCATATCCACTAACTTTTCTTATAGCTTGTGGACGCAATCTGATGACGTCATCAAGGCGGCACTCGATTATGAGATGCCCTTGTTGAAAAATATGGGCGTGAATGTTATTCGCCAATACACAGGCGTTCCTGCCAAGTGGATTGAGTACATTCATAAAAACTATGGCATTTACACGATGCTCAATCATTCGTTTGGTCGCTATGGACTTACGCTCAATGGCGTTTGGACACCCAATACGGATTATGGCAATCCTGCTGTAAAAGAGCTTTTGCTGAAAGAAACGAAGGCAATGGTGGAAGAATACCAAAACACGCAAGGTTTGTTGCTCTTTTTGTTAGGCAATGAAAACAACTACGGTTTGTTTTGGCGCGGTGCAGAAACCGAAAATATCCCTGTGCAAGACCGCCAATCTACCAAAGATGCAGTGAATTTGTATAAGCTATTCAATGATGCCACTAAAGAAATGAAGGCTATCAGCACCAAACGCCCCGTAGCGATTTGCAATGGTGATTTGCTTTTCTTGGACATTGTAGCGCAAGAGTGTAAAGATATCGATATTTTGGGCATCAATACCTATCGCGGTCTTACCTTCACAGACTTGTACGATAGGGCGAAAAAAGAAATTAACAAACCTGTTTTGCTTACTGAATTTGGCTCTGATGCTTACAATACACAAGCCAACAAAGAAGACCAAGAATATCAAGCGAAAGTGTTGGTAAGTAATTGGAAAGAAATTTATGCCAATGCTTCAGGAATGGGCAAAAATGGCAACTCTTTAGGCGGTTTTACCTTCCAATTCAGCGATGGCTGGTGGAAAACAGGGCAAACTACAAACTTAGACGAGCATGATGTTACGGCTTCGTGGTCAAATGGAGGTTATCAAAATGACTTCATCGAAGGCGAGAACAACATGAACGAAGAATGGTTTGGTATCTGTGCAAAAGGCTTTACCAATGCAAGAGGCACTTACGAATTATATCCTCGTGCCGCTTATTATGCCTTGAAAGAATTGCATAGCTTCAACCCCTACAAAAGCGGAGCGCAACTCTCACAATTTGACAATATGTCGATGGCTGACGCACTTTTGAAGGCGAGAGGCGACAAGGCAAGCTTGGAGGCAGAAGGCAAGGGCAAACTCTACATGAGTAATTTGCAAGCCAATTTTACAACTTTCAATACAGGCGGAAGCCTCATTACTACGCCTTCAGTAGCAAACCCCAACGTTCCCGCTTATCCTAATCAAAAAGGTTTTGACCACATGCAGTCGTTCAACGTAGGCGTTACGGCAAGACCTGCGCCGAATATGGTGGCAAATGTGCAGTTCAACGTATTGGGACACGTAGCCGAAAACCCGATTGATGAAGTTTTTTATGAAAACAGAGGCAGAAGAATAACCGTTACTACGCCTCAAGGTCAAGTGCAGATGAACTCCAATAACAGGATACAACTCTATAGAGCCAGCTACACGTGGGACGAAAAAGATTTCAAACTTACAGGCTTTTATCGTACAGGACATTATCATTGGGGATACGAAGGCGACTTTTTTGGACTATATCCCGAAGCGAACTACGGACCTAACATAGACCTTTACAATGGCGAAGCTCCTTTTGGCTTCGAAATAGAAGGCAAAAGAATTATCAAAGGCTTGAAGCTTGCCTTCGGTCCAGAACTTTGGTGGGGAGCTAACCCTGCTATCTTGGCAAAATACAACCGTAAAGTAGGCAAGTTTGATGTTACGGGTATGTTCCACGAAGACCTTACGCAAAGAAGCGGCTTGCAAAGTTCGTTTGCCGTGCCTACACCCAAAACAAGGAGAGCCACTATTGGCATAGCCAGAAAATTTGATAAATTTAGCTTTACTATAGGCGGACTTTGGGGCGGACAGCCACTCAACGGCAGAACTTTCCAACTCGAAAGAAATGGCGAAGTATATCAATCTGAAATCAAATCAAGCGATAACTTTGGTAGCAAAATCAAACTTACCTACGCAAGTGGCAGAATACAATGGTACGGTTTGGCTTCTTATATGGGGCTTGTGGCAAATGGAGGCTTCGACCAAACCCGCACTTTCACAGGTTGGAGATTGAAAGATATTGGCAGTGGCAATATGTATAATGTGTTGAGCGGTCTTACGTTCAGCGTAGGCAAGTTGCAAATCGCGCCTAACTTCTTGTACCAAAAACCCATCGAAGGTCCTATTTCTACTGAAGCCTTAGCTCCTGCTCGCTCAAGAAATATCTTAGATGACCCGTTTTCAGTGCGAAGCAACCGCGAAACTGTAGCAGGCGAGCTATTGCTTACCTACGACCCCACCCCTGCCACTTGGATGTATGAATGGGACAATGACCGCGCTGAAGATGCGAAATTTGCCATCAGTGCTGGCGTAGTTTATCGCC
>RDXI01000168.1 GCA_004292795.1 Bacteroidota bacterium | reverse complement strand
GAGTTATTTTAGTATTAGTATAATTTCTTCACAAGCGTTTCGAAAAAACTTAACACGGAGATACAGAGAAGCACTAAGAAACACAGAGTTCTTTGTGTAGCTTTGTGGTTCTCCGTACCTCTGTGGTATTTTTTTACGCAAGTTAAGAGTTATTTTAGTATAATTTCTTCACAAGCGTTTCGAAGGGCGTTTGGAAATGGAAATCGTAGCCATTCGCGCCATGCACTATCACATTGGGGCAAGCATGGTAGGCTTCCAACAAGCGCGGTACTTTCAGGGCTTCGGCTATCGCAAAAGGAAATGATTGATTGCCAATAAACAATTTCGCGCCTTTTATCAGGCGAGCCAATGCCAAAAAATCCTTCACAGGCGCGTAGGCAAGATGCGGGATAACGGCTTTCATCAGGGCGTACTCTTGCTCCACGCCCACAAACACAAGATTTTTGTACTGTTTCAAAAAACTATAGTCTATATGCGGGTTGTTGTAGCGTTGGCTTCGTGCCAATACCATGCAATCCGCATAACTCGTATCGGGGCTTACGTGTAGGCAAGGCTGGGCGAGGTCGGGATAAACATTGAAAATATAGGCATACCAACGTGCAATATCGCCTCTGTCCAATGGAATAGGCAACTTGCGCATCAAGTCAAAATCTGCGTCTATTTCCTCGCCTGCGTAGGGCTTCACGTGGCTTATATAAGGCTGTGCTTCGAACAGTGGCACGAACATTTCTAAGATTTTCTCATTCAGCATCACGCCACCAAGCGGGTGGTCGAAGGTATAAACAGAAGGCTGGTTCAGGTGCAGATACAACGTGCTTGCCTGCCCCTGCGAGGCGTGCTGTATGGTAGGCAAGGCATATATCACATCTCCCAAATTGCCCGAATGTTTGAAGGTATAGGGCGGGTTCTTAAGGTCTGCAAAGTTGCGTGTGAGGCGGTTGAAGTTATGCATTTGTTGCAAGAACAACACCTCTGTATTGTCTTCTTGTTTGGCAAGGTCGTTTTTATAGGTTTGGTAGGCAGTGCGGTTAGTATATTTTAGCCACGTTTTTTCTAAGAAAGTCAGTTTACGAAAATGCTCCATCGGGGTAGGTTTGGAAAACTCTTGATAACGGTTTAACTTTGCGCTTGTATTGCAATGATTAGTTAGACAAAGGTACGCACAAAACATTCATTCTTAAAAATATCTCCAAAATATGTTGAAAAAATATACCTTTCCTGCCTTGTTTGGGCTTTTTCTTATTTATTTGATAAGTCTGTATGGGGTGGATATTCCTTTCTGGGACCAATGGTCTTATGTGGTAAAAATCCAACGGTTTTATGAAGGAACGCTTGCTTTCCGCGAACTTTTTGAACAACACAACGAACACAGGATTTTCTTTCCTTTGTTGATTATGTTGCCTTTGATGAGCCTTTCGGATTGGAATATTTGGTATGAATTGGGCGCGAATGTGGTGTTGGGTGTAGGTATTTTTTTGGTAATATTTCGTCAATTTGACCGCACTTTTCGACTTGCCTCCCACGCGCTCACGTTGTTTGTGTCGTTTTTGGTAAGCATACTTGCCTTTTCTACTTCGCAGTTCGAGAATTGGCTTTGGGGTTGGCAAATCCAAATATTTTTGAATGTGCTGATGGTTTGTTTGGGCTTTTCGTATTTGTCCACTTTGGCACAACACAAGCAAAATTTTGTGTATGCTATTTTGTGTGGCGTAGTGGCTGTTTTTTCCTTCGCCAATGGTATGGCGTATTGGTTGATTGGTTTCCTTTTTATCTTGATAGCCAAACTAAGCCTGAAACAAAAAGCCGTTTATGCATCTATTTGGTTAGCAATATTTGTATTATTGGCTGGTTTTTATTTCTATGATTACCACAAACCCGTAGGACACCCACCTTTGTCTTACGCGCTTACGCATCTTTCCGAATATGTGCAGTATGTTTTGGTGTATTTGGGCAGACCTATCGTGAGCAGTTATCCTGAAGCTATGTCGTTTTCATTGGTGGCGTTGGTGATACAAGGCTATGTGCTTTGGCTCATGTACCGCACTAAATATTGGCAAGAAAACCCTGCCGTAACTGCTTTTTTGGGTATGTCTTTGTATGCCCTTATGAGTGCGAGCATTACAGGCTTGGGGCGTGTGTCTTTTGGTTTGGGGCAAGCCATTACTTCGCGCTATGTTACCATTTCCAACTTGTTTTGGATTTGTTTTGTGGCTATGTTGTTGGTTGCGTGGGATATTTGGGCGAAGAAGCCTTCGAAATATCGTATTGAAAAATACCTTATAGCAGTTCTTTTCATAACCGTTTCGGTAAGTTGTTGGGTGCGCTACCAAAAAGACAAAGAAGTCTTTGCCACCATACACCAAGAAAGAGTAAAGGCAAAAGCAACCCTTTTATCCCCCAAACCTGATGACGAGCTTGTCCGCAAAATCTTTGGCGAAGTAGAAAGTGTGAAAAAATGGAACGAGTTTTTGCGCAAACAAAAATTGTCATTACACCGCCACACGCCTTAATCTTTCCTAAAAAATGGTAAAAACTGCCTAAATTTGCGCCCATGAACAAAGATGTACCCCTTATTTCAGTGGTGATGTGTACGTATAATGGCGAAAAATACCTGCGCACACAGCTCGACTCTATCTTGCAACAAACCTATCCGCGCTTAGAAATCGTCATAGTCGATGATGTTTCGAAAGACTCTACGTGGGAGATACTCACAAGTTATCAACAGAAGCACCAAAATATACAACTGTATAGAAATGAGCAAAATTTGGGCTATATCAAAAACTTTGAATTGGCTTTGCAAAAAACTACAGGCGAGCTGATAGCTATATCCGACCAAGACGACATTTGGGAGCTGACCAAGCTTGAACTTGCCTACAACGCGCTGGGTGATGCCATATTGGTATATCACGACTCCGCATTGATTGACCAAGAAGCACGCCCCTTGCACAAAAAAATATCGGACATTGCCAATATGTACGAAGGTGATGATTTCAGGGCATTGTTGTTTCATAATTGCGTTTCAGGACACTCGATGCTCTTTAGGCGAGCTTTGTTGCAACATATTTTCCCCTTTCCTGCCAATATGTTCTATGATTGGTGGATTGCGCTCATTGCCTTGATGCAAGACAAAATACACTATATCCCACAATGTTTGGTGCAATATCGACAACATCAAAGCAATGTTACGAACATACAAGGAAGCAAGGGGGACGAACTGAAGAAAAAATTAAGGAAATTCAAACAAAAATACCGTATTTACAAAAAAACAAAAGAACACCTTGACAGAATAGTTGTATTGGAATGTTTGCTCCAAGCACCTTTCAAGACCGAAAAAGACAAAAAGTACCTGTTGGATTTATTGAAAGCCCTTCAAGAAAAAGGTAACAGACCTTTCTCTTGGAAACTCTTTCCGCTTTTGATGCCTTATGTCAAAACGGTTTTCTTCCCAAGCAAAGCAAGCCTATTCGACAAAACCAAATATGTTTTCAAATTAGCCTTCTTTCGCCGATATGACATAAGACTCTCGCCTGAAGAAACGGCTGAAATAGAACAAATTTTGAACGAAAAATAATTACCCTTTCCTTGCCTACAGATGCCTAACCGCCCACAAATAGCCGTTGATATGTCGATGCTCAAGTACCCTTATACGGGCTTAGGGCAGTTTTCTTTGTATTTAGGCAAGGAACTTTTGACGCATCACACCCAATATACGTATGACTTTTTGCTGTACCCAAGTAGGCAAGATTTCTTTCCTGCCCTTGCCTACACGCCCCAAGTAATGCACATAGGCAAGCGGTTGTTGGCGAAAAATCACTTGCCTTTCACACTAAAAAAGTATGATTTGTGGCATATTTTATCGCAAAATTCACATTATTTCCCTTTCAGGAGCAAGTCGCCCGTTCTTTACACCATTCACGATTTGAATTTCTTGAAGGAAGACTCGCCTGCCAAAGCAGAACGAAGGCGTAAAATTGTACAAAAACAAGTGGAACTTGCCACGCAAGTTACGGCTATCTCGAAATTTGTGGCAGAAGACATAGCCTCGAACATAGACCTCAAAGGCAAAACGATTGAAGTGGTGCATAATGGCGTAGCGATAGCGCGTTACCCGCAAGCCTCGCGTCCTGATTTCTTGCCCGAAGGTTTGCCTTTTATCTTCACAGTGGGCGCAGTAACGCCTCGCAAAAATTTTCATGTCTTGGTGGACATGATGCGCTTCTTGCCTACCCTTCGGTTAGTCATAGCAGGCAAGCCTGATGACGCGGAATATGTGGCAAAAATCAACGCACTCATAGCCGAGCATCGACTCCAAGAGCGCGTGCTGTTGGCGGGTGCAGTGTCAGACGAAGCGAAATATTGGCTGTATGAACATTGCGAAGCCTTTGCATTTCCTTCTTTGCTCGAGGGTTTTGGAATGCCTATCATTGAGGCGTTTTCGGTAGGCAAGCCTGTTTTCGCCTCCGCGCTTACGAGCTTGCCTGAAGTGGGAGGCGAGCTAACCCATTATTGGGCGAACTTCGAGCCTGCTTACATGGCGCGGGTTTTCGAAGAAGGCAGGCAAGCCATAGCCCAAGATGCACACTTTGCCACCAAAGCCCACGCCCACGCACAACGCTTCACATGGGAGCAAGCAGGCAAGCGATATGTAAGTTTGTACGAACAAATCCTAAAAAACGCATGAAGCAAGTCGTAGTCGTCATACCCGTTTACAAAACCGAACTCAAAGAATCGGAAACAATCGCGCTGGAGCGTTGCAAGAAAATTTTGCAATCTTATCCTATAGTATTGGTCGCGCCTGAAGGTCTGCAGGCAAGCTACATGGAAGGTTTGGAAATACAGCGTTTTGAAGCACACTATTTCACAGGCATTGCGGGATACAATGAATTATTGATGTCCGAAAAGTTTTACAATCGTTTTACAGAATATGAGTTTATGCTCGTATGTCAGTTAGATGCGTTGGTGCTGAAAGATGAACTTGCCTACTGGTGCGAAAAGGGCTACGACTACATTGGCGCGACATGGCTCGACAAAGACCGTAATATTTTCAGACGCACAAGCCGAAACATACGCACTTGGCTGTACCTGAACACCTTGCGAGGCAAACAAAATGCAGACGCGGACATGAAAATGGGCTATGCCACGCACAATCAAGTAGGCAATGGCGGTTTTAGTTTGAGGCGCATCTCGGCTATGTTGCGCGTGGTGCAGGCGTATCCCGATTGGATAGCGCGTATTTTGGAGGCAAGGATTCCTGAAGACGTTTTTTTTAGTATTTTGGTCAATCTCTATCACCCCAACCAAGTACACATCGCGCCCTACAAAGAAGGCATCGCTTTTGCCTTTGAGATGCACCCACAAAAAGCCTACCGCCTCAATGGAAACCGCCTGCCGTTTGGCTGTCATGACTTTGACGATTGGGAAAATGATTTTTGGCAAGATGTTTTGAAAAAAATATAACGTCAGCAAAGCCTTGACCTTGCTGACGTTTTGTTACAAAGGACGCTCAAAAATGAGTTCCGTTTCGTAATGTCCGTGAATAGGTTGCACCATTTGCACCAACCGCCAGCCCTGCCTTGCGTGGTCTTGTATAATGGCTTGGTGGTCTTGTTTGGGCTTGCCTGTCCACATACTGATTTTGATTTTTATGAATTTATATTCGTAAGCTATCATAATGCAAGAACGGATAAAAAAGCGTGAGAGAACACAAAAAAAGAGTTTGGGAACGCCAGAACGCGTGGCGTGTGATTGCACAAAAAAGCAGAAAGGGCGTTCATTCAGGCGTTTCTGCGGTTTCGTCTTCCGTTCCTTGGCTACGTTTGGGCAAGCGTCCAGCCTTGTAAAGAGCTTGGTGAATTATCCATTCCATCTGTCCATTCGTGCTTCGGAACTCGTCAGCCGCCCACTTTTCTATAGCGTCAAGCAGGTCGGCATCTAAGCGGAGAGCAAACGGTTTTTTCTTTGCCATAGGAGTTCGGGTTTAGGGGGCAAGGGTTTAGGAGCTTGACTTTCGCTAAACCCACCCATAGTTTATTGATGCAAAGTGCCTGTATTGACTACGGGGCTTGCGTCTTTGTCGGAGCAAAGCACCACCATCAAATTGCTAACCATTGCCGCCTTTTTCTCATCATCAAGCTCGATGATGTTCTTTCTGCTCAATTCCGCCAATGCCATTTCGACCATCGAAACCGCGCCTTCCACAATCTTGTGCCTTGCCGCTATGATAGCAGTGGCTTGTTGTCTGCGAAGCATGGCTTGCGCTATTTCGGTAGCGTAGGCAAGGTAGCCTATGCGTGCCTCTATAACCTTGATACCCGCCATTTGTAAGCGTTCTGTCAATTCTAGTTCCAACTGATGATTGACTTCATTCGTTCCAGAGCGAAGCGTTATCTCACCATGGTCTTCCAAATTTGCGCAATGCCGCGTCTGCCTGTAGTTTCACAAAGTTTTCGTACTTATCCACTTCGAACTGCGCTTTGTAAGTGTCTTGCACTTGCCACACCAAAATCACGCTTATCGTGATAGGATTGCCGAGTTTGTCGTTCACTTTCAGGCGGTCGCTCTCAAAATTGTGCGCTCTGAGCGAAACCTTAGTACGCGTGAAGAAAGGATTTGCCCAAAAGAAGCCGTTATCCTTTACCGTTCCTTTGTACTCACCAAACAACACCATTACTATAGAATTGTTCGGGGCTATGGCAAAGAAGCCAATAGCCAAGACCAACACAACAGGCAAGAGCAATGCACCTGACACGCTCAACAAAACAGCCAAGGCATCACCTGCCACGAAGCTACTACCCAAAAACATAGCTATAGCTATGCCAAGCAGGGCAAACAAATTTACGAGCATACTATAACCATTACGAGGCGAGAACTTTTTTTCCAATGAGTTCATATCAGTAAATTTTAATGTTAATGTGATATTATTTTAATATCACTTTCATATACATTAGACGTAAGCACCCCGCGAATGTTACGCCTTCCCACATAATTTTTTTAAAAGATAGTTACTTTTCTTTCTGTTTTCCCATGAAAGATGTATGTTTGCACACTGATAGTTGTGTGCATACTGCCACACAATTTTGGAACAAAGTTTGCAATACCTCTCCCTGACCTTCCTCTTTTTTTCATGAACTATAACGAGTTATTGTTCTTTACTTGTTTTCTATCGTTTATAGCTTTGATGCTCGTAATCGATTTAGGCGTTTTTAGTCGTAGTAGCCACAAAGTTTCGTTTCGAGAGGCTTCTGCTTGGAGCATTATTTGGATAGCACTTGCCTTAGGCTTTTACTTTGTCATTCGCAACTATGGCGACCAAATACACGGCATCGAGAACTACAAAGAGCTTGAAAAAAAGGTAAACCTTTATGAAAGCTCGAAAGAAGACCGCGCCAAAGTATTGAACCCCAATGATTATGAAGGGAGCTTAGACCGCTACCGCGCCAAAATGGGCTTAGAGTTCCTAACGGGCTGGCTATTGGAATACTCGCTTTCGGTGGACAATATTTTTGTGATTATCCTGCTCTTTGCTTCCTTCAAGGTACGCGAGAAGTATTACAAAAAAGTGCTAATGTGGGGCATCTTGGGGGCAGTCGTCATGCGGTTCGTGTTCATATTCTTGGGCGCGGCATTGTTGCACGAGTTTCATTGGATTATCTACATTTTTGGCGCGTTGCTCATATATTCGGGCATCAAGATGTTCAAAGATGACGAAGACGAAAAGGTTGAACCCGAAAAACACCCTGTAGTAAAGTTCGTATCGCGCTACTTCCGTGTATTCCCGCGCTATGTGAAGTCCTACTTCTTTGTACGCAAAACGGGCAGATTGTTTGCTACGCCTTTGTTCGTAGTGGTACTTATCATAGAGTTTACGGATTTGATTTTTGCGGTTGATTCTATTCCAGCCATTTTTGCCGTTACCGAAGACCCGTATATCGTGTTCTTCTCCAATATATTTGCTATCATGGGCTTGCGCTCTATGTTCTTTTTCCTCTCCAATGTGATGCACTTCTTCCACTACCTCAAAACGGGCTTGGCTATACTGCTTATCTTTATTGGGGTGAAAATGATAGGACACGAGTACGTACTCGAACCGATAGGCTTCAAAACAGAGTATTCGCTCTACATCATTTTGGCTATCTTAGTAACAAGCGTTACAGCTTCGTTGCTGTTCCCCAAGAAAGAACACGAAGCAGGCGAGGAAGTAGGCAAGCATTAGGCTATGAAAGCACAGTTTTTAGTTATTGCGGTAGTATTAGCCATTTTTTTCTATTATTTCTTCGGAAGTGTAAAGAAAATAAGGTATGCTGGCTTCGAAGATGTGATGTTTTGTGAGCGTTCCCTTCTTTTGTACGAAGACAATACATTTTGGATTCATATAGACTGTGGGGTTTATGGCGGTTCGTACCTTATCAAGAAAGACTCGGTGTATCTGAACTATGGGCAGGCAAGAGATACGCCCTTGCCTACCCAATTTTTGATGACCAAAGATAAATTCATAGAGCTACCCACCAAAGAGCGAAAAGAAAATCTTACCCGCTTTCAGATACAAGCAAGTCATTGAAAATCAATAAGTTAGAAAAAACATCAAAAAAAAGTAAAAAAAATATCACAAAAATTTTGCAGTTTAAAAAAAAGCCTCTAACTTTGCACCATAATAAAAAACGCCTCCTTAGCTCAGCTGGTAGAGCAACTGACTTGTAATCAGTAGGTCGCTGGTTCGATCCCGGCAGGGGGCTCTAAAACAAGATGGCTTAATCCAACAGGGTTAAGCTATTTTTTTTTGAAAACTCTTTTTCTTCTATTTTGTATGCTTTTTCTTGCCGCTACCAACACAACCGCCCAACTTTTGTTTAACCTCCTTTTCTTTGGAGGTGTGATACTGATAGTATTTCTTTTTATGATACTTCCACAACGCCGAAAACAGCGCGAACTGAAGGACTTTCACAGCTCGCTCAAAGAAGGCACGATGGTCGTAACGATTGGAGGCTTGCATGGCAAAATCCACGCCTTGACTGATGAAACAGTGATACTCA
This sequence comes from Bacteroidota bacterium, assembly GCA_004292795.1. Lineage (GTDB taxonomy): Bacteria > Bacteroidota > Bacteroidia > Cytophagales > Microscillaceae > RDXI01. The sequence continues at coordinate 5,234 of RDXI01000168.1, read as the reverse complement.
TAGCAGACAAGCACACCAAATTGATGTTCGACAAGTATGCTATCTCGCCTGAAGCCACGCGCCGTTTGCACAAGCGTTTGGAGAAAGAAGGCATCACGCAAGAGTAACCTGAAGCAACACAAAAAAGCCCGCTAAACGCAAGTTTAACGGGCTTTTGCTATTCTGTTATTTTTATCAATACCACACCATTTATACTGCTTATCAAATCAAAAGTATCATTAGTGAGGTTTTTGCGTATGGAAACGGATTCGATTTGTAGGGATATTTTATGCTTGCTTCCTTCGTGCTGAATGGTCATTTCGCCTTGCGAAATTTGGGATTTTTTGGTGGTCTTTGTGATATTGTTGAAGGTCGGTTGCATATTCAGGGTGGCGATTTCCTTGCCTGCACTTTCTACGATAAACTTGTTTGTTTTGTAGTCGATGCTTAGGGCGAGTTTGAGCTTGCCTACAGTAAATTGCTTGATTTCGCTTTGCACCTTTTTGTCGGCATAGTTTGCAAAACTGAACGAAAGTAGGTATTGATAGCCTTCTACTTTCTGCCAATCTTCTTTTTGGGCGTACAAATGTTGTGTTTCGCCATATTTTTCTTTTTCGGAGTTTGGTTCTTGCTCGCCTATCAAGACCATGTAATCTTGGTAGCTAAACCTTTTCTTTTCATTTTTCTTGTCGTTTTTCTTGTCGCTTTTCATTGCACTGCGGGACAAATCTTCTTTGAAATAAGGCTGTAGAGCGGTTATTTGTCCTTGCATGAGGAGGTACTCGCCTATTTCGCGCAGTTCTTTGTCGTCTTTTTCCGATATTTTCTTGGCGCGTTTCTTGGCAAGGTCAAATTTGCCATCAGTCAGAATGCCTGTGCGTGTTACTATCTCTGCAAAACGCTTGCTTTGGCTATACGCGCCCACCGAATACGCGCTCCAAGGTCCCACTACCGAAAACAAGCCCACCACTGAAAGCGTAAGCGGAATAAAAATAATGCGTTTTTGTTTGGAAATAATGAAATACAACGCAATGCCTACCAGCCAAAGCCCCGCTATGATGACAAAATACCTATCTGCGGTTATGCCATATTGCGACACCCTATATCCTATAGCCACAAAATACAACAGCATCAAAGGCAAAATAGCAATATAAAAAACTTGGCTAAAAATCTTAATCCATTGATTGCCAGCACGCTCTCGTACAGGATAGACCAACACCAAGCCAAACATACTCGCCAAACAAAAGCCTATCATCAATGGAATGACTATTCCTTTTGGCAAGCTCCAAGAGAACAAAATCATCAAACCATACGCATACAAAATCACGCCGTACAAGGTAATGAGTGGCATAAAGATATATTGCGCAAACAATTTCAAAGCAATCGGAAACTCCTCTATCTCTTCCAAATCTTCATAATTTTCGGGAACGCCTGACAAGAATATGAATGTATTGAGCAGAATATTGATAAACAAGCCGATATACATATATACCTTCCAATGAATATTCAACGTAAAAAGAAAATGAACAGCACCCAACGCGCCCAAAATGCCATAAGATAAGACTTGGCAATAAATGATGGTCATCAAAACGCGCCCAAACAGCATGAGATTGAAATACCAAAAACTTTTATCTTCCTTACGTGCCAAAAAGGGCAGGAAAGCCACCAACAAATGCACTACTATCACAAATATCGCATGACGGCTACCATCACGCACACTAAATTCGTGTGAGTCGGGCAAAAGCCAAAAATACAATAATAAAAGAGCCACAAATCCGCCTATGATACCCGCTTTTTGTCCTTCAGGCAAGGACTGACGCTCTAACCAACAATGCAAGGCAGTAAACAACGCAAGCCCCAACGACACGACCAACATAGCCTTGATTATCCAAAAATCTTGCTGGTCAGGTACTTCTAAATTGATGCTTATGAGCGCAAGCATAAACAAGCCAAAACTTGAGGCTATGGTGGCAGGAAAGCGCAACACTACTCGTTTGCCTTCTTCCCAAAGTAAGTCGATGGAGGGGATTTTGAAAGTTGCCATAGTGTAAAAATACGCATTTTTTTGTAAAACAAGCAGGCAAGCTGTATATTTGCGTAAATTACTGCAAAAAATATATGCACATTTTAGAAGACCAACCTTCGGAAGAGTATAAACGTAAGGCTTTGCAATTTCCGCTCAATCAGGTATTGTACGGTGTATCGGGTACGGGCAAAACGTACTTGGCTACTTATTACGCGCTTGCTGTAGTGGAAGGCGTAACGGTAGGCGAGTTGCAACAAGAAGCACACGAACAAGTGATGAAGCGTTTCAGGGAATACCAACAAACAGGACAGATAGAATGGCTTGCGTTGCACGAAAATTATAGCTATGCCACACTTATTCAGGCATTTCAGCCTCAAGCAGGCAAGCAAGACGGGCTGTGGAAACGCCTTGCGGACAACGCGCAGGCGCATTATGACTTTGTGATGCGCCCACGACACGCGGTTTCGTTCCAAGAACTTCTGAACCTATACATAGCCAAACACATCAACCCCGATACTGAAGAAATAGAGTTTCCACTTCTTGCCAAAAAGCGCGATTATGCAAGTATTGTGGTGTATAAAATCTCGCCTGATGCCCTGCACTATAGGCGAGGCAACCAAAAAAGCAAGACTTATACCTTAGACTTGCCTACTCTCGAAGCGTATTTTGCGCAAACTATCAAGGCGCGTATGCTTGATTATGAGGCGGTGGTATATGCGTTGATGCAATACGCACAAGCACAGCCCGACAAAGGAAGCAAGCTGAAAAACTATGTGTTGGTATTGGACGAGATGCAACGGGTAAACTTGCCTGCCCTATTAGGCGAGGGTTTGGGTTTATTGGAGAATGACAGGCGCACAGGCGCGACCAATGCGTTGGCTATTACCTTGCCTTCGGGAGATGTGTTGCGGTTTCCGCCCAACTTGTTCTTAGTCGGCACATGGAACACAAGCGATTGCGCCTTGCCTGCCCATAGCGGACTGCTACGCAAATGTGCGTGGATTGAATGCCTGACTCGCTATGATTTGATAGACAATGCGCCTTTGCGTTTGTTTTGTGAGGCTCTGAATGAAGCCTTAGAGCGCGAAATTACGGCTCATGCTCCCGTAGGACATACCTATTTTTTGGGCAAAACCGAGTCAGACTTGCCTACTTTGTGGCAACAGCATTTACTGCCATTGCTTCAAGAGCTTTTGCCCCAACAAAACAAAAAAATAACCCATATCATGCAAACAGCGAAGGCTAAGGCGGGTATTGGGCAATAAAATGCTTACTTTTGCAACCAAGAAAACAGAAATATGATAACTTCAAAACTTATAGCAGAGCAAGTGGCTCGCTACCTTTTAGATGTAAAGGCTGTACAGTTGAATTGGGAAAAGCCTTTCACGTGGACTTCTGGCTGGAAGTCGCCTATTTATTGCGACAATCGCCTTACGCTTTCCTACCCCGAAGTGCGCCAATACATCAAGAACAGTTTTATTGCGCTTGCACACCAACAATTTCCCAACGCGGAGGTAATAGCAGGTGTAGCTACGGCAGGCATACCAAACGGTGCGTTGATAGCTGACGCATTGGGCTTGCCTTTTGTGTATGTGCGTTCTAAACCCAAAGAACACGGCAAAGAGAATCTTATCGAAGGTGCAATTATGCCTCAAAAGCGTGTATTGATTGTCGAGGACGTGATTTCTACAGGGAAAAGCACGCTACAAGCGGCAGATGCCTTGCAAGACGCGGGTTTTGTGGTGGACGGAGTGATTGGTATATTCACATACGGTTTCGACTTTGTGATGCGACAATTCACAGAGCGTAACATTCCTTTTAATACCCTTAGCAATTATGCTTACCTACTGCAAGAATATACGAAACGCGAAACGTTGAGTGAGGCGGTCTTAGAATCTTTGCAAAGGTGGCGTGATGAACCGCAAAAATGGCAGTAGAACAAATGACTATCTAAGAGGTTTTAGACAGGATTGACAAGATTTACAGGTAAATTGGGCTTGTTTTTATTGTTTTTGACGCACTAAAGAAAAGGAAAAATCCTGTCTTCTGTTTGTTGCTCAATAGCGTTGATGGCTATCCTTTTTGGGCAACCTCTATGGTAATGAAACATAGCTTTTTCATTCGAAAGCTGTAGTTGCAAACATAGCTTTTTCATTCGAAAGCTGTAGTTACAAAAGATAGCTTTTTCATTCGAAAGCTGTAGTTACAAAACATAGCTTTTTCATTCGAAAAAGCTATCTTTGCACCATGCGCAATGAACCTAAATCTTCCAAGTCCTCTTCCGCTTCGAATCCTAAACAAAATCAGCAAATTTTGTTTATCGTCTTGCTTATTTTAGTCGCCCTCCTTACCTTCGAGTTGGTGCGTGGGCGTATGGCGAGTCGTAAGAAAAGCAAGGAGAAAGAACCCACCACTGCCATAACCGACACCACCAAAAAAGTGGTAGAAAAGAAGCAAAGCACAGAGGATTCTATAGCTAAACTCTATGCTCCTGCTGTCTTCAGGCAAGAACAAATGAAGCAAGCCCGCGTGAAAGATGCCTACAAAGCCAAAGGCGACACGGTGCAGAAGCTCTACAAAAAAGCAGGCTTAGACCCCAATACGGTCAATATCTACATTCGTGCCTTCAAAAAGGAGCAAGTCGTGGAGGTATGGGGCAAAGACAAAGAGAAATCGGAGTTTGTGCTATTGCGCACCTACAAGTTTTGCAAGATGTCAGGCAAGCTCGGACCGAAGCTCCAAGCAGGCGATAATCAAATACCCGAAGGCTTTTATAAAATTGACCGCTACAACCCTCAAAGCCGCTTTCACTTGTCGCTTGGGCTGAACTATCCCAACAAAGTTGATAAAAAAATAGGCGATACTACCAACTTAGGCAATGATATTTTTATACATGGCGGTTGCCAAACTATAGGCTGTATTCCTATCACTGACGAAAAAATCAAGGAGTTGTATGTGATGGCAATAGATGCTCGTGCCGCAGGGCAGAAAAGCATAGCGGTTAGTATCTTTCCTGCACGTATGACTGACGAAAATTTTAGAAGTTTGCGTGTGCAGTTTCAAGACGAACCTAAAACACTGAAATTTTGGACTTCATTGAAAAAGGGCTACCAATTTTTCGAGAATTGTAAACGCCTGCCTGACATCATCTTGAACAACAACGGTGAATATGTGTGCAAGTCGGCGTGTGGCGGAGATTAAGACCAAAATTGTATTGCCGTTGTTTGCG
>RDXI01000167.1 GCA_004292795.1 Bacteroidota bacterium | reverse complement strand
GGTATTTCCAATGTAATTGATGGTGTACCTGCTACACGTGGCGACACAGGTAGCACAGCCACAGATACAGATGGGGATAGCGTAGCCGATTACCGCGACCTTGACTCAGACAACGACTCTATCAATGATGTAGATGAAGCTGGCAATGGCACATTAGATACCAATGATGATGGAATTATCAATGCAGGCGATGGTGCAACTGATGCTGACGGCGATGGTATTTCAAGCACAGTAGATGGTTCGGGTACGCGTGGAGATACGCCAAGCACCTTAACCGATGGCGATAGTGATGGAACTCCAGATTTCCGCGAATTGGACAGCGACAACGATGGTAACTTTGATATTGATGAAAAAACTTGTGGCACTGCCAACTGTTCTTTCCTTGACCTCGATGGCGATAATAAAGTTGATGGTGCAGTGGATGCAGATGGTGATGGTATCATAGGTTTAGCTGATGGTGCGCCTTCAACATTTGGTGATTTGAATGATACTGACCGTGATGGCGTAGCAGACAATATAGACATTGACTCTGACAATGATGGTATTCCAAACTCCATAGAAGGCGGAACTTCTGCCGACCAAGATGGAGATGGTATTCCTAATTATCTTGACCTTGACTCTGACAATGATGGTATTGCAGACGTTGTAGAAGCAGGCGGTGTAGATGCTAATGGAGATGGCAGAGCTGACTTTGTAGAAGCTAATGCAGATGTAGCCGATAATGATAATGATGGTTTGATTGATAATATTGATGTCAATCCTGCTGTTATCAGCGCAGATGCAGGTTCAAGTTCGGAACTTACAGCTTTGACAGGAGCGGGTGGTTATTATTATCCTTCTGGTTCGCCTCGTGCTTTAGATACTGATGGTGATGGTGTTCCTGATTTCTTAGATTTGGATAGCGACAACGACAGCGTGTTAGATGTAGCTGAGGCAAGAAATACTGACGCGAACAATGATGGTCGTGTAGATTTCGCAGGCGCATTTGGTGTAAATGACACTGATGGTGATGGTTGGTTGAATGCCTTTGATAGTGATAACGGAGGTACAGCCAAAATAACAAGTTCAGGTACAGCAGGTTCTGCCCCTACAGGGTATGTAGGCACAGGCTTAACAGGTGATGGCGATTCTGTTCCTGATTTCCGCGACCTTGACGCTGACAATGATGGTATCGACGACATTCGAGAAAACAATGGTGTTGATGGTGACAATGATGGTGTTATAGGCACAGGCACTCCAACCGTAAATGGTGATGGTGTATCAGCAGGCGCAACCAGCACTATGCAAGATACAGACAGTGACGGGGTAGCAGATGTTCGCGACCTTGATTCTGACAACGACGGCATAGACGACACTATAGAAGGCGGTAACGGTGCATCTGATACCAACAATGATGGTGTTATCAATAGCAGTGATACAGGTGGAGCAGATACAGATGGTGATGGTATTTCCAATTCTGTAGATGGCTCAGGTTCATTTGGAGATGGTGTAGGTGGCAACACTGCACGTGACCAAGATTCTGATAGCGTTCCCGATTTCCGCGACCTTGATTCTGATAATGACGGCATCAATGATACTATCGAAGGAGGCAATGGTGCATTAGATACCAACAATGATGGTATAATTGATGCAGGCGATGGAGCAACCGATACAGACGGTGATGGTATTTCAAGCACTGTAGATGGTTCAGGTGCGTTTGGTGATGGAGTAGGGGGTAGTACAGCCACAGATACAGATGGCGACTCTGTTCCTGATTTCCGCGACCTTGACTCTGACAATGACTCTATCAATGATGTAGATGAAGCAGGCAATGGTGCGTTTGATACCAATGACGATGGTATGATAAACACCACTGATGGAGCTACTGATGCAGATGGCGATGGCATCTCAAGCACAGTAGATGGTTCTGTTACACGTGGAGATACACCCAGCACTTTGACTGATGGTGATAGTGATGGAACTCCAGACTTCCGTGAGTTGGACAGCGACAATGACGGCAATTTTGACATTGATGAAAAAACTTGCGGTACTGCTAACTGTTCTTTCCTTGACCTCGATGGTGATAACAAAGTTGATGGTGCAGTAGATACAGATGGTGATGGTATCATTGGTAATGCAGATGGTTCGCCTTTAACAGTGGGCGATTTGAATGACGCTGACCGTGATGGTATTGCTGATGCACTAGACATTGATGCGGATAATGATGGTATTCCAAATTCTATAGAAGGTGGCACTTCTGCTGACCAAGACGGAGATGGTATTCCTAATTATCTTGACCTTGACGCTGACAATGATGGTATCGCTGATGTAATTGAAGCTGGCGGTCTTGATACCAATGGTGATGGTAGAATAGACTTTTCTGAAGCCAATGCTGACCTTGCTGATGCTGACAATGATGGTTTGATTGATAATATCGACATCAACCCCGCAGCCGCAAGTGCAGACTCAGGAGCAAGTTCAGAACTTACTGCTCTGACAGGTTCAGGAGGTTTCTACTATGGCGGTGGTGCACCTCGCGCTTTGGATACTGACAGCGATGGCGTTCCTGATTTCTTAGACCTTGATGCGGACAATGATGGTACGTATGATGTTGATGAAGCAGGTGGAACTGACGCGAACAATGATGGTCGTGTAGATTTTGCTGGTGGTTTTGGTGTGGTGGATACAGACGGTGATGGCTGGATTGATACTTTTGATGGTAGCAATGGTGGCACTCCTTCTATCACAAGCACTGGCACGGTAGGTAGCGCACCCACAGGTTACGCTGGCACAGGTGTTACACCTGATGGTGATATGAACCCTAATTTCCGCGACCTTGACTCTGATAATGATGGTATCAATGATGTGCGTGAAAACAATGTTCCTGACCCTGATAATGACGGCTTGATAGGTTCTGGCACACCTACAGTAAATAGTGATGGTGTTGCAAGTGGAGTGGTATTCGTATTACAAGACCGCGATGGTGATGGCGTACCTGATATGCGCGACCTTGACTCTGATAATGATGGTATCAATGATGTGCGTGAGGGCGTAAATCCTAGTGCGGATACAAACAATGATGGTGTTATCAACAGCAGTGATACAGGTGGTGCAGATACAGATGGTGATGGTATTAGCGATTCTATAGACCAAAGTATAGGTACTTATGGCGATTTGGGAGACCCCGCTATAAAAGATACTGATGGTGATGGCGTTCCTGATTTCCGCGACCTTGATGCTGACAATGATGGTATCAATGATGTTATCGAAGGTGGCAATACTGCCTCAGATACCAACAATGATGGTGTTCTTGATGGTGTAGATGCTGATGGAGATGGTATCAAAGATGGTGTGGATACTAACATAGGCTCATTTGGTGAAAACCCCAATGGTAGCACTGCCCCTGATGCTGATGGTGATAGCGTTCCTGATTTCCGCGACCTTGACTCTGACAATGACGGTATCAATGATGTGATTGAAGGTAATAGCGGTCCATTGGATACCAACAACGATGGCACTATCAACAGTAGTGATACAGGCGGTGCAGATGCAGATGGTGATGGTATTCCTGATAGTACAGACGGTGGCGCAGGTTCGTATGGTGACGGTACAAGTAGTGTACCTGTGGATACAGACGGAGATGGCGTAGCTGACTTCCGCGACCTTGACTCTGACAATGACAGCATCAATGATGTGATTGAAGGTGGAAATGGTGGAAATGACGCTAACAATGACGGACTTGTTGATGGTACTGACCCTGATGGTGATGGCATACGTAGCTCTGTAGATACAAACCCTGCAGGTTTTGCTGAAAACCCTGGCGGTAGTGTAACGCCAGTAGATACAGATAACAATGGTATTCCTGATTATCGTGATTTGGATAGTGATAATGATGGTATCAATGACATTGACGAAGCTTGTGGTTCAGCTGGTTGTTCCGCCCTTGATTTGGATAATGATGGTGATGTAGATGGTAGTGCAGATGCTGACAGAGATGGTATCCTTGATGCACCTGATTCAAATGATAGTGCGTTTGGTGAGCCTGTAGCTGGATTGCCTTTGAACTTCCTATCATTCAAAGCTACTGAACAAGGCGACAAAGTGCGTTTGGAATGGAGTACGGGCAATGAATATGACAACGACCACTTCAAAGTAGAACATGCACTTGATGGCGTAAACTTCACGACCATAGGCAAGGTAGCAGGTCGCAATTTGACAGCGCAAGTTTCTGTGTATGACTTTGTACACGAACAACCTGCGAATGGTTTGAACTACTACCGCATAACACAAGTGGACAGAGATGGTACAAGCACCTCAACAAGTGTGGTATCTATTGACATGAGTAAATTTGAAGTGGTAGTGTATCCTAACCCTGCTCGCCAAGCAAGCAATCTCAAACTCAATTCTGAGAAAGCCGAAAGCGTGCAAATGCAAATGTTGAATGCACAAGGTGTTGTAGTCTTCTCGCAAAAAATCCAAAAGGATAAAGGCGAACAGATTGTGAAACTCCCTATGCAAGAACTTCCTGCTGGCGTTTACATTATCAAAATGCAAGTTGGTACAAGAAGCTTTATCCAGAAACTTGTAAAAGAATAAGGATAATGCCCTGATAAAGAGCCTCACTGCCCTGTGCAGTGGGGCTTTTTGTTATTTCTACAATCTCCCTTATCTTTGCACTATGCGTTGTTTGATAACTCTTTTGTTGCTACTTGCCTTGTCCTTGCCTGCCCGCGCTTTAGAACTCTCTGCTAAAGCCCAAATAAGCCTCATTACAGGCTCGGCAGGTGCAGAATTGTATGCCATTTTTGGGCATAGTGGTATTCGTGTGTATGACCCATTTTATGGCTTAGATGTGATGTATAACTATGGTACTTTCAATTTTAACACACCTAATTTTGTCCTGAAATTTGCGCAGGGAAGGCTTTTGTATAGCCTTTCTACTGACGATTATCCGCGTTTTTTGTATCATTACCAAGTAGAAGGGCGCACTGTAGAGGAGCAAGTATTGGACTTGTCTAAAGAAGATAAACAAAAACTTTTTGACTTCTTGGTAAACAATGCCAAGCCCGAAAACCGCGACTATAGATACGATTTCTTTTATGACAACTGCGCTACGCGAGTGCGTGATGTGTTCGAGAAGGTATTAGGCAAGCGACTAATCTGGAAAAAAGAAGCCTCTGAAAACAAAAAAACTTTCAAAAACCTCTTAGAGCCTTACATGAAAGATGTTTGGGTGAACTATGGTATTTACCTTATTTTGGGAATGCGTGCTGATTATTATGCCTCGCCTGCCCAAAAAATGTTCTTGCCTGACCACCTCGCTACAGCAGTAGGGGAGGCAAGCCTTGAAGAAAACGGCAAGACTCGCCTACTCGCCAAACCCAAAATTTCTCCGCTTACAATGATGACTTCCCAACAAGGAAACGGCTTTTTCTCGCCTATCTTGGTGATGTCTTTGTTGGCGTTGGCGTTGGGTGGGCTTACCTACTGGGAACACACACGCAAGATACGTTTGCGTGGGGTGGATTTTACTTTGTTTTTCTTGACAGGATTAGCAGGGTGCATTTTCTTGACTATGTGGGTGGCGACTGACCATAAGGCTACGCACATGAACCTCAATATGTTGTGGGCTGTGCCGTTTCACGTTGTCCTTGCCTTCTGGCTGTTGAAGCGCGAGGTAGGCAAGCGTTTACGTTGGTATCTACAGGCTTATGCCATTTTTCAAGTATTGATTTTGATTGATTGGTTTGGATTGCCTCAACGTTTGCATTTCGCGGTTTTGCCTTTGATGTTGGTGTTGATGTTGAGGGCTTTTCGTATGGCGCAATTCAAAACACACGTTTCATAGACTCAAAGAACATTCTACTAAAAACAACATGAAAACAATACTCAAACAAAATTTTGTTTGGGTATTGTGCTTTTTTGATAAGCTGTATCACTTTTTTTCAAAATATTTACAGGAAAATATTGTGCAAACGTGGTAAATTGCCTAATTTTGCACCACAATTTTATCTGTGTGTGTTATGAAAATAAAGCCTTTTCGTGCTTGGCGTTACAATGACTTTTTGAGAACGCAACTTTCGGAGCTTACCGCCCCGCTCAGCGAAACTAACCTGCAACAAAAACAGGCTTATTTTTATACACAGCCTTTTCACTATTTCCATATATCCGCTCCCGTAGATGTGCCTCCGTATGACAACCCACAACGCAGGGCGCAAAATTGGAAACTTGACAAGGTAATTCAACAAGATAAATTGCCCGCGATTTTTGCGTATTCGCAAACTTTCACGCTTCACAAAGAACCTAAAATTTACACGCAAGTGGGCGTAGTGTGCTTGGTGGAGTCTACAACGTATGGGCAAAAGATTATTCTGCCTCACGAAAATACTATCCCAAAAGCCGTAAAACACCGCCAAGAACTTTTGGAGGCAACACACCTGCACACTGTACCAACGCATTTGCTCTACACTGATGCAGAAAGCAATTTGGACGAATACCTGAAAGAAGCCCTTGCCTACCCACTATACGAAATAAAGGACAAAAACGACACTATTCACCGCCTCACGCCCATTCAGAACCGCCAAGTTATTGCGAAGTTCGCGGAGCGTTTGGCAGGCAAGCAAGCTATCATTGCAGACGGACATCACCGCTACGAAAGTTCGGTAGCCTATACGCAACACGCCACCAACGAAGCAGGCGAGGACTTTGGCTATCACATGGCTTGGCTGACCAACACAGCCACCAACGAGCTTGGCATCTTGCCTACGCACCGTTTGGCAAAGAATATTCCGCACTTCGACCAAAAACAATTTTTAGAAGGATTGGCGCAGGATTTTGACATCACGATTACGCCCCGCAACGAAGAACGCGGCAACGCGCCTGCCGACAACTTGTGGACTTTCCTACTTATCTTGCCTGAAGCGGATTATTTGCTACGCCTGAAGCCTGAAGCCTTTCAACAGTCCACGCAAGACGCGCCTGAAGTCATCAAACGTCTTGACTTGAGTGTGATGCACCATTTTATTTTTAAAAAACAGTTGAGCTTAGAAGGCGAACAACAATACGAACATTTGGATTATACGCAATATGTTTCGCAAGCCTACCGCGAAGTACAAAGTGGTGATGCCAATTTCGCTATATTGACGCGCCGTATTACGTTTGAGGAGATAGAAGCGGTCTGCAAAGAAGGACATACGATGCCTGCCAAAGCTACTTATTTTTTCCCTAAAGTATTGGGAGGCATTGTGTTTGCTGATGCGTAAGCGTTTCTCGTTTGAAAAATATAACCGCGCTAAAATCCTCAATTTTCAGAGGTTTAGCGCGGTTTTTTTGCCTACAGCATACAGTAGTAAACTGCCAATTCATTTTTTAGTGAAGCAAATTTTTTGAGTAGCTTTTTGGCATCTCTTTTAAAATCGTCTATAGTAATGATTTTACAACTCATTCAAAAAATCGTGTAAGGTGGTAGCTTGTTTTTCGCCTTTTTGGATTTGGCGCACCTCTCTAAAAGCGTTTTTTAGTTTGTCTTTGAGCAAAAGCATACTTTCTAATTGCTTAAACTCGCCTACAAAACGCTCCCAATCTTGCACAGAAAGCTGTACAAATACTTTTTGCCCTTGATTGTCAAGGACATAATTGGTTTGTGGGATAGTCATATCAACACATTGTTTACTTTACTTGCTCATAACGAAAAACGCTTTTTGTTATTGTGTGAAACACCAAAAACCACGCTAAAACCCTAATTTTCAGAGATTTAGCGTGGTTTTTTGCCTACAGTGTGCAGTGGCAAACTGCCAAAAACAAAAGCACGAAGTTGGAAAATTCATACAGTAGAGTTTTAGTGTTCAGCTAAAACCTATCCAATAAAACGTCCCACTTGCCAACA
>RDXI01000166.1 GCA_004292795.1 Bacteroidota bacterium | reverse complement strand
TTTCCTTTTTCACTATGGAGCAAGATTCGAGCTTTGTCTTTGAGCGTGTTGAGTCTATGATTGACTTCTATGCTTCTGTTGTCTTTGGCTTTGTGACACAACCCCACGTAGAAGGCAATCTTCGCATTTTTGGGCTTGATAATACGTTATTGGGACACATAGCCATTGTCTGAGGCGCGTTTGCCCGTTCCTACCTTTTCCATCTTTTGCCCCATGGGACACACAAAAAAGCCCTGTTCGGCATTGTAGAAGAGGTTTTGTACTAAAATTAGTATGAAATCTGGCATAGCATTACCTGAAAGGAACATAAAATGAATATTTTCCCCCAACGCCTTCGCTATCTTCTGACTTGTATAGGGCTATAAGATTGCTTACATCTAACGAAACAACTTAAATGGGCAGGATAGTTGTCGGGAATTTTATCAAAAATATTCTCAGGGAATAGTTCAGGTAAATATCCACTTCCTTGTTTGAAAACTACTTTTGCCATCTTAAAATTAGGATTGTACTACACCATAAAGATACAAAACAAGAAATAAAACACCAAAAAATTGCAAAAAAAAAGACTGCCCGACTTTTCGGACAGCCTCTTATTATTCACTGTATTTTTGAAACAGCCAAATTGGAACGCGAAGCACCTAATCCAAATACTTCAAAAATTCTTGTTTCACGTTGTCTTGCGTGAATTTGCCACTGTAGAAAGACGTTACAGTCGCGCTGGAAATGTCTTTCACGCCACGCGAAGACACGCAAAGATGCGCCGCGTCAATCAATACTGCCACATCTTCCGTACCGAGAGCCGCTTTCAGTTCCAAGCCTATTTGGTTCGTGAGGCGTTCTTGCACTTGAGGGCGTTTGGCGTAGTATTGCACAATGCGGTTTATTTTCGACAAACCTATCACTTTGCCACTTGAGATATACGCCACATGCGCCTTGCCTATGATGGGTACAAAGTGATGTTCGCAGTTGGAGTAGAACGTGATGTTCTTCTCCACCAACATTTGGTTGTATTGGTATTTGTTTTCAAACAAGGCGATTTTAGGCTTGTTAGCAGGGTTTAGCCCACTAAAAATTTCTTCGATATACATTTTGGCTACGCGGTGTGGCGTACCCTTCAGGCTGTCATCAGTGAGGTCAAGCCCCAACAAGTGCATAATTTCCCGAAAGTGTGCCTCTATGCCTTTCATTTTTTCCTCATCAGAAAGTTCGAAAGCATCAGAGCGCATAGGCGTATCCACCGCATGGCTTATATGTTCGTCGCCCATTTCTTCCGCCACCATGACATCAAGGTCAAGCGGGAAATTCGACGAAATTCCGTTCAGTTTCATAGAGTTTTATTTTGAGTTCAAGAGTGGGGTTGATGTACTCGCGCAGAATATTCCAAATAACCACTGCAATATTTTCGGCGGTAGGATTGATGTTTTGAAATTCTTGTGTGTCGAGGTTCAGGTTTCTATGGTCAAATTTATCAAGGATATGCACTTTTATCAGGTCGCTCAAGATTTTCATGTCTATCACATAGCCCGTTTCGGGGTCTATCTCGCCTATTACCTGCACAATCAATTCGTAGTTATGCCCATGATAGGACGGATTATTGCACTTTCCAAAAACGGCTTGGTTCTTTTCGGCTGACCAAGCGGGATTGTGAAGGCGGTGTGCGGAATTGAAATGCTCTTTGCGAAAGACTGAAACGCGCATGGGAAGGAGTGAATGAGTGATAGGGTGAATGAGTGAATGAGCAAGGTTGTTTTATGAATACTTAACTTTTGTTTTTATGTTTTTGTTTAATCTTTGTTTGTTAAAGTTAAACAAACTTGCCTACTTTTTAATGGCACTATAACCTATAACCACAAACAAAGTGACAAAGTTCAATGGGCTATATCGTTTGACAAGGGCATTAAATGGGTAAAATGAGTGCGTTGTGTTTTATAAATACTTAACTTTTGTTTGTATGTTTTTGTTTAATTTTTGCCTGTTGAAGTTAAACAAGCTTATGTTTTTTTGTGGTGGCACTATAACCTATAACCACAAACAAAGTGGCAAAGTTCAACCATCTATATCGTTTGAGGTAGCAAGCGCATACGCAAAAAGAGCTACCAAACCCGCAGGCGTGATAGCTCCTTGAAAATGGTATCTTACAGGCTAATAATTGCCTTTTTTGTCATCAACGTCATCAAGCAAAAAGCGTTTGGTGCTTTCCATGATGCGACTGAAAAAGTCTTTAGAGCGCGTAACGGTTTTTTCTACTTTGCCGTTTTTCGAAGGGCGCGTTGTAGTATTCATTTGCAAATATTTTTCGTAGCGGTCATCGAGGGCGCGGAAACCTGCCAACACCAAGCCGACTGTAGTAGCAAACATAGGGCTTTTGGCACTTTCAGCTTTGGAGCGTCCCAAATATTCTACGGGGTGTCCTATGCGTGTGTCCATGCGCGTCATATTTTGGAAAACATCTTGGCAAGCACGGAGTTGTGAACCGCCACCCGTTACGACTATGCCCCCTACTAACCTACCCACATAGCCCGATTTTACGATTTCATTATGCACAAGCTCGATAATTTCTTGCATACGCGCCTCGATGATGTGTGCCAACTGTTTGATAGACACTTCTTTAGCAGGTCTGCCCGGTAGTCCAGGGACATTCACAAATTGGTTTTCTTCTATCCAATCTGCCGTAGCACAACCAAATTTTACTTTGAGCGTTTCAGCGTTTTTATCTGTAACTTGCAAGCCTTGTTTAATATCCGCAGTGATGATATGCCCCGCGAAAGGAATTACGGCTGTATGGCGCATAATGCCTTCGTGAAAAATGGCTACATCAGTCGTTCCTCCTCCAATATCCACCAAAACCACTCCCGCGTCTTTTTCTTCATCTGTCAAAACCGCCATGCTCGAAGCGATAGGCTCGAGGATAAGGTTTTCTATCTCCAAACCGCAACGCTTTACGCAATGATTGATATTGCGGATAGCACTCGTTTGAGCGGTGATAATATTAAAATCAGCCTCCAAACGCACTCCCGACATACCTACAGGTTCTTTGATGCCCGTTTCGCCATCGACAGTATAGTCTTGAGGCATCACGTGGATAATCTCCTTGCCTGCTGGTGTAACAGTGCGGTACATTTCATTCGTAAGGCGGTTTACATCATCAAGCGTAATTTCCTCGTGGTCAGTGGAGCGCGTGATGTATCCATGCTGAATGATGCTCTCGATGTGTTGCCCTGCGATGCCCACATTCACAACACGAATATCGATATTTGCCTCATTTTCAGCTTCTTGTATGGCTTGGCTAATGGCGTTTACGGTCTTATCAATATTGACAACTACCCCACGCACTACGCCTTCGGATTGCGCTTTGCCCATTCCGAGTATCTCGAGTTTGCCATATTCGTCTTTCCTACCTACGAGGGCGCAAATTTTGGTAGTGCCTATGTCTAATCCAACAATAATTTTTTCTTTTTGCATGGAAATCACAATTTATTTACAAAGGTAGCAAAAATGTTGCTAAATATGAAGGCTATCATCATTTTATTTGTACCCATGACCTAATAGCTTCTTGCCTACAGAACAATACCTTTTTTATAGTAATATTAAAACAACTTTTATATAATTTTTGTTAAAATTTTGTAATCACAACCTAAGCCTTGCCTGCGGTTTTGGTAGGCAAGGTTCGCTGACACCCCAAGTTTGGTGTCCTCACCAAACTTAACCATCACTCCGCAAAAATTCTTAGAGAACTAAAAAATTGCTTTTCAGGTAGGTACATTGTAACTTTGCGTAAAAAAATGCTATGAAATCTTTTGAAAAGTGGAAAACAGACGAAATAGAGCTTACTTTTGGCATAGCAGAGATTTACAACTTGCCTGCCATGCAAGATTGGCTACAAGCCTTGTATGATATAACCCAACAAGAGGAAAAAATTGTAGGCGACCTTTGCCAAGAAATAGGCGAATATGGCAAATTTTGGAATGAAGAGGACACTAAAGCCTTTTTTATTATTCCACTCATCAACCTGATTCGTTTTCAGCAAAAAGGAAAGTACCGAACTTTTATGGAAGCAACTTTTCAGGCAGATTTGATAGATGTGCATCACAACACTTGCGCACTTCGTGGAAGAGTGGAAATGGTAGTGGCTACAGGCAAACAAGAACCGCAAACGCCTTTTTTCTTTTTGAATGAATACAAAGCCCAACGCAAAGTGGTAACAGACCCACAAGGGCAACTTTTGATAGCCATGCTCGCGGCACAAGTCAAAAATAACGGACTGAATTTGCCTATCTATGGTATGTATAACATTGGGCAACTTTTCTATTTTGTGGTATTGGTAGGCAAGGAATATGCCGTAAGCAAGTCTTTTGACGCTACAGATGAACTATCACTAAAAAAAATCATGAATATGCTCAAATTTGTCAAGCAACACATAGAACAAAATGTGTAAAAACTTGCCTACGGCACTTTCTCATTATTCGCCCACCAACACAAAAGCCCCCCAATAGTACGCTTCAGGATATTTTTCTTTCAAGGCAAGTTGCGCTTCGCGGAAGGCTTTTCGTTTGTCTTTTAGCTTGAACCATTGTTCATAAAACGCAGTCATCAGTTCTTGTGTAGCTTGGTCGCTCACTGTCCAAAGGCTCATCAGTACCGATTTCGCACCTGCCGTTTGGAAAGCGCGTTGCAAGCCATACACACCTTCGCCATTTTTCACTTCGCCAAGTCCCGTTTCGCAAGCCGACAACACCACCAAATCCGTTTTGTCAAGGTTCAAGTTTTGGGCTTCTTCGGCAGTCAGGATTCCATCTTCAGGCAAGGACACTTTGTCTTTAGACTTGAAGGCTTCTTTGCAATGCGCCAATAAAATCCCCGCTCTTCGCAAAGGATTTTCTAAATCTCGCTCATTGAAACTCGCAAAAACGCTTCGTTGCGTGGCACTTTCTTCTTTGGCTTGTTGGATTGTTTTTTCGGATACAAAAAAACCATGCGTAGCAATGTGTAGGATAGCAGGGTTTCGTTGCGCTTTGAGCTTGCCTTCGTTGGCATCATCACCCAAAAATTTCTCCATAATTTGCTTATTTGCCCCAAAAATGTTGGCAATATTATGCACTTCTGTTGCAGTACCGGGCAGTTCGGCAATATCGCCTCCCGCAAAAAAGCGTTGAGTAGTGTCTTTTTTCAGTTCATTCAAGAGCGAATTATCCGCGTTGTTGGCGCGTTCTACGTCTTGGGTAGGCAAGGAATCAGGCAAGTTATTGTAATTTGGTGCGCCAAAAAGTTTGATTTCCGTAGGCAAGTTGGCAGGTAAGTTCGTTTGCTGTACAAAATCGCGGGCTTGGCTAATGAATTGTATTTCTTTTTCGTCTATGACAAACTTGCCTGTTTCAGGGTTTTGCAAGGTGTTGATGTTTACTTTGTGGTAAATGCCATCAGGCGCGAAATATATCTTGCGCGCACTTTTGAGCGTGTCCGCCAATCGTTGCCAATATTTGTTGTAGGAATAATTATCCGTTTTTTTACCTTTGATGCAGTTTTGATAATTGCGGGCATATTTTCTTTCCAACGAGTCGCCCTCGCCTATACGCACACAAAGCGGATAATCTTTTGTGTCGGGTGTGATGATGAAGGCAAGGTACATATCACTCGTTTTGTACTTGGTGGCGTTTATTTTCTGCCCTGCATTGATAGTCAAAATCTCGACCAATGCCTCGCCTTTTTTGAGTTTTTTCTGTACGTCTTGCCACGTATAATTTTTAGCAGTTTTTTGGTTGAAATAGCTGGATTTTTGCGCCAAAAACTTCTCCAAATCCTTCAATTCGGTGTTTATTTTTGCCTTTTTTTCCTCTTTTTGTTTGGAGTCAGGCTCTAAAAATACCTTGTTCATTTCTACTTTTTTGGCTTGCCATTCATTGAATTTCTGTATCAAAGGTGCGTCTTGGCTATTCAAAATAGCCTGTTTCATTTTTTGGCTCGCCTCGAACAAAATGCCTTTCGTGATAAGTTGCAGGTTGAAAATCTCGCCTGCGCTGGGGTGTTTGATGTATTGTATCTTATTGCGGTACTCTTTGTTTGCTTTCAGTTTGGTCGAGTCTTTTTCGCCAAAATATATTTTCAATGGTTCAGACAAAGCCATATAATAGTACAAATCCAAATGATACTCCATTTCGCTTTTGTAGAAACTAACTTTCTGATTTTCAGACAAATAAGGGAACACTTGGCGTACATCTTGTATTACATAATCCACATATTTTTTGTAAGATGCGGTAGCTTCTGGGTTTTGATTGTTCATAAAATAATTCATAGACATACCCACCAAGCCCATTTTTGGCTTGCCCAAAAAACGCCCTATCGCATTTTCTTCTTTGCCATATTCCACTGCTTGCGCATAATTGCCTCTTGAATTTGCTAAAAAACCTTTCAATACCAAGATAGTACCATAATAAAATTTATCAATGGTTTTGATTTTGTTCCTTTCGGCTATTTTCTCCAATTCCTTCAAATTTTTATCTGCTTCTTCATAATGTTTGAAAGTGATTTGATTTTTGATAAGATTGGCAAATTGGTTCATGTAGTTCGGGCTGTCCTCTGTGTATAGTTTTTTGTAACGCTTCAAAATTTGCGTGTATGTAGCCGTTACCGCGCTGTCTTGCTCCAATGCTGTATATGCCACTGCCTTCGAGTTCAGTAATTGTAGGTAAGTAGGCGAGTCTTCCTTGCCTGCTTTGCGCAAATTCTCTAACATTTCCTCCAACATCTGCACCGCTTTTTGCCCTTTTGCATTGTAGGAATACAGCGTGGCAAGGTTCGCTACTGCTTGAATATAATTGTGGTGATTATCGCCATAAATTTTTCGGCAAATTTTGATAGCCTCTTTGTAGCCTTCTTCTGCCTCTGCATAATTATCTATGCGGGCTTGGGCAGTGCTTATTTTTTCATAAATTTGCGCCGCCACAAAAGTCTGCTGATTTTCCAACATTTTCAGGTATTCGGTAGCTTTGAGAAAGGCTTTTTCTGCATTGATTACTTCCTTATTTCGTGCATACGTTTCGCCCAAATACGCCCAAAGTTCCGCATAGCGTTCTGTGTAAGTTTCCTTGTATGCCTCGACACGACTCAAAGAATCCGCGTCCAAAATGCTAAGGGCTTCGAGGTAGGCGGTTTTGGCTTCGTCGAGCTTGCCTGCTTCAGTGCGAAAAATGGCAAGGTCGAAATAAATGCTCGACCAACTGTAACCCGCTCCGCCGTACAACGTCTTGCCTACCTGTAGCATTTCCTGTAGCAAAGAATCAGCAGGCGAGAATTGCTGTAGCTCGCGGTACGACTGTTGCAAATCACGCAAGGCAACGATATAACTGTTGTGTTGCTTGCCTACCCTTTTTTGTTGCAAGGCTATCAATTTTTGGCAGTATGGAATAGCCTCGCGGTTTTTGTCTTGCGCTTGTAGCAAGTCCACAAGGTTAAAAAGCAAATTGGCGTGGGTTTCTGTAGTGTCTTTTTGCGCCTCAAAAAAGGCTAAGGTTTCGAGATACAGTCGTTCTGCTTTCTCGTACTGTTGTTCGTTCTCATACACAAAAGCCAACGAAGCCAACTCATCTTTGTATTTTTCGGGTTGGTTCGGGTATTTTTGTTTCAGGTAAGCAATGTTTGCTTCAAATATCTTTTGCGCCTCTCTATAGCGTTTTTCGTGTCGGTAATAATCGCCCAAACTACGCCTGTACGCCAAATAAGTCGGGCTATCCTCGCCTGTGAGTTCCTTTTGTATGCCCAACAACTGCACTAAAGGCTTTTCTATTTTCGGATATTTTTCTATTTTTTTGAAAAAAACTACTGCGTCATACAGCCAATCACGCAAGAGCGAGTCTTTTGGTAATTTTTGCAAAG
>RDXI01000401.1 GCA_004292795.1 Bacteroidota bacterium | reverse complement strand
CACTACAACCGAAGCGTCTGCTTGGCGGGCGAGCTTGCCTGTTTCTATCGTGATTTCACGACCATCTTGCAGGGTAAGCGTTTTCTTGAAAATATTAAACATACTAATTGGGTTGTTTGCGCCATTCGCAAACAGAAGTTTTCTACAATTTAAATCGCGCAAAGATACACATTTTTTGGATTTATTGTAAGGTCTGCCAAATATTTTGTAGCTATACAGCCCACAAAATATTTACCACAGGAACACAAGGGCGTACACTTGTATCATTGTGGTAAACGTAAATCTTACATTTTATTTTGGCATTGGTAGGCAAGCTTGCCTACTGCGCGATGCCTGCTTTTTCCCAAAAAGCCTTGTTAGGTATCTTGCCTGCCCCATTTTCGGAGAGTTCAGGCAAGATGCCCTCAACGAAATACATATCTATCGCGCCCTTGTTTTTGGCATCAATGCGCCCTCTGTGCGTGCAGACAAACAAATCTTTGATGTGGGCGTAGGTATTGCCCGAAATATTAACCTTGCCTATCTCGCCTGAAGACTCCAAACGCGAAGCCGTATTGACTGTATCGCCCCAAACATCATACGCAAATTTTTTCTTGCCTATCACGCCTGCCACTACCTCGCCTGTATTGATACCAAGCCTTAAAAACCAATATTCTTTGCCTTGTGCCAAGCGTTCAGCGCGTTTGTCTTCCATAAAGCGTTGAATTTCTAAACCTGCCAACACTGCATCAATGGCATTGGTTGTATTGGCTTCAGGAATCCCGCCCACGCACATATACGCATCACCTATAGTCTTGATTTTTTCGAGTCTATGACTTGTAATGATTTCATCAAATTTTGCAAAACATTCGTCCAACTCGCCTATCAATTCATTGGGAGTCATTTTTTCGGCAACTGTAGTAAAGCCTTTGAAGTCTGTAAACAAAGCAGAAGCCATTTTGTATTGGCGGGGCAATGCCTTTCCGTTTGTCTTCAGTTCTTGCGCTATAGGCAAGGGCAAAATATTGAGTAAAAGAGCCTCTGACTTATCGCGTTCTTGTTCGGTTAATTGTTTTTCTTGTGCCAACATTTGATTACTTTTCTTTGTAATTCTATTGGTTCGCACCAAAAAGCCTGTAAACAATAACAACACACACACCACGCCTCCGCCTGCCACTGCCCAATTCGCTTGGCGAAGCGTTTGCATTTCATTGGCGCGTATTTGGAGTTCTAAGGCTTGTTTGAGGGCTATGAGTTGGTTTTCTTTGTTGCGTTCTTGTTCGTTCAGGAGTTCCAAATCCTTTTTATTTGCCTCTACCCAAAGGTCGTGTACGTCTTGCGGTTTGGCATTAGGCAAGGAATTGACTGTAGCGTTTGTTTCAGCAGGCGAGTTGGTATTATTGTTTGTTTTGCCTGTAGTATTGTTCGTTTTGGGCGCAACATCAGACAACGGACTTGGCACTTCGAGCTTGCCTTCTGCGCCTCCTTCTT
>RDXI01000165.1 GCA_004292795.1 Bacteroidota bacterium | reverse complement strand
CGAAATGACGAAATAAGCATAGACGCAGTGGCGCAGTTTGACAAAATTGTGCTTTCTCCAGGTCCGGGTATTCCTTCAGAAGCGGGTTTGCTTTGCCCCATCATAGACCGTTACAAAGCTGAAAAGCCCATTTTTGGCGTGTGCTTGGGCGTGCAGGCTATAGGCGAGGTCTTTGGAGGCAAGCTCATCAACATTGCCGAAGCTATGCATGGCGTGGCAACTACCATTCAACACACAGGTTCGCGCCTCTTTGCAGGCTTGCCTACTGAATTTCAAGCAGGGCGTTATCATTCTTGGGCAGTCTCGCCTGAAGGCTTGCCTACTGCACTACAAATAACCGCTACCGATAAAAACGGCACTATCATGGCACTCGAACACCGCGAATGGCGCGTGTGTGGCGTGCAGTTTCACCCCGAAAGCATTTTGAGCGAATACGGCAAAGAATTGATAGCCAATTTTTTACGTATTTGAAAGGTTATTTTTTGTAGGGGCAAACCCTTGTGGTTGCCCTATTGTGCGTACAAAGCGTAGTAAAATATAAATATTTGTGTTATTTACAAGGGCAACCACAAGGGTTGCCCCTACAAAGTATAAAAGCAAATTTCTCCCTTACAGCGTTTGCATTGCCTTTTCCATTTTGGCGCAAAGGTCTTGCAACTGTTCTTCTGTCCAAGCTACTTTCACTACCAAAGAAATCAATCGGCTGATAATCGCATCAGATTGAGGCAGTTGTAGCGTTTTGTAATCTTGTGGAGGCGTTACAGTTTGGATAAGCAACTTCGCGGCAGTTTTCATTTCGCGTATGTGTTCCCAGTTGCGAATGTAGTGGTAGTTATTTTCCCACCAATATTGTACGCCTGTGATGGCTGGCACACCTGCATCTTTTAGGGCTTGAACGGCTTTTTTCGCAGTGGCTTCGTCAGGCAAGAAGAAGTCGAGGAAAGTAGAAGCATCGCCTTCTGCATCAGGAATTTGGCGGAACGTGATTTGCGGAAACTTCGCCAAACTTGCCTGCATTGCCTTTTTATGCTTCTTTTGTTGCGAAATGATATAAGGCAATTTGCGCATTTGTGCCACGCCAATCGCGGCGTTTAGCTCGCCTATGCGGTAGTTGAAGCCCACAATGGGGTGTCCTTCCATACCACGATTGTCGCCTATGTGGTCGTGTCCATGGTCTGCGAATTGATGTGCATTGTTATACAAAGCCTCGTCATTCGTAATCACTGCTCCGCCCTCTCCGCAAGTAATAATCTTGAAGAAGTCAAACGAAAAACAGCCCATTTTGCCAATGCTACCTAAGGCTTTGCCCTTGTAGCTACCGCCTAAAGCTTGAGCAGTGTCTTCGATAAGCACCAAGTTTTTCTCCTCACACAAGGCAACTATTTCGTCCAAATTTGCCATAGAACCGCACATATGCACCAATACAACCGCTTTGGTGTTGGGCGTGAGGGCTTTGCGGATAGTGTCCGCGCTAAGGCACAATGTTTCGTCAATTTCTGCAAAAATAGGCAAGGCACCCGCCAATAACGCGCCTTCTACAGTAGCAATGTAGGTAAAAGGAGGCACAATCACTTCATCGCCTGCCCCAATGCCACACGAAGCCATCGCGATAGCCACAGCCGTAGAGCCACTTGTGCAAGCGTGGGCATATTGCACGCCATTCCAATCGGCAAGGGCTTTCTCGAACTCACGACTTTTCCAATGTCCATTGCGTAGGGCATCATGGTTGTAGCGAAAAAGGACTCCGCTTTCCATTACATCATTTACTTCTTTGCGCTCTTCCGCGCCAAACAATTCGGTTCCTGGCATATCGTTTTTTGGTTTTTTGTGTGCAAAAATACATTTTTTTTCAGATTTTCATAGCAATATCACCCCACCAAAACACTTTCAATCTCGCGCAATGCCTCCAACGCTCCTTTGGCGATGCCTATATGGGGCGGTTCTATTTTAAATTCGTGGGGATTGATGCGTACTATGTTGGCGTGATACTCTTTGCGCAACATACGGGTTTTCATACGCACTGTTTGGACGTGAGGACCCGAACCTATCTCGAACACTATTATATTCTTGCCTACATTTCGCTGTAGAAAAGCCTGAAAATGAACATCTTGCGCCTTCGATTGGGTAGGCAAGTACGTTCCATCACGAAACATATACACATTGGGACGCGCCATGACGTGGCTGTAGGGACACATAGGATACACGCCTTGTTCCCATTCTGCCAACATTTCCGCTACAGGGCGTTCATTGCGCCAAAGTTTGTCCGAAAGGTCGGGGCGCGTGCTTTGAAAGTAGGCAAGCGAACCATGCAACTCGCGCACTCGGTCTTCAGGAAAGCCTGCCTTTTGAAAATGCCCATCAATATTGGATGTAAGCGCGAAATAATCCAATTGGTAGCGTTCTATCCAACAAAGCAATATTTGAAAACCCTCGTGAGGCGTTGTATTTTGGTATTCTTGCAATCGATGCAAGAACATTCCCCACGCTTGTTTGGGATTTTCGAGCAAATAATGTGGATTTACCACATCAAAAACACTTTCGCCTGTTTCGCTTTCTACCTGTCCCCACTGACCGCCCTCGCCTCTGTAGTCTGCCATACCAGAGTCCCTGCCCATACCCGCGCCTGTATTGATAACAATAGCTTGCGCATTCTCGAGCCAATGTTTGATAATTTTCAAGTCTTCCATACCTTCACAAAGTTTTTACAAACATACTATTTTCGCTTCATTTTTCCAAAAAATAATCTAAGAGCTTGTTCAAAAGTGAGTAGCCTTGTAAGGGCGATATCTTTGTAGAATACCATTATTAAGATTTCACCCCTACGGGGTTCTTACTTGTGGAACTACTTTGCTACAAAGATATCGCCCCTCTGGGGCTAGAAATGCACTACCAAGAATTTTGAACAAGCTTTAACTACTATCCATAAATAACTGAAAATAAACATTTTAGCTTGCCTACCGCAAACAGTTTTGCGCCTTGCCTACCTTTTATTTGTTGAAACCAAAGCAAATGCGTATTTTTGCAGTAAATTTCATTTTTAATCCATTCAACAGTATGTTACTATTCATAGGCGGTCTTGGTGGTTGGGAAATATTCCTCTTGTTCTTTTTGGCTCTATTGTTCTTTGGAGCTAAGAAACTTCCTGAACTTGCGCGTGGTCTTGGTCGTGGTATCCGCGAATTTAAGGACGCAACCAAAGAAGTGAAGGAGCAAATAGAAGAAGGCACTAAAGAAGGCAAAATTAAATAACGCAGAGCGTTGAAGGGCAATCTTTCAACGCTTCCCTCTTATTTCCACAACATGAAAAATTGTGTTACTACCCTACAGCAAAGCCTTGAGCGCATCGAGGCTACCAAAGATACACGCGCCTACTTGGAAGTATATGCCGAAGAAGCCTTAGCCCGCGCTGAAGCTATTGACCAAAAAATAGCGCAAGGCACAGCAGGCAAGCTCGCAGGGTTGGTAGTAGGGTTGAAAGACTTGTTTTGCTACAAACAGCACGCTGTTAGCGCGTCAAGCCGTATCTTGCAAGGTTTTCAGGCACAATACAACGCCACAGCCGTAGAACGCCTATTGGCAGAAGATGCCATCATCATAGGCAGACACAACTGTGATGAGTTTGGCATGGGTTCATCAGGCGAGAACTCCGCTTTTGGCGCAGTGCGCAATGGACTAAATGCTGACTATGTGGCAGGCGGTTCTTCGGGTGGCTCGGCTGTAGCCGTACAAACGCACACTTGTCACGTAGCACTTGGTTCAGACACAGGAGGTTCGGTGCGCCAACCCGCGAGTTTTTGCGGAATAATGGGGCTAAAACCCACTTACGGCAGAATTTCACGACATGGCTTGATTGCGTATGCGTCTTCTTTTGATGTAGTGGGAATTTTTGCGCACACTGCCCCCGAAATAGCGCAAGTTCTCGAAGTCATTGCAGGGGCTGACGAATGGGATAGCACTGCCTCGATCTTGCCTGTACCCGCCTACAGCGAAAATTTATCGCTCAATCGAAAATTAAAAATAGCTTACCTACCCGAAACATTGAGCGAGCAAGCGCTTTGTCCTTTTTCACAGGCGCAAATGCAGGCAAGATTTGCCTCGCTTGAGCGCGAAGGACACAGCCTCGAAGCCGTAAGTTTCCCTTACCTCGAGTATGTCTTGCCTACCTACTACCTCCTCACTACAGCGGAGGCAAGCTCCAATTTGGCAAGATATGACGGTGTACGCTATGGCTATCGCGCCCAAGACGTGCAATCGTTGGAAGACCTTTATAAAAAAACGCGCTCCGAAGGTTTTGGGCGCGAAGTACAAAGAAGGCTCATGCTCGGCACGTTTGTATTGCAAGCAGGTTTTTATGATGCGTATTACCAAAAAGCGCAACAAGTAAGGCGTTTAATCCAGCAATGGACGCTCCAAACATTGGAGAAATACGATTTTATTATCTTGCCTACCACGCCCTCGACTGCCTTTCGATTAGGCGAGAAGCGCGAAAATGCGACACAAATGTTTTGGGAAGATGTTTTTACGGTGCAAGCGAACCTTGCAGGTGTACCCGCCCTGACCTTGCCTAATGGCACACACCCCAACGGCTTGCCTATCGGCTTGCAGGTCTTAGCAAAACCTTTTGCAGAGGGTGACTTGTTGGCATTTGCGCATAGTTTGTAGGAAAGTGCAAACCTCAACATTGCAAACACTATCCCTATTTTTTCCACCCCAAAATTATGAGCCAAACCATCGAACAGGCTTTCGCCAAAACTTTTCAAGCATGGTACGAAGAAGGTAATTTCAATGGTGTTGTGGTCGTTTCAAAAAATGGCGACATTACCTACAAAGAAGCCTTTGGCATTGCCAACATAGAAACAGAAGCGGTATTAAAAACGTCTTCTATTTTCAATCTTGCCTCTGTAAGCAAGCAGTTTACGGCTATGTGCATTATGATTTTGTATGAACAAGATGCCTTAGATTTTGATGATAGCATTACCGAATATTTGACAGAACTGCCCTATCAAGACATTACCATTCGCCATTTGTTGCACCACACTTCGGGCTTGCCTGCCTGTGAGGAAATCATGGAGGAATATTGGGAAGGTGATGCAGATAGCGATTTTATGACCAATGAAGATTTGTTGGAAGTGTATGCTGAAAATGAATTTGAACTTGATTTTGAAGTAGGCGAGCGATACGAATATTCCAATACAGGCTATGCTTTTTTGGCTTCTATCGTGGAGCGAGTATCAGGCGAAACATTCGAAGATTTTTTGCAAGAACATATTTTCAAACCGCTTGGTATGCGCCAATCGTATGGATTGCGCCGCCCTAATACTCCTCCAAAACCATACGCGCAAGGTTTTTGCGAAAATGATGGTGAATGGGAAGACTATAGCTTCAATTACTTTGATGGAATCATTGGCGATGGCAATGTGTTTTGTTCTGCCGAAGATTTGGCAATTTATGACAAAGCCCTTACTGAATGTGCGTTGGTAAGTGAAGAAACTATGGCAGAAGCCTTTACTTCGGGAACACTGAATGATGGCGAAAATACGGACTATGGCTTTGGTTGGGAGATTGAGAGTGATGAATTTGTGAGCCATACAGGAGCATGGGAAGGCTATAACACCTATTTTGGGCGCGATTTGGCAGAAGGCTATGCGTTCATTGTGCTGGATAATGGCGACAATCCTGACATTCATGAGGCTATCGAGGAAATCATGAGCAATTTTTATGAATAAGCTAATTGTCGCTTTTTATGACATTATCCTGCTCTTGTGACAATTTGAAATGCACCAAATACTTAAATAAACGAAGATGGTTTATTGTAAATAGTTCGCTTACGCGGAAGCGGGACGCTTCAGTTGAGTAGGCAAGATTTTAAAATATTTTGCTCAATATTTGGAGTTCATAAAAAAATTGCCTACTTTTGTGTGTCAAGATATCCATAATTCATTCAATTTTTTTTCAATACCATGAAAAAACTACTCTTTTTGTGTTGCCTTATTTGCAACCTCTCTCTTCAAGCCCAAAATATCAAATGGGGAACTCTCTACCAAGCAGATAAAAATCTATATGGTTTAACATTATTGGGCATAATTGATAACAATTTCTATGCGTTGGGCGCAGAAGGAGCTAAGTTGTCTCTAACGCCATATCTGTATATGTATGATGTGAATACGCTTTCCATGAAAGATAAATTAGCACTAAAACCTTTAAAAGAAGGTAGCGATAAATATCTCTGTAATGGTGTTTATATTGTGGAATCAAAGTTGTATCTTTTGTACCTTACCAAAGGGCGTGAAAAGCACATACTTCATATACATGACGCAAACATGAAGTTTATGGAGGTTAGCAAAGAACCCATCGCTCCCAATCTTCAAAAACAACAAAACGTCGGAAACACTACAAGGCGGTATACATCTGATAGTACTAAATATGTACTAATGGGCGATGTAGATATGGCAGATATTTCAGTTGCGTGGTATAACAGCAATAATCACACCGAAATAAGAAAGAAGGAATACGTTTCGCCCTTCAAACAAACAGTATTTCAATATATTTCAACCAATCTTGATGCAAATGAGCAGATATATGTATTAGGCAAACAGTACAATACAAAAGCTACTATAAAGCAAGATAAAGAGGGCAATATTAAAAGTAAAAACTACAAAATACAAGAAACAAAAAAAGGCGAAAGTAATTATACACATGAGTTATTATTACTAAAACCTGATGGTACACAAAAAAAACAAACCATTACTTTTGCAAAAGATGAGTTTCTTAAAGATGTAAATAGCTTTGTGAATGGTAATGATAATTACTGTGTATTTGGTTTCTACAATGATTCTGAGAAAGATAATGCAAAAGGTTTTTTTGTAATTGTATTTGACAGAGACCTAAATGTTATCAAGAAAGTTAAGAAAGATTTTGACTTAGAATTTATTAGGTCTTTTAATAAGAAAAAAGCGGAGGCTGTCAAAGAATTTGACTTCAGAGAAGTAATTTTTAACCAAGATAATACCGTTTTTATATTGGCAGAAAGTAATTATAATATTATTACAAGAAGTAGATCATTTACTTATGCTACGTATTATAGAAATGATATTATGTGCATAAAACTTTCTCAAAATATGGATATAGAATTTGTGAAACAGATTGCTAAAGAACAAAATGGTTTTGATTCGAGGTTGATATCATTCACAACCATATTAAACGGTAAGGATATTAAAATAGTATATGGCGACGATATTCGTAATCGTGATATTATAAGTGGTGAAGTTATAGCAAACGGTTCGGATGTCAAAAGCCTTTTTATGCTAACGATTGCAGGCGATGGGAATATTTCAAAAAAATTATTGTATGAATCACACCCTAAAAATCTATATGTAGCACCAAGCTTATGTTTTCAAATAAATAAGAATAAATTATTGATTTGTTCGTATTGGAAAACAGAAGTAATGTGGGGAATTCTAACTATACCAGAATAAATTTTATATCGTTAGCTTGCCTATTTTTAGGTATATAATATTGAAATAAAAAATTATTTCACACACATTTTTCTAATGCACTTTTCGACACCAATAACTTTTGCAATAAACACTATTTTTGAAAAATAAACCATACAAAATAAAATAAATGTACTAAAATTATATTTTAGTATATTTATTTTTATTTGTAATTTATTCGCTTATGCGGAAGCAAGACACTTCAGTTGGGTAGGGACAAGCAAAATGCTTGCGCCAGTGCTTATGCGAAAGTGGGACGCTTCAGTGAGGTTAGCACAAGCGAAATGCTTGCGCCAGTGGGGGGTACTATATTTTGGGGTAATCTATGGCGGTTGTATGCCCAAAATAGAAAGGTAGTAGATAGTTTGCTCCTTGCATCTGCACAGGC
>RDXI01000400.1 GCA_004292795.1 Bacteroidota bacterium | reverse complement strand
ATTGCGCGATACGCTTTGGGTGTCCACGCCAAAGGGCTTGCTTTGCTTGCACAAAGACAGCCTCAAACGCAATACTACGCCTCCGTTGATATACATTCAATCCTTCAAAATATCGGAAAATGAGTACAAATTGAATGATTCTTACACCCTTGCACACGACAAAAACAACATCAAAATCGATTTTCAGGGCTTGGCGTACCGAAGCAGGGGCGAGTTTCGGTACAAATACCGCATGTTGGGCTTGGACTCTACGTGGATTTATACCAACAACGCCAACAACTTTGCACGCTATCCGTCCTTGCCTGTGGGTACATTCGAGTTTCAAGTCAAGGCAGTAAACGAAGATGGTGTAGAGAGTGATGGAATGTCTATCATTCAAATCATTGTCTTGCCTCCTTGGTGGCAAACGTGGTGGGCTATGCTGTTGTGGCTGTTTTTGGGCTTGGGCGTGGTGTGGGTGTTTGTGTGGTGGAGGCTTAGGCGCGTGCAGGAAAGAAACCGCGTAGAGCAAGAATTGCGTAGCTCGCAACTCTCCGCGCTGAAGGTGCAAATGAACCCGCATTTTATTTTCAATGCCCTGAACTCTATCCAAGAATTTATTTGGTTGAATGAAAAACGCCTTGCGAACCAATATTTGGGTAAATTTGCCGACCTCATGCGCCTCACGTTGGATATGTCTAACGAAAATGTGGTAAGTCTTGCCGAAGAAATCAAAGTGTTGCATTTATACTTAGAATTGGAGGCGGTGCGCTTCGAAAATCTTGCCTACCAAATAGACGTAAGCGAAACCATACCAACCGAAGAGGTGTATATTCCCTCGATGCTTATTCAGCCGTATTTAGAAAATGCTATCAAACATGGCTTGTTGCATAGGCAAGGCAAGCGGGAAGTGTCGCTTCAGGTTTGCCAAAACGAAGAGAAGAAAACTATCATTTGCACGATAGAAGACAACGGCATAGGCAGGGCAAAGTCGCAAGAAATACAACAAGCACGCCCCAAAACACATAAATCCTTCGCCACGAGTGCCACCAAAAAACGTTTGGAATTATTGAATTATGGCAAAAAACAAGTAATTTCAGTACAATTTATAGACCTTTTGGACGAAGCAGGCAAGCCCGCAGGCACGAAGGTTATACTCCAAATTCCGATACAAGATATGTAACGATTTTTAGGAAATAAAAACAAAAAAACTCGCCTACACAAACAGGCAAGTTAGTTGATGATTTATCGAATGTAACCTTCAGGCAAGTTCATGGGCAGGGAAAAGGAGTTGCAAATAGTAGCACGTTTGTATGAAGGCGGGTACAACCTGTATCTAATGCCTAATATGTTTTATAGTAAACGTTTAGTGTACCTCGCCTACCGACTCATCAAGCCTTTTGCTTCTTTCACTTTCAGGATAGCCTATCATCACCCAGCTATCGGGGTATAATTGCTTGATGGATTCCCAATCGAGCAAGGTTTGTTCGGAT
>RDXI01000164.1 GCA_004292795.1 Bacteroidota bacterium | reverse complement strand
TCAACCCTTCCACCTTTCCACCTCTCAACCCTTCCACCTTTCCACCTCTCAACCCTTCCACCTTTCCACCTCTCAACCCTTCCACCCCTTAATCCTTCCCCCGTTTACCCCCAAAAAACCATATATGAAAAAACTTGTGTTATTTTTCGCCCTTTGGCTTGCTGTGTATAGCCAAACATTTGCCCAAGATACTGTGCGTATCGTATTGGACAATGAAACAAAACTGCTCATTACCAGCCCAGACCGCGCCTCTTTGCGCAAACTCAAATATTTGGACATCAATCATTTGGTGCGTGATGCTATTCGCGACATGGATAAGGACAATGTGAGCAAAACCGAAAAGCGTGTGAATGGTAATGATACCAATGGAAACAACAATGACAATAATTGTGATGATTGCGATGATGAGCATACCATTCGCATCAATGTCGGCAATGGTGTTAGAATTTCGAGAAGAGCGTCTTATGATACCTTGCTGAAACAACGCAAATGGATGGCGCGTAACCGTTGGGACGTAGATTTAGGTCTTGCCAACTTCATGGAGGCAGGCAAGTTTCCCGATAACCAAAACAAACCGTATGGACTTAGCACCATAGGCTCATACTATGCGGGTGTTTCGAGCAATCAAGTATTTGATTTCTACAAAAGCCCTATCAAATTGAAAATAGGCATCGAGTTGTCGTTGTATAGTTTCCGTTTGCAAAACAACAACTACATCACACGCAACACGGCAGGCGATAGTGTGCAGTTCCGCAACTATAACCTCGATTTTCAGAAGGATTTGAAGTCAAGCCGTTTGACAGTAAGTTATGTGAATATTCCGTTTGCCTTGCGCTTGGGTATGCTCAAACGCCCTTATGGAAATCATTTTATTACCTTCGATTTGGGTGGTTATGTGGGCTACAGATTGGCGAGCTATGCAGGTATCAGAACCACAGACAACGGCAGTCGCCAACGCACTAATAATAGCTTTTTGTTGAATAATTGGCGTTATGGGTTGGAATTTGCGGTTAAGATTGACCATTTCCGCCTTTTCACGCGCTACGACCTCAATACCATGTTTGCCGATGGGCAAGCTCCTAAGCTCAACCTTTGGACTTTGGGCGTGAGGATATAATGAGCATTTGATAAATCAAATGCCTATAAAAATTGTCGAAAAGCCTAAAAAAACTCTCAAAAGTATTGCGCTTTTGAGAGTTTTTTTGTAATTTTGCTTTTATGAAATACTATTATACTCAAGGCGTTGCTTTCGAAGACCTTGCTACAGTGCTTCGCATTTATCGTAGGCAAGACAAGCCTCTCGAAGAAGTCCTTGCCTACTTTGAAATCCCAACAAACCGCGCTTTCGTGCAATCTCAATACGAACAGCTCGAACCGCTTACCGTACAAGAAGCTATAGCCTTTCAGAACAACGAACAA
Source organism: Bacteroidota bacterium (assembly GCA_004292795.1). Taxonomy (GTDB): domain Bacteria; phylum Bacteroidota; class Bacteroidia; order Cytophagales; family Microscillaceae; genus RDXI01. The sequence continues at coordinate 12,257 of RDXI01000164.1, read as the reverse complement.
CGTATGGTTGCCTTGCGTGCCTTCTCGGTAGAAGATGTAGCCAAAGCCTTGCAATCGGTGCGCCTCGATAGGCAAACTATCCATAAAAAACAAATTCGTTGGAACAAAGACCTCCAACCTTACGAACACGAATACGAAGACACCTACGAACTATACAAAATTCCCGCTTCTGTCCTCAACTTGGAACGTACTTGGCGCAATGAAGAGCCTTCGGTTTATTTTGTGAAATGTAAATGCGCCTCTACAGATAGGCAATATATGCTCTATGTGCCACAAGAAGTAGGCGAGTACCGAGATGCTATCATGGCGATTGCATGGACGATGCGCTTCAATGGCGTGCCACTCAAAAAAGAGCAGTACCTCAATATGATGTATAGCGAAACCTAAACCGACTATTTATTGTTTTTTTATCGAACCCGTTACATTTATAGATATGAATTTCGAAAAAATTTATCGTCATGGCGATGTATTGATTTACAAATTGGCAGAACGCCCTGCCGAACAAGACGCAAACGAAGTACCCGCGCAAGAGCTTGTCTTGGAATTAGGCGAGGTTACAGGACACGCACACCGCTTGCGTGGCAACCTCCTGCTTGTGGAAAGTGCGCGTCGAGTGGAGCGCGAAATGTTGTTCGAAGTAGCAGATAGGGCTGTCCTTACCCACGAAGAACACGACACGATTGTGTTGGAAAAGGGGATTTACCTCAAAGTTTCACAAGTAGAATACAATCCCTTCGTGGATATGATAACGTATGTGCGCGATTAGGCGAGCTTGCCTCCTTACAAATATTTGCCACAAGGACATGAAAAATATATGATTCATGTCTTTGTGGTATTTTTTTATGTGGGGAGCAAGGCTTTTTTATCGTATAGAGTTGATAAGGTCTTGAGCAGAGTTTACCAATACAACAGGCATCACAAGAAATGCCATAGGTGTTATTTGACTACTTAGAGTTTCCCATTTTGTTCTATTGTATTCGTTATGACTCAATATTTTATCGATCTTTTCCAAAATATCCACAACGGCATTTTGTTGCTTTCTTCTCAAAAGCTCGGTAAGTTCTTCTTTGAACTGTTCTACTGTTTTATCCATATTTTTGTTGATGTTGATGATGAGGGTTTGTTTATTTTGAGGGGTAATTTGTAGGCTACTTATGATTTCAGCAAGCTTTATCAATAGCGCGGTGTTAAATTTAGTTTCCACATTGAGCGAGCTAACAAAATCTAAAATATTTTGGGCATTGGTATCAATATTTTGCAAGACAAAAGCCTGTTGCTCTTCAGTTTCACGCATTTTATTGATTTCGTCCAAAACCTCCTTCACCAAACCTGTTTGATAGGCTTGTTGCGGGAGTTGACTTTTTTCGGTGTACTCGCCTAAGTATTTTTTAAGGCTTAGATATTCCCGTTTTGCATCTTCAGTTTGGGCATTTTCCCGTTTGAGTTGCAAAAAAACTTCGCCCTGCCCTGTATGCAAAAGACCATCTAATTGCCGAAAAATGTCCTCTTCAGGCTTTAGATAGAGGTGTGTTTTGATATCTGTAGGGCAGGTTTTGCCAACAATTTAGGCAACGAGGCAAGGGGTTTCAAAAATGTAAAGTCCATTGTTATTTGGGGGTTAAGATTGTATTGAGTTGATTAGGGATTCTGTGCTTTGAACCAAAGCTGCTTGTAGCAATTCTGTAGAAATTGCTCCAATGTTTGAGTTAATATCTACCCATTTTATTCTATCATACTTATCATTGGTAAGATTTTCTTCAATTTTACGTAAAATAGTAGCTATACATAAATGTTTTGAATGGTCTAGTAAGGCACGTAGTTCTTTTTTTAATTGCTCTATGTCAAGGTTTTCTTTTTCTTGCACAGCATTAGGATATAAAATGCCTTGAAAATGCTTTTTCAAATCGACCATGTCTGCCACTTCTTTTGATGTATAAGATTTTCCGTTGTATTGAAAAAACACCTCAAAAGACAAACCACGCACAAATTTGTCATTCATAAAGTCTTGGTTGAACTGCTCCACTTGTTCTTTGAGGATATTGTAAACATCTGTAGGCTTCCCTATCTTTATCTTGATAACCACACTTTTACATTTCCAATTTTCTATCACTTCGGCAAAAGCATTGTCATATTGTATCACAAAGCCATTTTTCCATTTCAAGTCATCTCCGTTTGCATCACGCGCATGTATTGCTCTATTTTTTACCATTAGCCTATTTACAATACCCGCAGGCAAAAAATCTGGATAGGCAAAATGAACTTCATAATCAAAATGACAAAGATTTTCGGGATAAACTGGTGCTTTTGTAGGTGCTCATAACAAAAATCATAAGCCAACATCAAAGCTATAAATTTCTCTCTGATTTGTAGGGCTTTTTCATCGGGCAGTCCTTCAGTATGTTTTTGCCAAATATTCTTTTGCAAAGATGGGGTTAGCTTGCCTCCTACTTCTTGCAAAGTTTCATTATCTACTACTTCTGCAAACGCTTTTCGTATCCAATTTGGATTGGTAATTATCCAGTCTTTTAGCTTAGGATTATTGCCAAAATAGATAACCACCCCTATCCTGTGCAGTACATCAAGCCAAGTTTGGGCTTCGCTTTTGCCTCCTTTTGTATTCGTAGAAACGCCTTTTTCTTCGCATATTTCAGTATATTGTTGATAAGAAATATAGTTTTCAGAGGATAGTTTTTCCAATTCTTCTTTGACAGCAAACCACAATAAGCTATAACGTTGATTGAACACATCATTTTTATCTATGCCTATTTTGGGCAAGATGTTTTTGATTTGCTCTTCAAAACTTTCAAATTCTTCTTTAAAATAACCTACTTTTTCGCAACTTAGCACCAAATAAGCATTACCCCATTTTTCGATGTAATTTTGTAAATTTTTAGAGATTTTACCTCTTTTAAAGTCTGGTAGGTCGCATTTATTAACAATGTGAATAAGTGGACTTTGGTGTATATCTTTTGCCTCGCCTGCCTCATTGGTTTTTACCTCTTTTCCAAAAGTTTGCGCCATAGAGAGCCAATATTCATAGCCTATGTAGTCTTCTGCATCTTCTGTGTCATCAGGTGATGTAACATAGACATACAATGATTTTTGGGTACAGAATAGATTTTGTATTTCTCTGTACTTGCCTTGTCCACCAAAATCCCACACTTTAAGCTCAAAATTAATAGTTTCGTTCAGATTAGTAACTTCAATGGGTATATCTTTGATAATGTAAGTTTGCACATCTATCAAAGGGGTAGCCTCACGCGGAGGCAAGGGCGAAGTTTTGTCATTCAAACGAAAAAGAATAGAAGACTTGCCTACATTGCCATTGCCTATCAAAAGCATTTTGGCTTGGTGTAGGGGTTTGGTATTGAGTTCTGCTTCGCGATTTTGTATAAAAGAAATGTACTGAATAAATTGGACGTTATCAGGAACATCTTGATTTAACTCTGTCCAATGTTGTTTTGCTAATGAATAATATTCCTTTACTTTCTCAATATTATGGTTTGCGAGTCTATGCGCCTCACCTAATTGAGCATAACTTACCGCCAAAGCATCTTTAAATTCAATATTACTAGGGAAACTCTCATAAAGTTCCTTTTGCAAACGCAGGTTTTCTTCAAGAAAATGAAAAGACTGTGTAAAATTACTCATCAGGCGATAGACTTCTCCTAACTTCAAACAAGCTATAGCAACCCCTTGCCTAAAGCTTATATTTCTTGGTTCAGCCTCATTGAGTTCTTTCTCTATTTGGTAAAATTTTTCAAATGATCTTATAGTTTCATTGTAATCGTTCAAATTGAGATTGGTTTGCCCCAAAAACTGATAAGATAGAGCCAATTTGTGTTTTATGTCTATTGATTCAGCGTTCTTTTCGTAAAGTTCTTGTATTATTTGATGCTGTTTTTGGGAAAATTCAAGTGCTTTTTGAAAATTTCCTAACGCCATAAAAATTTCTCCCATGCGTTGAATAGCGATAGACAAGTTACTGTCATGGTTTGGAAAATCAGGATAATTGTTGTAAAGCTCTTCTGCTAAGTGATAGCCTTTTTCGAAACAGGCTAAGGCTTGATTCAATTCTCCCATACTTTGAAGTGTGCGCCCTAAAAATTGGAAAGATACACTTGTAGCATCTTGATAGGCTTGGCTATTTGGAAAGTCATCTAGCAGTTCTTGGAACAAGCTATTTTCTTTCTCAAAAAGGGCTAAAGCTTCCTTTAGGTTTCCTAAGTTAGTTTGTATTTCTCCTAATTTTGAGTATGAAATAGCTAACCATTGTTTATAATCTGCGTTTTTGGGGTTTTCTTCTAAAAGTTCTTCCCTGAGCTGGTTAAAATTTTGAGAAAGTACAAGTGCTTTTCCTAAATCGCCAGAATTGTAGTATCGTGCACCTAATTGAAAGTAAATATCTGCTAAAGTTTCCTTAAAGGTTGAATTATTAGGATATTCATGATAAAGTTCTTCAAGCAAATCTTTCCCTTGTTCAAGAAGATATGATGCGCCACCCAATTCACCTTCAATAATAGCATTTTCCCCTGATTGTGCATAAAAAAGAGCTAATTTATACTTGTGCTTTGGGTTGTTTGGATTTTTTTCGAAAATTTCTTTTTGTGTTTGTAAAGTTTTTAAAGATATTTCTAAGTCAGATAACTCATGATTTGATGTTTTCTCAATTAGATGTCGCTTACACTTCTCAATAATCGTGTCTTCATAGACTTCTTTGTCATTTTGCGTAAAAAGTACCGCAATCGCTAATTCAAAAATATCGTGGGTTTTGCCAAGTTTATACTTGCCTAAAGGAAAGGTAGCAAGCGTGTGTGTCATATCTTGAGCTAACAAATCGGCATAAGTTTGAGAACAAAATACCTCGCCTACCATAGCGTAGGGTTCAAAGCGTGTCGCTTGTGTAACTGCTATACCTGATATATCGAGGATAGTGCCATCATTTTTATAGGTTTCAACGCCTTCGCCTATGTGCAAAGCTAAGCGCACATTGAGGTTATCTGTAAAACCTTCATGCTTCCAAGCATAGTTTTTGGTTTCATTACAGATTGCGATGGCTTTTTGTGCTATGTCTATAAAGTTATGTCCTGTTACTAAAAAACCATTACCAAGCAGTTTCAAAAAGTATTCCTTTCCATTAGCAAAATATTTAGTCTTGAGCGAAAGGAAAAAGTTTGTAACCTTAGCCAAATGTTCTTTAGAACCCGTATAGACACCTGAACCCTGCAAATCAGCAACTATGACACAAAGTGTCTTTCCAGCTTGTTTATTTATGACAGATGAACTCTCAAAGTAATTCCTTACATCAGCCAATACATTCTCTTTTCTATCAAAAATCTCTCGTGGAATGTTTTTAATAGGGTTTCCTTGTAAGTACAGCTCTTTGAGGTTGCTAAGGCTTTGTAACAGATAAGCGGGGAACTCTTGAATATCATTATTTCGCAAATCCAATATTTCCAAATTCTTGCTCTTTGCTAATAATTCAAACTCAGCCTGAAAACCACGAAGCCCACTATTGCTCAAATCTAATTTCCTATCCAAATTGGCAAGATTAGCCTGAATAAGTTTTTCGAGAGTTGTTTGTTGATCAGATGATGTTTTAATGCTCATAATCAAAGAGAGAGCAGCTTGCACTAAAGAAGCAGACAAAAGCTCCAAAGTAATGGGGCTTGTTTGACTATTCATAGATACCCATTTTGTGCGATCGTATTGTTCATAGGAAAGGGTTTGATTTATCTTATCTAAAACCTCTACTATGCCCAAATGCCCTTTTTTTTCGAGCGTTTGTCGTAAATTTTGCTTAAATGTTTCGATTTCAATATTTTGGTTCATAATTTCCCCAGTTCAGATTTAGTGAATAGAATTGATTAAGCCTTGTGTAGAAACAACCAAAGTAGCAGACATAACTATCAAAGTCATGGGATTGTTGTAGCTATTGATAGACACCCACAGCGTTCTGTCGTATTGTTCGTAGGCAAGGGTTTTATCTATTTTCTCCAAAATATCTGGAATACCCAAGTGTGCCTTTTCCGCCAAAATAGCCAAAAGTTCTTGTCTGAATGACTCAAGACTTTGTTTGGGCGCGTTTTGCGAAACGTTGGCAGTTGCTTGTTCGGCATTGCTTGCATCAAAATAGCCCTTTGCCACTGCCGATTGTTCTACAGCAGGGCTTTTAGTTTTCTCCTCAAGGTGTTTTTTACATTTTTCAGCTTTATATTCCTCGTAAGTTTCCTTGTCGCTTTCTGCAAAAAGCACAGCTATATCCAATTCAAATGTATCGTGTGCCTTACCAAGATTGTACTTGCCTATGTTGATAGTGGCTAAGTTGTGTGTTTTGTCTTGTGCCAAAAGGTCAGCATAAGTCTGTGAACAAAAAACCTCGCCTACCATTGTGTAAGGCTCAAGCCTCGCAGCTTGTATTACTGCAGTACCCGACACATCGCGGATAGTGCCATTAGGGTTGTAATGTTCTATAGCCTCGCCTACATGCAAAGCCATACGCACATTCAGGTTGTCAGGAAAGCCTGCTTGTTTCCAAGTGTGGTTTTTGATGTCATTGCGCATAGCAAGGGCTTTTTGCGCCATGTCTGTAAGGCTATGCCCTGTAGCCAAAATGCCATCACCTAAAGGCTTGAAAAAATGTTCTTTTCCGTCTGCAAAATATTTGTCTTTGAGCGAAAAAAAGAAAGTCGTAACTTTGGCTAATAAGTCGTTGTTGCCCGCATTTGCACCATAGCCCTTTAGGTCGGCAAAAATGATGTAAAGCGTTTTAGATTGGTCTGGTACAGGCAGAATTGGAATTTCTGGTTCGGGTGTTGGTTTGGTTTTACTCAAAACCTGCTCTATCTGCATTGCCAACGTTCTCAACGTTTGCGGAAAGTCCCAAGGCTTTTGCCCTGCTATGAACATACCTTTGTTGGTGGCATATGGATATTGAAATTCCTCAGGGATACCTACCTTGTCCATCTCCTCAAAATAACCTGCATAATTGATTCTTAGTAGGTAGGCGAGGGCTTTTTCTATGTGTGGATTCATACGATTTGTTTTTGCCAAAAATAATATATCTGTTTGACATAAACAAGTATTTTTACTTTCTTTCTGTAAATTTGAAAGTAAGTTTATACATAAAGCCTTGTAAATCAATGGAAAGATGCTGAAATTCTTATCTTGCTAATTCAATCAATTTTAGCATCGTGTTGTAATTGCGCGTAGTGGCGACTACTTTCCATTTATTTTCAAAAAAATTATTGGAGAATTTGGTCGTGCCGTAGCTTTCTACACACAAATACAAATCTTGCCCCACCAAAGCGAAGCGGTCAGGCAAGTGCTTTTGCGTGTCTATGTTTGCTATTTTTTCAGGCAAGGGCGTTTGTGCTAAAAGCGTGAAATACAATTTTTCGGTAGCCTCGCCTACAAAAGGATTGTTCGCTACAATGGCTTCGAAGGCAGGCACAGTGCGCACAAAAACCGCTACGTCGAAGCCGTACTTGGCTTGAATGGCTTGCGCTATCAGGGTAGTGAGTTCGTCTGTATCTTCCTTGTCTGACTTAAAAATCACATTACCACTTTGAATATAGGTAAGCACATCTTGCAAACCCGTGCTTTCGTACAAGGCTTTCAAATCTTGCATATTGATTTTCTTTTGCCCGCTTACATTGATGCCACGCAAAAGCGAAATATAGGTCGTCATAAAGTAGGTAAGTTTTATTAGTGAAAAATACAAAAATACTTTCGCAAAAAGTTTAATCAAGCGTAATGCTCTCAAGCTAACAAAAAGAAGACAGGATTAACAAGATTTACAGGATTTTTTCTTTTCTTTATTGCGTCAAAAACAATAAAACAAGCCCAATTTACCTATAAATGCTGTTAATCCTGCCTAAAATTCGCATTGGAGGCTATCCTTTCGGACAGCCTCTCGCAAGCTGTGAGGACAAAAATCACGGCTCAAAAAGCCCTATTTTATTTGAAAGCAGGAATACCTGTGATTTCCGCACCCAAGATGAGCAAATGTATGTCATGCGTGCCTTCGTAGGTAAGGACAGACTCGAGGTTCATCATGTGGCGCATGATGGGGTACTCGCCTGTGATGCCCATACCGCCCAATATTTGGCGGGCTTCGCGGGCTATGTTCAGGGCTATCTCTACGCTATTGCGTTTCGCCATAGAGATTTGCGCAGTGGTTGCCTTGCCTTCATTTTTCAACACACCCAAACGCCACACCAAAAGTTGCGCTTGTGTGATAGCAGTCAGCATTTCCGATAGCTTCTTTTGCGTCAGTTGGAAGCCTCCGATTGGTCTGTCGAATTGGATACGCTCCATGGAATAACGGCGGGCAGTGTCGTAGCAGTCCATAGCCGCACCCAATGCACCCCAAGCAATGCCATAACGCGCATTGTCCAAACATTTGAGCGGTCCTTTCAAGCCATCAATGTTAGGCAAGATATTTTCTTTGGGAATTTTCACATCTTGGAACACGAGTTCGCCTGTGATGCTGGCACGTAGCGACCATTTTTGGTGAATTTCGGGAGCAGTGAATCCTTCCATGCCCTTGTCCACTATCACACCGCGAATACGCCCGTTGTCGTCCTTCGCCCATACCACAGCCACGTCTGCATAAGGCGAGTTTGAAATCCACATTTTCGCGCCATTCAAGAGGTAATGGTCGCCCATGTCTTTGATGTTCGTAACCATTCCCCCTGGGTTTGAGCCAAAGTTAGGTTCAGTCAAGCCAAAACAGCCCAAGAACTCGCCTGAAGCCAATTTAGGCAAGTATTTTTTGCGTTGTTCCTCCGAGCCGAAGGCATAAATGGGGAACATCACCAACGAGCCTTGCACCGAAGCCGTAGAACGCATACCTGAGTCGCCACGCTCTATTTCTTGCATCATGATGCCGTAAGAAATGTAGTCGAGTCCGCCATTGGGGTTGTATGTTTGCGGAATAGTGGGGCCGAACGCGCCAATTTCTCCAAATTTGCGCACAATCTCACGTGGGAAGTGGCATTTTTGGGCGCAATCCTCTATGATAGGCGAGATTTCGCGCTTCACGAAGTCGCGCATGGAAGCACGCACAAGTTTATGCTCTTCGGTCAAAAGGTCATCAAGACTATAAAAATCGGGTTGTTCGTATAGGTCTTGTTTTGTTGTTTTTTGGATATCGACAGTAGTCATATTAGGACGTTTTTTCTTTTGAACTGCAAAGTTAGGGCAAATGTTATGATTTCGGAAATCGTTTGCATTTTTTTTGATAGAGGGCAAAACCTCTTTGAAAGTCCGACCTCGCCTAATGCTGAATGAAGGGGGAGAAAAGGCAAGAAAACTATACAACCCAAAATATTTTTTCCTATATTTGCCACTCATTCACTCCCTCCCTCAACTACTCATTCATTCCATGTTTACCTCTCTCACAGATGCGCTCACACACAACCGCGAAACTCGAAATCCTGTTCTTGACTTAGGCAAACTGGGACTAACAGGACACGAATCCGCACTCGAACAACTCAAGGAGTTGGTTTGGGTAGAAGAGCTTAATTTTTCGAGTGGGTGGATAAGCGTAAAACAAGAAGCATGGATAGACAGCCAAAACGAAGGGGAACAAAATAAACTTACCTACCTACCGCCTTGCCTGCCTCCGCGCCTGCGAGCATTATTTTTACATGGGCAAAAAATCCACGATTTTACCTTTTTGTCAGGCTTCACGGATTTGACTTATTTAAACCTTAGCTATAATAAAATCCGCGATATTTCTTTTTTGTCAGGCTTCACAGGCTTGACTTCGTTAGGACTTGAGGCAAATGAAATTGTGGATACCTCCATTTTGTCGGGCTTAACGGCTTTGACTTCTTTAAACCTTCGGTACAATCAAATTCGTGATATTTCCTTTTTATCAAACTTAACGAACTTGACTTATCTAGACCTTGCCTGCAATGAAATTCACGATATTTCTTTTTTGTCGCGCTTAACAGCCTTACATACTTTGATGCTTCATAGCAATCAAATCGAGCATTTTTCCTTTGCCTTGTTGTCTAATTTTCCCCAATTAGAAACCTTGTATTTTTAGATTTAGAGCTAAAATATTGTAAATCAATTTATTAAACAAGGAACAATCCACGTTTAACCCTTAGGGTGGAGGGCATACGTTTGATTTACACAAATTTGTGATAATGCCCTCCACCCTAAGGGTTGAACGCTTCGTAAAAGCCTTTTACAGGCTAAAAACGCCTTTTTAATTCTGAACTCACGTTAAAACACCAACAGAATACAAAAAAAGACTGCCCGACTTTTCGGACAGCCTCACTTGTTTGTTATTGGGGTACTTGGCTATGCCTAAATACCAAACTGTTCTTTGATATTTTTGGGTAGGAACGTTCCGAAAGTGTCGCCACGAAGCCCGAGTCTAAGTGTTTCGAGGGGAATAACTTCATTCGAGGCGATATTGCCCAAGTTTACATTCGCGCCTAAGAGCTTGACAAACCACACTTGTTGCGACTTTTGAGGGGCTTCCCAAATAATCTTATCCGCAGGAATGGTGTGAATAATCTCTTTCACGAGTCCTTGCCTAACCTCCCCGCTATCACGGAACAAGCCCACATTGCCACCTTCGCGTGCCTCGCCAATCACCTTCCACGCACCCGCCTGTAGCTCGGCTTGCATCAGTTCTATCCATTGATAAGGAGCTAAGATTTTTTCAGCATCTTTCGAGCCTACTTCCGAAAGGACTTGGCGGTCTTTGGCGAATAGCTCAACCAATTTGCATTTTTCTTCGTGAGGCAATTCGATAGAACCATCAGAAATTTCGACCATCGGGGCTTGGTATTTGTCCAAAATGGCGCGGTAGTCGTCTAATTGATTGCGCACCAAAAACGCCTCAAACAATGTTCCTCCGAAATAAAAAGGAATACCCGCCTCGCGGTAGAAGTTTGTTTTTGCCATCAAGGTAGCGGTTACATACGAAGTAGCCCAGCCCAACTTGATGATGTCGATGTGTTCACCAGAAGTTTCTACAAGGTCTTGCGCCTCGCGTAGGCTTAGTCCCTTGTCCATCACCATCGTGAGTCCTTCCTCGCGTGGTTTGGCGGGGCGGGTAGGCAAGTCGTTCAAGAAGTAATTACTATAATTCATTGTTTTGGATTTGTTGAATAATTCGAGAAAGAGTATTTTGTGCTTCTGCATCAGGAAAAGCCTCGAAGAGGAGCTTATGCCCTTCGTAATCTAACGAAAGTGCCACTTCCAATTTTTCTACGGCTTCGTTGAATTTTCCACTGCAAATATAATACGTAACTGCACGATAATACAATATAGCTTCTTGCGGACACTCCGAAATGCCTTGTTCTATGATTTGAAACGATTGTTCTAAGTCGCCTTGCTCCAAATATACCAACGACCAATTCAGCCACAGGCGCGGGTTTTGCCCAAAAATAGCATTCGCCTTTTCATACGATTCGATTGCTCCTATCACATTGCCGAGTTGATATTCTGTATCGCCCAACAATATCCAATATTCTTCATTGTCGGGATTGATAGCCACCAATTTACGCAAATAGCCAATGCCTTCATACCATTTTGTTTTGGCAAAAAGGCAACAAGCAATGCCATAATACGCATCTTCGTAGGTTTTATCAATGCGCAAGGCTTCTTTGTAATTGATAAATGCCGCTTCGTAGTCTTCGAGTTTTTCGAAAGTAGCCCCTAAGCAACAAAGCAGGTAAGCATCAGGGTCGTCTTCGTATTCAAGGGCTTGCGTGTATTGCTGTTGTGCCAGCCGATACTCGCCTGTATTCATATACACGTGTCCCGACTCGCGGTAGGCAAGCGTAAATTCCTTATCGCTCAAAGTGGCATACTCAAAGGCTTGCAAGGCTTCTTCGTACATTTCCATACGACAATACGCCAAACCCAAATTATACCACGCAAAAGGCGAAAAGGGCTGTTCGTCTGTGAACGCCCTGAAAAACTCAATGCCCAATTCTTGCTCGCCTATGATGTCCAAACACTCGTTCAATTCGTGGACAGCATGGGTAAGTTCAAGATTGAGGCGCAAGGCATTTTTGTATTCTTGCGTAGCCTCGCGGTATTGGCGCAACTGCTGATGCGCATAGGCAATTCTGTAATGTATTTCGTCTTGGTCGTGTGCTTCAGGCAAGGCTTCACTCAAGAACAAAATAGCATTGTGGTAGTCGCCTTGACGCATACAAAGCGTAGCCTTCAAAATCAAGAGTTCGCAGGTGATAGGGTAGTTATTTTCTATGTCTTCTATCACC
>RDXI01000163.1 GCA_004292795.1 Bacteroidota bacterium | reverse complement strand
CCACCCTTCCACCCCTCCACCCTTCCACCCTTCCACCCCTAACTACTGGCTCACTGTTGCCCTTTTCGAAAATTACGAGATACGCGAGAGAGTGCGCCTTGCGCTTCAGCAGGCGAGCATAGAGTCGCGTCCTGTTTGGAAACCCTTACACCTACAGCCCGTTTTTGCAGACGTACCGTATTTTGGTGAAAGGGTAGGAGAGGAGCTGTTCGAGAAAGGGCTTTGCTTGCCTTCAGGTACGGCTATGACTGCCGAAGAATTGGATTATTGCATAGCCGAAGTAGGCAAGGCTATTCTTCCTTCATAAGCTCGGCGAGCTGTGAGAGCGTGTAGAGCTTGAGCGAAGAAGCCATCAAGTCCAATTTTTTGCAACCGCGCCACCTGACACGCGTAATAACATTGTACTCGCCTATGGCGTGGTCTAAGTACAAAAACGCGGCAGTGCCGTAGCGTTTGTCCTCTTTTTTGTAGCCCTTCATATAGACCGTGATAGAAAAAGCATTTGTACCCGGCACTTTGTGGGCAGATACCATAATCTCTTTTTCCTCAAACGTCAAGCCTTCAATCGTTAATTGAGTAAATCCATATGCGGCACGAAACTTTACCACGCGCCAGCCTTCTATTTCTGGCGCGGTTTCTGCTAACTTCTCGACAAATGGCATATTATCTGCTCTTCCATTGGCACTAAGCGTCAGCTCGAATACATGACCTTCGCCTATGCCTATTTCAGGTGTGATTTTTGTGCTGTAGCTTTCCATTACTTCGCAAAGTTGTTCATAAAATGCCATAGCCTTCGCATTGTTGCGGGAAAGCAAATGAGGCTCTACTTCGGCTCTGTGGGCAATGAACCAGTCCCAAAATTCTTGTTCAGTCATACGTTTTGTTTTTTGTGCAAATATATAAAAAATAGTAAAACCATTTTTATCTTTGCTTGTTTGTAAATATTATACTAATTTCGCCTCTATGAAAGAACAGAAAAATAAGAAATTCACTATCCGACAACGCATACAATATATTTTTGACAATATGATGACAGGTGGCATTACACCTATCATTGTGTTTATTATGGCGTTTGTGATGCTGTTTGCGGCATTTTTTGCTACAGCCACTTATACCATGTCGCTTCACCAAGCCAAACCACCCGAAGATGTGGAGAAGGCGAAAGATACCTTCGCGGAGGTCATGTGGCAAACATGGATGCACATCATAGACCAAGGCACTATCACAGGCGAGTTTGGCTGGAGCTATAGACTGATGATGGTCTTGCCTACTCTTTTTGGGTTGTTGCTCGTGGCTACTATGGTGGGTTTGGTAACTTCGCGCATCAACACCATGCTCGAAAAATTGCGCAAAGGACGTTCTTTAGTTGTAGAAGAAGGGCATATCGTTATATTGGGCTGGTCGAACAAGATTTTTTCTATCATTGAGGAATTGATAAAGGCAAATGCCAACCAACACAAGGCTTGTATTGCGGTGCTTGCGCCTAAGGATAAAGTAGAAATGCAAGACGAGATAAACGAAAAGATAGACAAGCCCCGCAATATGAAAATTATTTGCAGGACAGGCAATCCCATCGACCTTGATGATTTACGGATTATCAACTTGCCTGATGCCAAATCTATCATTATCGTATCGCCTGATGACCACAATTTTGATACGCAAAACATCAAGTGTATTTTGGCTATCTTGAACCACCCGAACCGCAAGCCAGAGCCTTTCCATTTGGTAGCCGAGATAAAATCGCAAAAAAGCAAAGAGATAGCGAATATTGTAGGAGGTGATGAACTGACGTTGGTTATTTCCAACGAAATTATTGCAAGATTAGCAGTGCAGACTTGCCTACAGTCAGGGCTAACGGCGGTTTACAATCGCTTGTTGGGCTTCTCGCATGAGGAAATTTATATTCAGGCTGTCCCAGAACTTTACAATACGACTTACAGGGACGCGCTATTTTCTTTCGAACACTTGGCTGTGATGGGCATACAACGCGCTACAGGGCTTATTTTGCTAAACCCACGCGAAAATACCAAAATCAAAGAAGGCGATAAGATTATTTACATAGCCGAAGACGACAACGAAATTCCGCACCCAAGCAAAGTGAGCAATGCCAGCAATGCAAACCAAATTTTGATGACGGAAAAAGACCCGCCCATGCGCAAACGCAAAATTTTGATGCTTGGTTGGAATGCGCAGGCAAGCACGATTGTACGCGAAATGGACAATTATGTGGCGGAAGGTTCAGAGCTTTGGATTGTGGCAGACGATATAGTGAGTGTGCAAGCTGAAATAGATATTTTGGACGACTTCCTGCATCTCAAAGTACATTTGCAAGAAGGCGACATCACAGAGCGCAAACTGCTGAACGAACTTAATTTGCAAGACTTCAACAACATCATGATTTTGAGCTATAGCCAAAAAATGCCTATTCAAGAGGCAGATGCTACTACGTTGGTAACGCTCATTCACCTCCGCGACATCAAACGCCAACGAAATGCAGAGTTTACGATAGTCAGCGAAATGTTGGACATCAAAAACCGCACTTTGGCAGAAATAGCCAAACCTGATGACTTCATCATAAGCGACCACGTAATAAGCCTTATCATCTCACAATTAGCTGAAAACAAGGAACTTAACTTGGTTTTCAATGAATTGTTTGACTCGCATGGCTGTGAGATTTACCTCAAACCTGTAGGGTTGTATTTGCAAGAATTGGAAAATGTGAACTTCTACACGGTTTGCGAGGCGGCACTGAAACACCGCGAAACAGCTATCGGCTACCGCGTTACGGAACACGCCACAAATGCCTCGAAAGTCTATGGCGTTGTGCTTAATCCACACAAATTAGACCTTATGTCCTTCAAGCCCGAAGATAAGATTATCGTATTGGCAGAAGAATATGGGTAGGACATTTAACATTTAACATTTAACATTTAACATTTAACATTTTTACAAAATAATTTTAGTTGTTCAAACGTCATGTTCAAAAAAATAATATGGATAATGGCTATGCTGATAGCCTTGCCTGCTGTGGCGCAAAAAAAAGCACCCAAGCCTTCAAAATATGATACGCTTGTTACCCTTAGCACACCGCTTGGGGACATAAAAATGTTGTTGTATGAAGATACGCCCCTGCATCGAGCCAACTTTTTAAAATTGGTAGGCGAGAAATTTTATGATGGTTTGTTGTTTCATCGTGTCATTCAAGGGTTTATGATTCAAGGCGGAGACCCAAATTCGCGCAATGCACAACCCAATCAAAGGCTTGGCGCGGGAGGAGGCGATATGAAGCGCATACCTGCCGAGTTTCGCCCTAATCGCTATCACAAAAAAGGTGTACTCGCGGCGGCACGTGACGGCAACCCCGAAAAAGCCTCAAGTGCTTGCCAATTTTATTTGGTGCAAGGCAAAACCATAGGGGAAGGCGAGTTGCAAAACTTTGCACAGAGTGGTCACAAATATACCAACGAGCAAATACAGACCTACAAAACTATAGGCGGAACGCCCTCGCTTGATATGGGTTATACGGCTTTTGGGGAAGTGATTGAAGGCATAGAGGTTATAGACAAAATAGCCAGCCAACCTACCAAACCAGATGACCGCCCTGTAAAAGATATACAAATGAGTATAACATACCAAAAAATGAAAAAGACAGACATCACCAAAAAATACAAATATGTGTATCCTGAAAGTGTGAAGCCTGCTCCCAAAAAAGAAAAAAAGGATAAAAAATAACAAAACGCTTCGAAAGAAGCGTTTTTTCTTGTATAAATCCTTGCCTACTGTCCGCTATAGCCCGAAGCCTCAAAAATCTCTTTTGCTTGGGCTTTTTTCATCAAATCAGTAATAGAAATATTGGGGAATTTTTGGCGGTACTTGCGTATGATGCGCCAACCCAACCAACGCCCAATGCGCCCAGGACATTTTTGGTTAATCTCTACCACATAAGGGCTTTCGTTCATGTAAATAGCCTTCACACGCGCACTTTGCGAAAAAAGGGTTTTCTTTTCTACCATAAAATTCCAAATATATTCGCGGTTTTCCTTGTCGCTTATGTTCGCCAAGTCGCGTTTGCTGTAGCCTGTCAGGAGCGAGTCGTGTAGGCAAGGCATCATTTCATGCACAAACTCATACGCCTTTCCGAAACGTATCATATCCGCCAGCATGGTTTGGTCTTTGAAGTCTGTAGCATTGTATAAGTTTGAAATGCCCAATACACACAAAGGTACAATGGTTTCAGGTGCGAGTCGATTCCAAATATATTGTGGCGTTATCTTCACAGGAGGCTTGTAACGAGCATCTTTGCCATAATAAAACTCCAAGCTAATCACTATAGCCTTTTTCTCCATGTAAATATCCATTCCCCAAAAACTGCCCAAACCCGTAATGGTGGTATAAATTTTAGGAGGTTGAAACGTAGGATAGTAGTGTTTGATGTGTTTGAAGGCAAGTTCAAACTCGCCTACCACTTGCTTCCACTTGCCTGCTTTGGGGTCATCAAAACGTGCTTTGGCGTCTCTGTAAAGCGTGTCCATGTACTTGTTCTGCACCATTGCCCATAGGCGGTAGGCAAGACTATCCTCTGCTTTTCTGATAGGTGTTTGATCATAGTGAGCAAAGAGCGAGTCGTGTCGTGTGATAAATTTTTGTATGTCTGCCTTCGATTTGCAAGCAAACAATTCATCTTCGAGGCGCACTACCTCAAGTTTCATATCAATTTTCGAAACGTCCAGCGTATCTTGGCACGTGCCATTATCTTTTGCACAACTCGCCAATAAGAGTAAAAATATAAACCAAATTTTTTGCATACGTGATTTGCAAACGCAATTCTAACACTTTTGTTTCAAAATGGGATAATAACCTTGCCTGCTTTGAGTAGTAAAATATTGTAAACTATTGATTATCAACGACTTTATTATCTGCAACATATTTGGCAAGATTTTTCGTTATATATAAAGCATCAATCTTTGCTCTATTTCAAAACATGAAACTTTTGCCCTTTTTATTTTTATTATTTTATTCGCTCAACGCACAAGCGCAATGCCAACTCTGCTATCTTTCGGAAGCGCAGGCAAGGCAGGTAGTAAGCTATTTGAACAATGATAGCGAAGTAGTATTGTACTACAGCAACTGCACCCAAGAGTCGAAAGACGTGGCAAGGCGTATCAAAATCAAAAAAGCCATGTACAAAAAAACCGACCGCCCCGATATGTACGAAATCACGTTAGAAGGCACGGTGATAGGTACTTTTGATGTATTGGGCAGGAAGTTGGAAAACTACGTAAAAAATGATATGCCTTTTTCTGAACCTATCGACATCACATTTGTTCATGTGCGTGCAGGTGGTGCTATGTCGCAAGACGGCATACAATCGTGGGAAGCGGTAAGTTTGGGTATTTATTTAGGCTTTGATTGCGACCCTTGCATAGACCCGTTTCAGTATCCTAATCAACAAATGGAATAACCCTTTATGGAAAACAAATTTAACCCTTGGCATCACGTTTCGCCAGACTACAAACTGCCCGATGTCGTGAATGGCATTATTGAAATTCCGAAAGGAACACGCGCAAAATACGAGCTTGACAAAGAAAGCGGACTTTTGCGCCTTGACCGCGTGCTGTATTCTTCGGTGTATTATCCCGCGAATTATGGCTTCATTCCACAAAGTTATTGTGATGACAAAGACCCGTTGGACATTCTCATCTTGTCGCAAATAGACGTAGTACCCATGTGCATTGTGCCTGCCAAGGTGATAGGCGTAATGCGTATGTTGGACAATGGCGAAGCAGATGATAAAATCATAGCTGTAGCAGAGGGCGACCCAAGCGTGAGCCACATCAACGATATTTCTGAACTACCCGCGCACTTCATTTCCGAAATGCGTAGTTTTTTTGAAGATTACAAAAAATTGGAGAAAAAGACTGTAGTGGTAGAGGACTTTTTGGACAAACAAACGGCTGTCCGTATTTTGCAGGAAAGTTTCGAAATGTATAAACAAAAGTTTCCGAAATAATACTAAAATAAATTTTAAAGTGCATATAAAATATAGGCAATACTCAATAGGATAGGGTTTCAAACCCTATCCTACGGAGCTAAAAATGCAATATCCGTAGCGTAGGGGTTGCAACCCCTACGCTATGAAAAGTATATTTTTTACACAATTTAAGAATTATTTTAATATAATCTCAAAGGAATAACACAAAAAATCCCCCTGTAGAATAGGGGGATTTTGTATATATACACCTTTTATACCGTTCCTTCTTGCAATTTTTCAGCATTGTCAGCAAGGCGCAGTTGCTCGATAAATTCGTCAATATCACCGTCCATAACAGTAGGCAAGTTATAAACCGTTAAGCCAATGCGGTGGTCTGTAACACGACTCTGTGGATAGTTGTAAGTACGGATTTTGTCGGAGCGGTCGCCACCGCCTACCATTGCCTTGCGTTGCGTACTCATTTCTGCCTGTTGTTTCTTGAGTTCTATCTCATACATACGTGAGCGCAATACTTTGAAGGCTTTTTCTTTGTTTTTGATTTGCGACTTTTCATCTTGGCACGAAACCACAATGCCTGTAGGAATGTGCGTGAGGCGCACAGCCGAATAGGTAGTGTTTACAGACTGCCCGCCAGGTCCCGAAGAACAGAACGTATCAATGCGCACATCATTTGGATTAACTTCTACTTCGAGGTCTTCCATTTCAGGCAAGGCAACCACACTCGCGGCAGAGGTATGTATGCGCCCTTGTGTTTCGGTAGCGGGTACACGTTGCACACGATGCACACCCGACTCGTACTTCATCATACCATATACGTCCTCGCCTGCCATTGAAGCCACAATCTCTTTGTAGCCTCCCGAAGTGCCGTCCATGTAGTCGATAAGCTCCATTTTCCAGCCTTTTTTCTCGGCAAAGCGTTGGTACATACGGAACAAATCACCCGCAAAGATAGAGGCTTCGTCCCCACCCGCGCCTGCTCTGATTTCAAGAATGATGTTCTTGCTATCGTTGGGGTCTTTGGGAATGAGGAGGTTTTTCAGCACTTCTTCTTGTGCTTCTTTTTGTGGGTTTAGCATATCAAGCTCTTCCTTCGCCATTTCGCGAAACTCCTCATCTTTTTCGGTGGCTACTACCTCCTTGCTGGACTTGATATTGGCTAATATGTTCTCATATACCTTGTATTGTTCGTCAATTTTTTGGAGTTCTTTGTACTCCTTCATCAGTTTCGAATAGCGATTCATGTCCGCTATCACTTCTGGTTCTAAAATCATTTGATTCACCTCATGAAAGCGTTGGCGAATCGCGTCTAATTTGTCAATCATAGTGCAAAGATAGTTTTTTTCTATAAAAAAGCTACACAGATAGCTTTTTTACGTTCCCAGCCCCCTTGTTGTGCATTGCCAAGCGAGGCTTTCTTGTAGAGATTTTGGGCTTACTTTTTATTTATAAAACATTGATTATCAATATTTTAATACAACAAAAAACTTATTAAAAAATACGTTTTTTTTGTGTTTTTTCTTGCAAAACTGCTACATATTTTGTAAATTTGTGGATATGAAAATCATTAGCTACAACGTGAATGGTATTCGCTCTGCGATAAGCAAGGGCTTTGCGGATTGGCTGAAAGCCACCCAAGCAGACGTGATTTGTTTGCAAGAAATCAAGGCGGTAAAGAGCCAAATTCCCGAAAGTTTGTTTGAGGATTTGGGCTATCAATGCTATTGGCACTCTGCCGAGAAGAAGGGCTACAGCGGAACGGCTATCCTGACCAAACACACGCCTACGCAAGTGGTGTATGGCTACGAACCTGCCTACAACCGCACAGATGACGAAGGGCGCGTGTTGCGTGTCGACTTGCCTACCTGCTCCATTATGAGCCTGTACTTGCCTTCTGGCACACGCGAGGAGCGGATAGACTTCAAATTGG
>RDXI01000162.1 GCA_004292795.1 Bacteroidota bacterium | reverse complement strand
CCTGTGCTTTTTGCCCCGCGTAGGCGAGCTACTTTCGGGTTGTACCAAGCCTGTATTTTGGCAAGAGTCGCGCTGTCTATAGCGTCATGCGCAGGTTCAGGCAAGACATCTTTTCGTTTACAGCCCGCGAATAAGAGGCTCACAAGAAGCATTACGCCCAACATTTTTTTATAAACGTTGGGGAAAGTTTTGGTTTTGGGGATTTTTTCCATTAAAAATAATGGTTCTTTTAGCGAATAAATGTATGTATGTGAAACAATGCTTTGCAAAGATAGGCAAGACAAGCCATTGCGCCAAAGATTTTTCGCAAAAAAAGTGTTACACTTTACAATGGATTTGTAGCAGGAAGCTCAAAGTTTTTCACTCGGCAGGAAAGCATCGTGATGTCATCAGTGAAGCCCAAATCTTGTTTGAAGCGATACAGTTTGTCCAAAATATGGGCGTGCAAATCTATCAGGCTTGTGTATTGATAGTTTTGCAAAATACTGCCTATCCGCTCCGCGCTAAATTGTTCGTCTTGTGGATTGACCGTTTCGGGTACGCCATCAGTGAAACAAAACAACAAAAAATTGTCAATTTCGCGTATCACTTCCTCATTCACAAACGGCAAATTGTGCAGAAAACCCAAAACCGTTGTGCCTGTTTCCAGACTTTTTAGCTCGCCTGTAGTTTTGTTCAGCAGGAAAGGCGGATTATGCCCCGCATTGATGTAACGCAAAATGTTCTTACGCGTGTCGTAAATTGCCACAAAAAACGTGATAAAATGCTCGCCTTGCGCATTTTGATAAATCAATAAGTTCAATTCATCTACAATATTTTTCAATTTGTACGTATGGCGCACCAACATTCGAAGCGTTGCCTGAAAGTTGGACATCAACAACGCGGCAGGAACGCCCTTGCCTGAAACGTCTGCTATGCACACCAAAAACTTGCCTTCAGCGAGTTGAATGTAGTCGTAATAATCACCTCCTATCAGGTCATGCGGTAGGTAAGTAGAGCGCATGGTCAGCTTCTCTGTAGCAGGCAAACGGCGCGGAATGAACATACTTTGCACGCGCTTGGCTATCTCAAGCTCTTTGTTGTGGAGTTCTTGCTTGAGTTGGTGGCGCACCAATTTCTTGTTTTCTATCGCTACGATGATAATATTCGTAAGCGTTTGCAGAAAATTGAGATTGATGGGCGTATGCGTTTCGCTGTTGGGGTGGGCGTATTTTTCTACAAAAATGTAGGCAAGGAGTTGGTCGCGGTACAAAATAGGAATTACCCAATCGAAGCCCTGAAAAAAAGCGTCCATTGTAGGCAAGCCTTCCAGCAAAGTAGGCTCGCGCAAGTCGGCAATGTGTTGTAAATCAAGGGCTACAGGGCTTTCCTGCGTGCCAAAAAAGACCTTGCAACGCCACGTGCTATCAAAGACATAGAGAGCCAACTTGCCTACATACAGACTCCCCTGCAATATCCACCGATAAATCGTATAAAGCGACTCTTCGGAGGAGTTGATATTGATAGCTTGAGTTATTTCCAAAATGTCTTTGAGCTGAATTTCTTTGCGTTCAAGCTCTGCCTTAAGTTGTTCGAGGGTCATACGCATCACGAAGTCCGTTACCCAATAAATTAAACGCTAAAACCATCATACCAATACACGCACTCGGAAACATGACCAAATAAAAACCGCCTTCCGAAGTAATGTGTTTGAAACCTTCCGACACCATTGCGCCCCACGAAGTCATAGGCGACTGCACGCTCAAACCCAAGAAACTAAGCCCCGCTTCGGTCAAAATAGCATTGGCAAAATTAGAAGTCATCAACACGACCAAAGGTCCAAAAATATTGGGCAATATATGGCGAATGATGATTTGCCTATTGGTCATACCCAACGCCTTTGCCGCCTCGATGAAAGGCTTTTCTTTCAAGCTCATGATTTGCCCGCGCACCATACGCGCTATCTCCACCCAACTCGTTAAGCCAATGGCAATAAACGCCACCACTACGCCCCTGCCAAGTGCAAGGCTAATGGCTATTACCAACATAATGCCAGGAATAGACCACACTACAGTCATAAACCACAAAATAAACGCATCTGTCCTGCCTCCAAAAAAGCCCGCCAACGCGCCCACCGTAACGCCCACCAAAATAGAAATGAACACCGACACGAAGCCCACTGTAAGCGAAATACGAATACCAAACAACAAACGGCTCAACGTATCGCGCCCAAAAGTATCCGTACCCAATATATAATATCGTTTCTCGACATGAGATTGACGAAAACGCTGTATAAGTTCTGATTTTGTAATGGTATGGTAATTTTCGTCCAAGTCCACGTATTCTATTTTCTCGCCTTCTATCTGATAGCTATCTTTCGATTTCATCTTGTCTGAAGCTCCTATGTGCAGAGGCAACACGACATCAACCAAATTCAAGACCTTATTTGTGCCTGTGCCAAACATTTGCAGATGTAGCTCCAATTTCGTTTCATCTATCCTAAAATTTTCTACTGCGTGTATGCGGTAGGGGCTTTCCTGCCCAAACATCATTGCCACCAAAAAATTGTTTTCTGCCACTTTTCTATTCATACGTTCCTTCACCACTTGCACACTAAATCCTATAGGCTGTTTGCTAATTTCTTTTATCTGTTCGTTGCCATACGGCACTTTGCTTGGCATAATGGCATAGCCCAACATAGTAATCAACAGCGACAACGCAATAATGCCCAATCCTATCACCGCAGGCGGATTGCGAAAAAGACGCTTATAGACATCATGCGAAGGCTTATGTACCTTGAAAGGTGGTTTCTCTTTGTTTTTTGCCATTTTTTTCTGTTAGATGTTGGATATTAGTTGTTAGATGTTAGTTGTTAGATGTTAGAAATAAATTTCAAATCACTCATTTACTCCCTCACTCATTCACTCCCTCTATCTGCTGTTATGTGCCTTTAGTCCCGCTTTGGAGGCGAGGAATAGGCAAGTTTGGTAGTGCGTGAGAAGGTCAGAGGGAGGAAATTCTAAAAGATTGTCTTGTGTGTCCAAACATTTCACCCAGCCCTTTTGCATCAGGGAGGCAAGCTGTTCTAACAAAACAGTGTCGCTCCAAGCCAATTTTTCTTGCAAGGCTTGGAAAGAGATAACGAAATATAGCTCGTCCAACAAGTCAAACTCAAAGTCAGTCATGCGAGGCGTTTTTTTTGCAATGATAACGAATTTTTAGAAAATAAGGAATGTTTAGGCTTTTTGTTTCGTTTTTTCATACTTCAAGGCGTGATTGCGCTCCAATTTAGCCAAAATTTGATACAAAATCTCTTTCTCGTCTTGTGATAGATACTTAAAAATATCTTTCGACATCATTTCGAGATGCTCAAAACACATAAAGAGTTTGCCCTTGCCTGCCTCTGTGATGCGCAAGCGTTTGGCGCGCTTGTCCATTTCATCAGGAAATTCCTCTAAAAAACCCTTCGCAAGCAAGCGATTGATAACCGCAATGCCTGAACTGAACTCTGCCATGTGATGGTTGATAAGGTCGCTTTTGGTAGGCGAGGGCAACTCGAACATCGCGCCCAAGTACCAAATTTCCTCTACAGTGTCCATCTCCACCGTTTCTGCCATTTGCTTCAGTTCAAGGTTCACAAAACGCCACAGCTTGCCATAAGTGCGCCCCAAAAGCCCCTCGAGAGGAATTTCGCGCCCATGTGGGGGTGGATATTTCTCTATCTCCTGCATTTTTTCACTTGCCAAGTAGTGCTTACAAAAATCCCCAATGCTGGCAGAGGACGACTCTTGGGTGTATTGATGAAATAAATTGACTAACTCGAC
Source organism: Bacteroidota bacterium (assembly GCA_004292795.1). Lineage (GTDB taxonomy): Bacteria > Bacteroidota > Bacteroidia > Cytophagales > Microscillaceae > RDXI01. The sequence goes on along the minus strand of RDXI01000162.1, from coordinate 4,215 downwards.
TAATTGATTATCTGACTTTTCCATAAAGCGTTTCTCACAATATAAATACTATATTTTAGCAACAAAGTTAAGGAAAATGTTTCAAAAAAGTTGTAAAATTTTGGGGAGATGGGAAAAATGGGTTATATGGGCATAAACACGCAATAGGTCTTTTGATATCTGTGATGTAAAATTACACAAGATTTTAGCAGAACTTAGGTATGAAGCGTACTTTTGAGGAAATCAGGCAAGTTTTTTGTGGGAATCTTGACAAATTTAGTAAAAAAAACAGAAGCAGATGTATATGAAAACAACGCTCAACGGCATGGCTTATATCGTGCCTTTTCTCTTATTTGTAGCCCCTCTTTTGATATTTGCAATACTCAAAAACCTAGATTCGAATAGTTTTGAGAAGTTTTTGCCTCTCTTGGGCATTAGCACTCTTGCCTGCTGGGGTATGATGACTTTTACGCTCTTGGTCGATTATTACGAATATGCTTGTGATGACAAACACCTGACTATACGCAATCTGGTTTCGAGAGAGCAGGCAAGCATTGCCTTAGCAGATATACAGTCGCTCCGCCTTGTGCAGAAAAGGTACAAAAATGGCAGTCATCACAACATTGAGGTAACACATAAGGCAGGCAAGACTACCCTCAAAGGCATCTACACAAACGAAATAGAGGCGTTTTTTCATCATTTGCAAGGCAAAATCAAACATTGAAAAAAAAACTTTGCGAAATAATTTGCATAATCCAAAATATCACTACATTTGCGCATACTTAAACCTTATTCTGAATCAATTATGGGAGTATTTGACTTTGGAGGCTTATCAGCCGAAGACCTAACAGCACTTATCGAAGATGAGGGCTTAGATATTGAAGACCTTAGCATCGAGGTAGAAGAAGGAACTGTGTCTATCTACGGCACTGCGGCAGACGAACGCACGCACAAAAAAGCTATCAAAATACTTGAAAGTGCGGAAGGCGTGGAGTCGGTTGATGACCAACTCGAAATCTACGAAGGGGACGAAGAAGAGGAGGAAGAATACGAGGAGGAGGAAGAAGAAGAGGACGGAGGTTCTCGCAAGAAAAAAGTGGACAGCAATGTCTATGTCGTGAAATATGGCGACACGCTTTGGGGAATCGCTGAAAAATTCTATGGTGATGGCTCAAAATACATGAAAATTTTTGAGGCAAACCGCCATCTTTGGAAAGCCTACAACAACGACCCGAATGTGCTATATCCTAACTGGGAACTCACTATTCCATAGTATAGCTGAAATCTTTTCAGAGGGAATTATCACACTTGGTCGATAATTCCCTACTTTTTATCGAATCTTGCCTACAACTTTGAGGGCTTATTCGTATCTTTGCATATCAACTAATCCAATAGTATGAACGAAAACAACTTTCTTAAAGAAAACGAGGATATTCGTACCTCTTACCTTGTGGTAGTGGCTACTGCCGCGACTGCTGACCGCCAAAACACGCCTGAAGAATTGGCGTTTGTGGAACAAATGGCTCTTGCCGCGAACTTGTCAGACGCTAACCGCGCTACAGTAACGCAAGCCGTAGAAAATGCAGGAAGCGTAGATGTAGCTTCGCATATCGCTAAGTTTAAGGACAATGACCTTAAATTTTCTTTAGTAACAGACCTTTTGAACCTTTCTTACTCTGATGGCAAGTTGAGCGACTCGGAAGTGGCTGAAATCCAAAAAGTAACGCTTGCGCTTGGTATCAGCACCGAACAGTTTGACGCTTTGAAGCAATACGTGGAAGCATCGAACAAGGAGGCAAGCAAGGAAGGTGGCAACCCTCTTATCACTGCCGAAGGACAGCCCAAAGAACAGTCAGGCAATTTCTTAGAGAAAATTGGCTTGGCTTCTGTTTTCCAAAAATTAGGAATTCCTACCAATAACTTTGCTTCAGGTGCAACTATCGCTGTAACGCTTACCACTGCTGCGTATTTCCTCATCAATTCTTACATGAAGTCAGGCAACCAACCAGCAGCAGCACAAGGGCAAGCACAAAATGCTACCTCTCCTTTGATGAGCTTCTTGGGTACTGCGCTTACGGGTGTAATGGCGGCACAAACAGCACAAGGCGGACAACAAAACCCGCTTATGGGTATGGTGGCTGGCTTGATGAGCGGTCAGAACGGACAAAATGCGTTGGGCAATGTACTAGGTGCAGTAACACAAAGTTTCGCACAAGGACAAGGCATGGGCAACTTGATGAACATTATCGGAGGCTTGGCTACTGCCACACAAGGCAACCAAAACCAACAGGCGCAAGCTCAACCCCAAAATCAGTTGGCAAACAACATCACGAACCTTTTAGGCTCGTTCTTCAAATAAAATTTAACTTTTGTGGTTAAATAACTGAGAGAACTGCTTGAAAAGGCAGTTCTTTTAATTTTTTCTAAGATGATGACTATTCAGGATTTACAAGACCAACAACTCATTTTGCTTGAGTGTGTGGCAGGCAGTCATTCGTATGGCTTGGCAGTGCCAGAATCGGATACGGATATTCGAGGCATTTTTATTATGCCCCGCGAGGGCTTTTTTGGCTTGGAGTATGTGCCACAAGTAGCCAACGAAACCAACGATATTGTGTATTATGAATTGGGGCGATATATGGAATTGTTGCTCAAAAACAATCCTACTATTTTGGAATTGCTCTATGCTCCCGAAGACTGCATACGCATACAACACCCTTGCATCAAGCAAATACAAGCCTTTCCTTTCTTGTCCAAATTGTGCGAACAAAGTTTTGCGGGTTATGCCTTTACGCAAATCCAAAAAGCGCGTGGATTGAACAAAAAAATCCATAATCCTGTAAACGAACAGCGCAAAAACATTACCGATTTTTGTTATGTTACGGTGGGCTATCAAAGTATCCCCTTGCAAAATTGGCTCGACCATTATGGCTATGTGCAGGAAAAATGCGGGTTGGTGCGCCTCTCGAATATGCGCGAAGTCTATGCACTTTTTTATGATGCGGAGCAAACCAAAGGCTATCGTGGCATTTCACAAGGCTTCGAGTCGAATGAAGTTTCGCTTAGTTCGGTGGAAAAGGGCGAAACACCGCTTGTCTATCTTTCTTTCAACAAAGATGGCTATTCGTCTTATTGTCGTGAATACAGGGAATATTGGGAGTGGGTAGGCAAGCGCAATGATGCACGTTATCAAAACACGCTTAGTCATGGCAAAAACTATGACAGCAAGAATATGATGCACACCTTCCGCTTGTTGGACATGGCAGAGGAAATAGCCACGCAAAAGAAAGTCATTGTGCGCCGACCAAACCGCGATTATTTGCTCAAAATTAGGAAAGGCGAGTTTGAGTATCAAGACTTGGTGGACATTGCCGAACAACGCGCTACACGCTTGGCGGACTTATACGCGCAATCGGGCTTGCCTACCGAACCCGACAAAAGCACTGCCGAGAAGTTGCTGGTCGACTTGCGTACTGCGTTTTATGTGGGTTCGAAAAACTTGCCTACTTTTGCATTATGATTATTTCGCGGGATATTCTTTGGAAAGGGATTATCGAAGATTTGTTTGATGATTTCCTTTGGTATTTCTTGCCTGATTTGGCGCAAAATGAAGTAGATTTTTCGCAAGGTTTCGAGTTTTTGGATAAAGAACTCGACTCGCTCTTGCCTGAAAATGAACGCTCCAAACGCCATGCAGACAAACTCGTAAAGTTCTACACGAAGACAAACAAGATAGGTTTCGCGCTTCTGCATATAGAAGTACAAGGCTATCCTGATGCACATTTTGCAGAACGAATGTACGAATATTCATATCGAATTCGTGATAGGTGGAAGTGTGAGGTTTGCTCTTTTGTGCTTTATACAGACAACAAGCTGGATTTTCACCCCACCAAGTTTGAGAAAAGGTACTATACAAGCCATATCTTGTATGAGTTTGGCACATTCGACCTAAGCCAAAAGAGCGAGGCGATGTTAGAAGTAGCGGGCAATCCGTTTAGTATTGTGATGAAAGTAGCTAAAAAAGCCATCGAAAAGGGGCAACTTTCGGACAAGAAGCAACTTGTGTGGAAAGTCGCGCTTACCAAAGAGCTGTACCAAGCAGGCTATAGTCGCAAAAAAATACAACATATCTTTGATTTTTTGCGTTTTTATGTTACCTTTGCTACACCAAATAGCAAAGAATTATTTGACCAAAATGTTGAACCTATCACTAAACCTGTTAAACCCATGGGAATC
>RDXI01000161.1 GCA_004292795.1 Bacteroidota bacterium | reverse complement strand
GTGGGTGTGATAGTTAAAAAATTCTTCTACCACGATTTCGGCAGGCTTTGGAATCATCAAAGCATTAGAGCGTTGTTTTGCCATACTGTGCGAGGCAGACGAGTAGCCTTGTTGCGCGTAGCTTTGTAGGCAAGTCAGGAATAGGAGAAAAGACAAGAGCGTTTTCATACGATTTTTTTTGGGTTAAAATTGATGTGGCAAACATAGCTTGCCTACCCGCCGAAACCAAGAAAAACCCCTGCAAATGCCTTGCAAACCCTTTTACAAGCGTTTTACAAAGCGAAAATAACACACTTTTGAAGCCTTTGCGTTAATTTTGTAGAAAAGTTGTACCTTTGTAGGGTAATCTATTTGTATGGCAGAAACGACCTTACCTCCTTTTCAACTTTTGAAAACAAAGCTACAAAGCACCTTGCAGGCAAGTTATCCGCACTTCACACGCGACATACACGAGTGGAAGGCGCAAGAAATAACGGCTTTGCAAGAGGCTTTGCATCAAAAAGTAAAAGGCTATATCAGCGAAAAATGGTTTTACACACACCTGAAACCCACCCAAAACGACAAACTTCCGCGAATAGATATGCTCGATATGTTGGCGCAATATGTGGGATATGCGGGTTGGCAAGATTTTGTGTTTCAGACTGCCCCCTCTCCTACTCCAAGTGCGGAAACAAGTCCTTTGCCTGCCTTGCCTACCGAAAGGCGCGAGCAAAAAATACAGTTTTTGGTCTATGTAGCTATAGTAATAATGGGCGGATTAGTATGGTATGGAAGTAGTTTTTTTGTGGCTAAAATGGATAGTATAATAGAATTTTGTTTCCAAGATGCAGATACGCAAAAGCCTATCACGAAAGATATTGATGTTTTTATTTTGCAAGACAAAGAATCACCCAAACTCCAAAAAGTAAATAAAAATGGCTGTATTCAACTAAAAAGCGAACAAAAACAAATAAAATTGATTGTAAAAGCTCCTTACTACAAAACGGATACGCTTGTGCGCACTATCAGGCAAGGGCAGGCAAGCGAGCTTATCAAACTGAAAAAAGATGATTATGCCTTGCTTATTTACCTCATAGCCAAACACGGCACTACAGAAGCCGAGAAAAAACAACGACAAAAGCAATTAGACCTCATCATTGACGAGGAAGCACAGATATTTCAGATAGACGAGTCGGGCTTGGGTGTGGAGCTTTACAACAAACAGGAGTTTATAGACAAACTCGCCTTGCCCATCTCCAGCCTAAAAAACTTACAAATCATTGAAACCCAATACCAAAAAGGTAAAATTATTTTATTACGCTTTTTACAACCATAAAAGCTGAAAATAAATCAATAAATCAATAACTCAATAATTCCATGAAGCCTCTCCTTTTCCTATATATTTTCCTTGCCTGCCTTGCCTCCGCACACGCACAGTCTGCAAAGCGCGAGCCACAAAACAATCACTTGAACCATCATCAAGAATTGGGTTCTAAATCCTTGTCTGATGCACAAGTTCTTGCCTACACCAAACGCGCCAAACAAAAATTGCAAGATATGGCGGATTATGCTCAAATTATAGTCAATTCAAAAGATGTTACCGAGCAGAAACAAGCCCTCAAACAACTGCACGCCTTGTTTTGGACTGTGCCTGCGTGGGCAAAAACAGCGCAGTCCGTAGGCGAGTATGTAGGCAAGACGAAAAAAATGCAACTTGCCTCCACCAACATCACGCAACCGCTTGTTTTTCAAGCCAACTTACAGGCGTATAAGGGCAGTCTTGCCTACGCTTGGGCAGATAAAAGCGACACCTTAGCCTTCATAGTGCGCAAAAACAAGAAAAAAGTTGGCTCTACCGAAGTGGAAGTGTGGGAACTTTTTTTTAATCTTTGATTTCTAAACATCAACAATAAAAAACTAATAAAAAATAAAATAGTTTTTGTTTTACAGTTTTTTTATTATTTTATTCGTTTATGAAAAAGACATAAGTACGATTAGTTCACCTTTGGCGTAGCGGTTACAAACCGCAATGCCTTTGTGTTGAAGTTTGCAGACTTCAACGAACTGGGGATGTCTTAGACTTCAACGAGCCTAAGCTACCATGGATAAAAATATTTTTCATAGTTTTTTATTGTGTCAATGTTTGCGGTATTAATATGTTTTTTAAATTTTTCAAAAGTTGGTTGTGAAGTAATAGCAAAACATACTGTGGGTTCTTTTTTACTGTATGCTATCAATAACGACCTCCCAATCTGTTTAGCACCTTCAGCTCCACACCTCAAATTGTTTGTATATATTTTTCCATCAATTTGGAATTCATAAACTAAAGAGTAACTGGATGTGCGACCCACTGAGCGATAAAGTTCCGTTATTTTCGCTACCGAGAAAGCATCATAACTTTTTGGGTTTGATATAAAAAAAGTGTCAATCATCCACATGAATATGAATATTCCTAAGAAAATAAACCAAAATAAAATACGCAAAAATTTATTGTTATTTTTCATATTTCTGTCGTTGTTAGTGTTTAGAGCCTGTTCAAAAATAAGTTCGCTTGGTAGCCCCGTAGGGGCGATATCTTTGTAGCAATGACATAGTTAAGATTATCAAAGCCCCGTAGGGGTGACATCTTAAGATTTTACCCCTACGGGTTCTTGCTTGTGGAACGGCTTTTCTACAAAGATATCGCCCCGCTGGGGCTAAAAATGCGTTACCAAAAAATTTGAACAGACTCTTAGAAAAGTTCAGAAAACCTTTTTATTTTCAAAAATATTTCGCTACTGCACTTTTCGACATCAACAACAGCAGAAAGCACACCCAAGAAAGGGTGTGCTACAGATTTTTATTGTACGATTATCTTTTCGCTCCACGTGCCTTGTTTTAGCCGTATGCGCACCAAATACGCGCCTGCAGGAAGCCCTACAAGCGATAATTTATAAGGCTGTTCAGGGTTGTTTTGGTAGGCAAGTTGTTGTATTGCCTTGCCTTCATTGTCCAAAAGTGTAAGTTCCACCTTTTCCGTAATATTTTTGATGGCTACATAACAAACCTCATGCGCAGGATTGGGATATACCTGTGTGTTTTGTCGCAATAGTTCCGCAAGCCCTGTCGTGAGTTCTGTATAGACAAACAAAGTCGTGGTGGTAGAGTCCTTACAACCTTGCGCGTTTTGGGTGTTGAGTTTGATGATGTAATTGCCATTTTTAGTAAACTTCACTTGTGGCGTAGGCGAGGTTGCCGAAGTGCCACCTAAGAAAGTGATGTCTGCATTGCTCGTACCCGCTACTTTGGTAATGCTCCATTTCCACGAAGTCGCCCCTACAGCTGTAGAGGTAAGCGTCATCTCGCCTCCCGCGCCCAAATCAAGCGAGTCGTTGGGTTGTGAGAAGGTCGTTTTGTGATTGACAACAGCAATTTGCACAGGCACAGCCGTACTCGCAAAAACCGAGTCAACACTTGCTACCCAAAGTGTTTGGTTGATGGTAATGTTGGTAACCAAAAACGCCGCGCCTGTATAAAGAATGGGGGCTGTTGTGGTCGCAGGATTTTCTGCATAAAAATTGAATTTTGTACCTCCCGAAGGTGTAATGAGTACCTGCCCGCCTGCGCAAGTGCTGGCATTAGTAACGGTGGGCGTGGGGCTTGTTTTGATTTGTTTATAACGTTGATACACCTTTTGAGAACGCGCTTTGAGTGAGTCCAATTTTTCGGCTGTTACGTAGGCAAAGGCAACAGTACGCACATCGCCGAGTTTCACATCAGGCAAGCGCACCGCCAACAAGTTAGCTACATCTAAGCCTATAGGCCAGCCAACGCTTTGGTTGAAAATACCACCTGAAATAGCATTGTATTTTTCTGTTTTGGTAAAATTATCAAAGGCATTGATAGATGTAGTGTTTCCGCTATTGTCAAAAGCATAATGATGCAGTTTTTTGGACGTAATAGTAGTATCGCGCTCTGTTAGACAAGTTACGCCACCCAACCAACCGTTGGTAATTGCCTCAAAGGTGTAAGCCAATGCTTCTTTGCCATACCAACCCGTAATGTTACGCGCTCCATTGCCAATGTCCCAATTTGTAAACAAGCCTGCATACAAGTTATCGATGTTTCCACCTGCGATATTCCGTATTTTGTACTCCACTACCACCGCATTTTCAAGCGCGGGTTCGTTCCAACTGTATGTTTTTTGGCTAATCGTCAAGCCTATTCGGTCTGTATTGTTGGTAAATTCCTCGAAATGCGCTTCTGTATTAAGCAATGTTCCTGTAGTATTTTCTGTATTTGTACCTATGGGTGTGAAGGTATTATCAAACAAACCCGCATCACTGCGCACTGTATTCGATACTTTGGTGGGGCTTGTGGCTAATATCAATCCTGCCTCTGTGAAGAAGGTTTCGTTTTGCCACTGCAAGCCGTGCAATTCGGGGAAAAGCTCATTTCTTATATTGAGATTGCCTCTGTCGTCATGCGCGAGATTGAGCTTGTTGTTGTTCGCAAGACCTGGGTTCAATAAAATATACACATTTTCGCTGTAGGTAAAAGTTCCTTCTTGGTAGGTAATTTTGAGCAAAGCGGGTGTATTCGCTGTTACATTGTCGCTTACCTTCAGGCGCAAAACATCAGTGGCATTGGTAGCAGTGGCATTAGCCGAAACCGCGCCTATCTGTGCTGTGTTATCCAAAATAGTCAAATGAGGCGAGTCGGTGCTAAGGGTAACCTGTAGGTTAGTCAAGGCGTTTAAATGATTGCGCACTGTAAGCACCATATCAGAAGTCATACCTCGAAACAAGCGATTTCTTTTGGAGGTGGTGAAAGTGTAGCTACTCAAACTCATAGCTACTAAAGGGTCGCTCAAAGCACGATAGACATTCAAACGTCCCGAACCTATCTTGCCTACAAAGCTCGCATTGCCTGCTATGCCATCAATGTTGTCTGCCGTACTCACAATACGTGCTATGGCTTGTTTGGCGTTCATAGTCGGATATTGCGCCCTTACCAATGCCACTGCGCCCGCCACTATAGGCGAGGCAAAAGACGTTCCGCTGTCTGTGCCACTTTGCGCTACAATCCCCGCACCGGGTGCGCAAATATCCACGTATTCGTTGTAGGTAGAAAAAGGGGCTTTTGCATCACTGCTATTGGTTGCGCCTACTGACAAAACCACGCTATTGTACGAAGCAGGAAAGAACAAGCCCGTTGGATTAGCCTTATCGCCATCATTGCCTGCAGCAGCTACCAACACCACATCAAAGTCTTCGACAATGCTTTCCAAAAAGTCCAATTCATACAAAGAAGGCGAGCCTTTTCGTCCCCAAGACATATTGACAACTTTGCAGTTTGTTTGGGCGGAGGCAAGCAAAATGCCTGTGTAGCCTACATCTGTAGAAATAACGCCTGTAGTATTGGGAGCTACGGGGTCATACGCAATTTTTACGGGCATCATCTTGCAATCAAAACAAACACCCGCACTTCCTGCGCCGTTGTTTGCCTTGCCTACTGCTACCGCTGCCGCGTGAGAGCCATGCACTGTGCCTGTGATGTTAAGCACATTATCGCCATTGGCAATATCGCGGTTGATGCCTGAAGGTGTGATGTCCTGCCCTGCGAGGTCGGAAAGGTTGAGGTTAAATTCGGAGTCTGTAATGCCTATGACCACATTGGCATTTCCTTTTTGAATGTCCCACGCTTCGTAGGCTTTGATACTTTTGAGGTGATACGAAGCGGGATTGGTGGCAGGGTTGGCTTGCGGGTCATTGGGTACATAGAGGAGCGTATGGTTGTTGTAAATAGGCTCGGCATATTCGACCAAAGGCAAATGGCGCAGGGCTTCTATCACAGTAGGCAAGTCACGCTCTGGCGAAATGGTAAGCTTGTAAATCAATCCAAAACGCTTGCAATGTTCGCCCCATCGAGGGCTTTTGCTTGCCTGCAATGCGGGGTGGTTTTGGTCATACATAGGCGTATGCGCCACAATCCCCAAACTTGCCTGCACATCAGGCGAGAGCATTTGCGTAGGTCGATACAACGAAGTGGCGAGCATTTTGTCTTGCCCTTTGTACTTTATAACTATAGTGTTGGGCAATACATCTTCGGTACGAAAGTTTGTTGTTTGGGCAAAAGCGGGCAGGCAAGTTGCGCCAACATACAAACAGAAGCATAACAAATATCTTACAATCATAGAAAGTCAATTTTTGGTATGCAATATAGGCGTTTTTTACGAATCACGCAATAATTCTTTGCGCATTTTGCTAAAAAACTCTGGTGTAACGCCTATATACGCCGCAATGTATTTTTGGGGCAAGCACTGAATAAGCGTAGGATAGCGTTTGCAAAAAATGGCATAGCGTTCTTGGGCAGGCAAGCTCAAATTATCCAAAAGCCTTTGCCTGTGCGTTACCAAAGAATTTTCGGCAAGGATTCGAAAGAAGCGTTCAAACTTGGGAATATCCGCGTAAAGTTGTTCTTGCCTACTTTTGGACAATAACAGTATTTCGCTTGCCTCCACTGCCTCGATAAAGAGATTGCCTGCTTGTTGCGAAACAAGGCTATACATATCTGCCACCCACCAGCCCTGAGGCGCGAAATGCAAGATATGCTCAAAGCCATTCCTATCTATAGTATAAGCCCGCAAACAGCCCGTTGTAACAAAGGCAGTATGTTTGCATACCTCGCCTTCACGCAACAAGAACTGTTTGCGTTTGATGCTTTTAGGAACTAAGAGCGACAAGAAATGCGCTTGCTCCTCCTCTGTCAGTGCAATGTGCTTGTTTATGTTTTGTAGAATAAGACTCATATCAAAAATGTGTAAAGCAAATATACACCATTCTTTCTTAGTGCCACGCACTCAAATTGGTTTTAAACAACTTCACTGCGATAGCCAACAAAATTACGCCAAACACTTTGCGCAAGATTTCCGCGCCTGAAGTGCCTAATTTGCGCTCAATCCAGCTCGAAGTGCGCAAAACAAGGTAAATAAAGACCAAATTGATGGCTATTCCTATAAAAATAGTCAGTTGGTCGAACTCGGCACGAAGCGAAATAATGGTCGTCATAGTTCCCGCTCCTGCTATCATAGGGAAGGCAAGTGGCACGATAGAACTTGTACTCGATTGAGCATCGCCTCTGAAAATGTGTATGCCTAAGACCATCTCCAGCCCTACCAAAAACAGCACCAACGCGCCCGCTATTGCAAACGATTGCACATCTAAGCCAAATAAATGCAAGATAGACTCGCCTAAAAACAAGAAGGCGAACATAATGAAGCCCGACACAAGCGTGGCTTTTTCGGACTCGATATGCCCCGATTTTTTCTTCAAATCTATGATGACAGGGATAGAACCCATAATATCAATGACCGAAAACAAGACAAGCGAAACGGATACAATTTCTTTCACACTCATAACATAAGCACGTTTACAATGAATAATGTTGCAAAGGTAGGAATAGATGTTTACCAAACAAAATTTTGTTTTATTATTTTTATGTAAATTCTTGAAATAGGTCAATTTTCAAGTCATTTTTACCCAAAAAAGTGCATTTTTTACAGAAATAGTACAAATGTAAAATGACTTTCAAAAATATGAAAAAGGCTAAAAAACTATGCCTATTGCGTTTAAATGCCCTTTTTACAGTATATTATTTTGAAAAACTGTTTGAAACTTATTTTTGAATGTGTGGAAAAAATATTGGCATACTTCGAAAATAATAGTACCTTTGCAATTATGTTGAAGACTCTCCCCAAAAGATTGTTCATTATCACTACCCACACATGGGCAGACCTGCTCATGCACACAGGGCTTGCTGTAGCCGTTTTGGGTATTACTTGTATTTTGTTTGTATATTCGTTCTTGCCTTCTATTACTGACCACGGGCAAGTGATAACTGTGCCAGACCTAACGGGTATGTCGTTTGACGAAGCCGAGCGGTTTTTGTATGCGCGTGGTATGAATTATATCGTGGGCGACACGAGCTATTCGCGCCGTCATAAGCTTAACGTGGTGCTTTCGCAAAGCCCCAAAGCAGGCGAGAAGGTAAAATATGGCAGACGCATCATCTTGAACGTAAACCCTAAAACGCCTCCCAAACACAAAGTGCCG
>RDXI01000399.1 GCA_004292795.1 Bacteroidota bacterium | reverse complement strand
TGCGTTGCGGAAGCTATAGACAGGGTTACCTGATGCGAAAGCTACGTATGCAGCAGTGCCTGTTGAGTGGTCAAGGTTATTTACCTCAGTAGCTGTAACAGCCGACAAAGAGGTAAGAGTAGATGTTTTGAAGGTTGTTGCTCTTGCATCTGTACCCATAGGGTTATTGAACTGATTAGCAGTTTGGTCACGATAAGCAGGCGACATAATCAAGCCATGTGTAGCATCTGCACCTGTTTTTGCGATACCTGTAGCATTACCTGCACCAAATGTGATGTCGATAGCTTGCTTTTGTCCTGCTGTCAATGCACCCGCCTGAGTAGTTGTAAATACACCATTGGTAACCGTTGCACCATTTACGCTCACGTTTGTACCTGACAAAGCTGTAGCCAAATAACTACCTTCTGTTGCTGTTTGGGCTCCCAAACCCACAGAGATTATAGCACGCAACAAAGGTGCAACACCACCGCCACCGCCTTGACCTTGCGCCGCTACTTCATACGAATAAGTAGCTTCTATGAAAGTGCCTGCTGTCATAGACGAGTTGCGAACCCTGAAGGTGTAAACAATAGTTGTTCCCACCACTTCATCTGCCGCTACAGTGATGTCAAAAGTTTTGGTGTATGTAGTAGCACCAACTGCTGGAAACAAAGCATTGAAAGTATTTACTTGCGTATTTTGACCTGCGCCATTTTTTCTCCAAACTTGGAAAATTTCCACTCCACCGGGTATTTCAGCCGTAACTTTTACTTTTACAACTTCCCCTTTTTCAAATTTTTTGGTGGTGTAGGTAGCACCGTTTTCTGTTTTGATAGTAGGCGTTCCCACAGGCGTTACTGTGTCCGAACCGCCACAACTTGTAAGAGAAGCTACTCCTACGATTGCCAATAGCTGGAGGCAATACATTGCAATTTTTTTCATGTTACTTTTTTTAATGTTGAGAATAATACTTTAACGTTGCAAAGTTAGTGTGTTTGGCTTTAATTCCTATAGGTAAGACCACGATTTTCGTTCAATGGTTGCTTTTTATCGTTCAATACTTTCCAAAACTTGGCGAACCTGCGAAGCAGTCATACCTGTTTTGACTTGTGGCAAGTACAGCATTTCTATCAACTGTTTGTCCATAGCCGAAAATTCGCTTGTTAAGCTCCATTTTTGGTAAAAAATACTGTCAGGGTATTTGTGCGAGTCGTTCATCAGTCCGAGGCATTGGGTTAGCTCCTCGCGCAAGAAATGAAAACGGGTGTCATTGGCTTGCATACGCTCTGTGTCTATGTAGAGGCTTCCGCGTTCTATGACTTTTTGGTCATTCGGATAGGTATAAAAAAAGCCTAAATCATTGTAGCGGGCTACTTTGGGTTCATACTTTTCATAATTTTCCTTCGAGCCTAAGAACAAAATCAAGTTGGCTTGGCTTTCTTGCGACACCACGCGGATTTTAACCGTTTTCATCAGTTGGTTCAGTTCTTTCACCACTCTGTCCATTTCTTGTTTC
>RDXI01000160.1 GCA_004292795.1 Bacteroidota bacterium | reverse complement strand
GGCTACCGTTTCTTCATCATTCATAGCCATACGCCCAAATGTTTCGCGAATATCGCGCGCAGAAGCCAAAGGGTCTGGCTTTCCGTTAGGTCCTTCCGGATTTACATAGATAAGCCCCATTTGTACTGCTCCAAGCGGGTTTTCGAGTTCGCGCTTGCCTGTATAGCGAGCATCAGCCAACCATTCAGATTCTGAACCCCAATAAATATCTTCTTCAGGCTCCCATACGTCCTCGCGTCCACCTGCAAAACCAAAAGTTTTGAAGCCCATTGACTCAAGGGCGCAGTTACCCGCCAAAATCATCAAATCAGCCCAAGAAATATTTTTGCCGTATTTTTGTTTTACAGGCCAGAGCAGTAGGCGAGCTTTGTCGAGGTTGGCGTTGTCAGGCCAGCTATTCAAAGGCGCGAAACGCTGTGTGCCATTGCCTGCGCCACCACGTCCATCAGAAATACGGTACGTTCCCGCACTGTGCCACGCCATACGGATAAAGAAAGGACCATAATGTCCATAATCGGCAGGCCACCAATCTTGCGAAGTGGTCATCAAATCAAAAATATCTTTCTTCACCGCTTGCAAATCCAAAGATTTGAAGGCTTCTGCATAATTAAAGTCTTTGTCCATAGGGTTAGACAAAGTAGAGTGTTGGCGCAAAATATTGAGCTTCAACTGATTAGGCCACCAATCGCGGTTCGAAGTACCACTACCTGCCGCTTTTTTAGAAACGCCACCTGTGAAGGGGCATTTGCTTGCATCACCTGTTGATGCCATGGGGTTTTTGTCGTTAGCCATGATGAGAACTGCTTTTTTGGAAAAGGATTAAAAAATATGGATTGATAATGCAAAGTTACGCTATGCTTTTCAATAAGAAAAATCTATTTTTTCTATTGTTTCATAGATTTTATTTATAGTGTTTGGAAAGCTATCGAGTAGCCTTGCCTACAGACACACCTATCTTTTGTAACAATTCTTTTGCCTCTTTGTTTTCTGCATCAAGAGCTATGGCTTTTTGTAAGTCTATCCTTGCCGAGTCTTTTTGTAGGCGAGCTATCCATATTTTAGCCCTTTGTAGGCGAGAATAGGGTTCGCTTGGGTTGAGCGTAATGGCTTTTTGCAACAATTTCAAGGCTTCGGTAGTGTCTTTCAGGCTTGCCTTCAGTACGCCCAAATTCGCAAAAGCCAAATCTTGCAAGGGCTTTAGTTCGATGGCTTTGCGTAGGTCTGCCTCTGCTTCCTTGTATTGGGCGTTTGCTAAGTACAAAAAGCCACGACTGTCGTAGGCAGTCGCATTTTTTGGTTCGAGTTTGATAACTTTGCTCAAATGCTTGATGCCTCCTTCGTATTTTTGAAGTTTTAGCTGGGTTTTGGCTAAGTTGAACAAGACTTTAGTAGAGTCGGGATAGTAGGAAAGAGCCTTGAGCAGGTCTTTCTCGCTCTCTTGGAACTTGCCTACGCTGTACAGCACATTGCCCCGATTGTAGAAGGCATCTGCGAAGTCTGCCTTGAGTTGTAGGGCTTTGTTGTAGTCTTTCAGGGCGTTGTCAAGTTCGCCTTGTTGATACAAAATCACCCCGCGATTGTTGAAAATATCTGCAAAAGACGAGTCAAGCAAAACCCCTTGATTGTAGTAACGCAAAGCGTCATGGTAGTTTTCTTTTTTCATAGCCTCATTGCCTTTCACAAAAAAGCGAAGCATACGGTCTTTGTAGCTATTGCCACAGGAGGCAAGGCAAAAACACAGGGAAATAACAAAAATTTGGCGCATTGTAGGAGAGAAGGTAGTATAACAAAAAGGCGAACAAGTGTAGAAAACAAGTGTCCGCCATACATAAAAATCGGTTTTGGTCTAACTTTTCGCGTCAGTGATGTCGTCCATGATGAACAAGAATTTTTGTACTTGTCCCGCTTCATCGCGGATAGCCGAAGCACTTAGTCGAACAAAAAGTTTTTGGTTTTGTTTGTTCTTGATGTAGATAAAATCAACGTGCTTGTTGCCTTTTTCTACTTTGGCTTTTGTTTCTTCGAACTTGTCATAGTTCGCAAACAAATAATCTATAGGCATACCTTCGAGGTCGACTGTATCATACTTGAGTTTGGTTTCTGCAATCTCATTGGCTTCTTTGATAGCAAAACGCTTATCGGTTTCGATGAGCATATAGGCAAAGTTGAACAGCGTTTCCTTTTCCTTGTACTCTTGTTGATAGATAGCAATTTGCTTTTGGCTTGCCTCCAAAGTTTCCATATTTTGGCGCATCTCTTCCTCTTGATTTTTCATTTGCTCCGTAACTTGCGTAGATTCTTGCAAGAGGCGTTGGGTGCGTTCATTGATTTTCACCGCCGCGAGGGTAGAAGCAATACTTTCTGCTACCTTCTCCACAAACTCTATTTCAAACTTCTCTAATTTGCGGAAAGAGGCAATCTCAATGATACCAAAAATCTCATCATTCACTTTCAACGGCACAATCAAAATGCTGTCAGGGTTTGCCTCTCCTAAGCCCGAAGTAATGCGCACATAGCCCTCTGGCACGTCAGTCAAATAAATAGTACCTTTTTCTTGCCAAGATTGCCCCGCTAAACCATCACCTTTGAAAATGCGTTGCTCCAAATATTTTTTCCTGTCCCACGCATAGCAGGCAAGGAGCTTTAGGTAAGGCTCGTGGGCTTTTCCTTTGCTATTGAGTTGATAAGATTCCTCTACGATAAACAATCCGCCTTGATTGGCTTTCAGGTATTTTACCAAGTTGCTGATAACCAAGTCGCTCAACGCCTCAATGCTGATGTTTTGCTTCAACAATTCACTAAATTTTACAAGACCTTCGTTTGCCCAACTTCTGCGCCTTTCGCCCTCTGCTACCGAGGCAAGGTTAGCACGCATTTCGAGGAGCGCATTTCCCAATACATCTTGCTCGCTCAAAGGCGTATAAACCGCTTCATAGTTGCCACTACCGATACTTTCGGCAAAAGCAGTCGTAGATTTCAAACCATACACAAGCTTGTCGGCAGATTGCGCCATTTCTCCAATTTCGTCATTGTTGAACTGATAATGCCTATCTTCGGGGAGTTCGCCCATACCCAATTTGATAAACACGCTGTTGATGTACTTGATAGGGTTTACGATTTGTCTTCGCGTCCACCAAGACACAAATATACCCACAAACACCAGCACAGAACCCAAAATAATAGTCAGATACACCAACGACTCAAAGGATTTCAAGATGCGTTTTTCTGTAGCTTCACGCTCTCGCTTTACTTCCTCCACAAGCTGTTTGGTCTTGCTCTGAATGTCATCACCCAATGGCAATAATTTTCGCAACAACACATCATTCACTTGCTCCACACGGCTATTGTCCTTGTAGTCTTCATCTTCAGCAAGGAGAGCCATAATTTTCTCCTGATATTGCTTGAGGTTGTCAAACTTATTCCAAAGCGAGTCCATACGAACTATTTGGTCAGGATTTGCCCATCTCTTTTGGAGGTTTTTCAAATTGTCTTTGAATTCGGGAAAAGTGCTGTGTAGCTTTTTCAACGCTTCCATTTCTATACGGCGCGTAGAAGAGGGCTGATATATCCACGCTTGGATATAGCTTTGACTCAAGGCAACTTTCAAGCGAAATTCGTTCATTTTGAAAACCGAAGGGCTTTCTATTTCCGAAATATAGCCAATGCGTTTGCTACTATCTCGTATGGTCAGTATGCTAAATACTGCATTCAAGATGAACAAAAGGTAAATGAACAAGAACCCCGCAATGATTTTTTGGCTGATGCCTCGCAAGGAAAATATTTGTCTGATGCGCTTCCACATAAATTTTATAGAGATGTTGCAAATCTGCAAACAAATTTACAACCGTTTTTTGAATAGGCAAAATTAGTACCAAAAAAATACTGCCCTTGCCTCCTACACAAGGCGGGGCTATTTTGGTAACAAAAGACGTTATTTTATCGTTAATAACCAAATATTTTTTGTTAATTTGGGTAAATAATGCTTTTTTTGCGCCAAAAAAACGAATATGTACTATATTTTTGCTGTTTTTATCTGCTGTGCGTCTGTGTTGCAAAGCCACGCGCAAGAAATGTTGCCACAAGGCACGTGGCGCGTAGAATTGGACATTCAGAACCAAAAACTGCCTTTCCTGCTCGAAACCCGCACCGAAAAGGGCAGGCAAGTTGCCTATATCCGCAATGGCGAAGAAAAATTATTGTTAAATGAGTTTTCGCAAAGCAAAGATAGTATCTCGGCTACCTTGCATATTTTTGATGCGGTTTTGCGTGGCAAGCTCGAAAACGGCAAAGTGTGGCGCGGATATTGGCAAAAATTGGATACCAAAAAGCCTTATCTTGTGCCATTCGTGGCTACGTTAGGCGAGTCTGCGCGTTTTGTAGGCGAGTTTGCCACGCCCACCGCCAATTTTTCGGGCAAATGGGACGTTACTTTCAAAAGCAGTGATGGGCAGACATACCCGTCTGTAGGCATTTTTCAACAAAAAGGCGCGAAAATAACAGGCACTTTCCTCACTACTACAGGCGACTACAGGTATTTGGAAGGCGTTGTGTCAGGCAATACTTTTATGATGTCAGCCTTCGATGGCAATCACGCTTTTTCGTTCAAAGCTACCCAAAGCGACAAAGGGTTGGCAGGCGAGTTTTGGGCAGGCAAGGGCGGATACGAAACTTTCACAGCAGTCCGCAACGAGAGCGCGTCCTTGCCTGATGCTAACAGCCTTACCTACCTGAAAGAAGGCTTTGAACGTTTGGAATTTTCGTTCCCCAATACAGAAAACAAAACGATTAGCTTGCAAGATGAACGCTACAAAGGCAAGGTTGTTATTATCCAACTGTTCGGTTCGTGGTGTCCGAACTGTATGGACGAAACGGCTTTCCTCGCGCCTTATTATGCCAAAAACAAAAACCGTGACATCGAAATAATAGGGCTTGCCTACGAAAGAAGCCCCAACTTCGAACAAGCCAAAACGCGCCTTGAAAAATTGAAAAAACGTTATCAGGTTGAATATGAATTGCTTGTGGCAGGCATAAGCGATAAAGTGGAGGCTTCGAAAACCTTGCCTGCCCTCAATGCGGTATTGGCTTTTCCGACTACGATTTTTATTGATAAAAAGGGCAAAGTCCGCCGTATTCATACAGGTTTCACAGGCGCGGGTACAGGCGCGTATTACGAAAAATTCAAAGACGAATTTCGTGATTTTGTCAATCAATTATTGGAAGAGGAGTAAGAAGGAAGTATAAAGTATGCACGCGGTTGTCTGACAAGATGACCGTTTTTTTGTGAAAATACTTGGTGCAATCGTTTGTTTTACCTATTTTCGCACCGCAATAGCAAAACGTACTATTATTACATTACTTAAAACTCATGATGTTTAAAAAACAGCAAAACAGTAAAAGTACAATTTATTTAGGAGTCTTCCTAATTTTGACGCTACTTTTTCAGGGCTGTCGGCAACGAGAAACCTTGCCTGAACCCAACACAGAGGCGCACAAAGCCCTCACAATAGCCCAAGCCAAAAGCTGGTTTGGTCGCTACAAAGCCCTTTTGCGTAGCCAAAAAACAACCTCCGATTCCTTGGAGCGCGTCCCTGATTGGGAACAAATAGCGTATCAGGTTACGACAGAACCCACCCCCAAAGTCTATTTGGAAATGCCTCTCTTGTATGATGAGCAAAACGAAATAGGTACTATCACCTACCCCAATGGCACAAAGGGCAAAGGCTATACCAAAATAATCTTGATGCAAACCAGTCCTACTGAGTTTAAGCCTGTAGTGATGCGGTTTTATGCACGTGAAAGCTACCTGCAACAACCCCACCCCGCACTTGAAACCAATACCTTCACTTCGTTAGACCCCAATTTTTCGGGAGATGCCTTTTTTTATGATTGGACAACGGGTGATTTTTTGTTGGCAAACCGCTTTGAACAAGGGAAATGGGTGGCTACTACCCAATCCACAGACAGCACCGCACAGCAACGTGGAAATCAAGAGTGCGAAACCTTTATATTGGCGGCGGAATATTACCTCATAAGTGATTATGGGGCAAGAGATATGGGACGTGATAAAAGTGCGAGTGGTAGTGGTGATATATCCGTTACCTTTTGCTGGTATACACCCAGCAGTTCAGGTGGTAGTGGTAGTGGTGGTTCTAGCTCTGGAGGATATAGTGGTGGTGGAGGAAGCGGTGTGTTTTACCCGCCCATTAATACCATTCCAAATATTCCCGATTTCTTAGACCCAGCATTCGCAGGTATTTTATCACCCAATGCACATAGAGTTAATAAAATAGGCAAGTGGCAAGCTCTGAACCATGCTTTCAAAAGCGCACACGACAAATCTTGCATAGTGCGCCAAATTATTGCGCAAATTAAAGCATCGGGGCGAGTTGTGGTGTTAGATGTCAATACCACCCTCCCTGACCTAATGGGTGGACGAGTGATGGGTTCTCATTCAGCAGATGTAACTTTTGTGAATGGGCAAATCTGTAATGCTATGTTTATTTCTATAACAAGTGCTATGATAGATGCGCCAACTGCTATGTATGATCCACTTCTTAACAGTGTTTTGTATGAGGAGTTGATACATGGGCTACAAGGTGCAACCTACACTGACCCCACACTATCGTCTTCTAACAAAGAATTTGAGGCAAAGTTCTTGATTGATTTAATCAACCGTTTGAATGGTGATAAAGTATTCACCATGAATTCCCAAGCATTTGATGGCAAGAAAAATGATGCTTACGAGGATTGGTTATACGAAATAACAGAAGGATATACTAAAATACCTGTACATGAAAAAATCATGGAAAAATACTGGGAGATGCTCAACATCTTTACGAACCAATATCCTTCTAACCATCCCTACGGCAAATTGCCCAGCAATCATCAACCCAATATGATGAAAAATGTATTGGATGTAGCACGCAATACTCCAAATTGTAAATAATTTTTACCAAAACCTATTTATTTTCCTCTCATTATGAAATTATTATTTGTTCTTGTCTTTTGTCTTGTGAGTTTAGCAAGTCATGCGCAAAGTGCTTTCTCAGGAAATAGCGTAACTGTGGGCAATACTACATTTATTTGTAAACAAGCGCAACGACCTATTATCAAAATTTTTCATCATCAAAGTAGCTTCAATACTGGATCAATACCTAATTTACCTCCTACTTTGCCTAATTGTAGACATGGGTATATCGAAGGTAAAACCATAAAAGGCTATATATTTGCAGTATTCAATGCAAGTCGTAGAGCTGAACTCGCCAATGAACGTTTACAAATTGCTGTTTATATAAACAGAGATACAGGTGTTACAAGTGAGGTGTATTATTATGTTTCAAAAACTACGCTTATTACTCCTCAGGAAATAGCGCAGTTGGAAACGCTACTCAAACAAAATGTGCATATACAAGCCGAAAAAATGTGTCCCAATATTGATGTTGGTATTGTGATAAGCAATCACAACATTTGGTTCTCAGAATTGTAAATACCTACTTATTCTACAATTTGAACAAAAAACACTCGAAAAACAACACAGCTATTGCGTTTTTCGAGTGTTTATGCTATTGAGATGATTACTATGCCAATACCTTTCTCGAAATCAACTCTTTCATAATTTCATTCGTGCCTGCATAAATGCGTTGCACACGCGCATCAGCAAAGCCCCTTCCCACCAAATATTCCCACATATAGCCATAGCCACCATGCAACTGCACGCACTCGTCAGCCACTTTGCATTGCGTATCTGTGAGGCGATATTTTGCCATCGAAGCAGTCGCACTGTCGCACTTGCCTTCGTTGTGTAGTTCTACACAATAATCCATAAACACACGCCCCATACTTATTTCAGAAGCGAGTTCTGCCAATTTGTAGCGCGTATTCTGAAACTCCGCAATAGATTTTCCGAAGGCTTGTCGTTGTTTCACATAGTCGATAGTCGCCTCCAAATACGCCTCTGAAAGCGAAATAGCCGTGTGCCAATTCGGTCATCAAATAACCAAAGCCCTTGCCTTCCTCGCCTAATAAGTTCGCCTTTGGCACTTCTACATTGTCAAAAAACAATTCGCAAGTATCCTGTGCGTGCAAGCCTACTTTGTCAAAAGGTTTGCCCTTCGAAAAGCCTTTCATACCTGCCTCCATAAGCAAAAGCGTAATACCCTTCGCACCCAAAGCGGGGTTTGTCTTTACCGCCACTACCGCGAGGTCGCACAAATAGCCATTGGTAATAAAAGTTTTTGAACCATTTACCAAATAATAGTCGCCTTTGTCCACTGCCGTAGCACGCATACCTTGCAAATCACTGCCAGCCCCCGGTTCAGTCATCGCTATCGCCAAGATAGCCTCGCCACTGATAGTTTTGGGCAACCATTTCTTTTTGATTTCCTCAGTGCCATAGTGCAAGATGTAGGGGAGTACAATGTCATTGTGCAAAGGATAGCCCACTGCGGGACCTGCGCAACCTGTATGCCCCAAAACTTCCGTAAAAATCATATTGTAACGAAAGTCCGTGATGCCAAGCCCGCCGTATTGTTCAGGAACTTGCATACCTAAAAAGCCGGCCTCGCCCAATTTGAGCCACGACTCACGCGAAACCATGTGATTGCGCTCCCATTCAGCATTATGAGGCACTATTTCTTTTTGAGCAATGTCGCGTACCGATTGACGAAACAACTCGTGTTCTTCTGTATAGATTTTGCGAGGGACAAAATTTTGCATAGTTCAAGGATAAATATAAACAATCGATTGAATGGGCAAAGATAAGGGCTATATTTTATAACTTCAACTTATTTTGCGACAAACCCAAAATGTTATTTTCTGCTCGTCATGCTCAAAGAAATAATCGGCTATTTGCGCCTCGTAATTGATAAGGAAGTAAAACAAAAAATCGCGCACTTGTAGCAAAGGCAGGTAAGCCGTTTCGAAGGTAGGAATGTCGACCAAGCGATACGAAAAACGTAACTTGCCTAAAACGCCATTGCAAAAGTTGATAATCTTACGCATAAACGATTGATTGTCAGGTGCATAGTACGTAAATTCTTGCTCCACACAAAGAAACTCGCCTGCCCGCAAGGTAGCAAAACGCGCCAAAAATTGGGTGTAATGATACAAAACAGGAAAGCCAAATCGAAAATGCGTAATGCCTTCTTGATTCCTTGCCTGCATTTTTTGTAAAACAGGGCGGTCTTTGTAGGCAAGCACCACAGGAGGCAAGTACGTTGTGGGAAATTTATCAGGGTTTTGTTGCTTATGAGGCAAATATTGATACATCAAAAAATCAACCCAACCCTTCGGGCGCAAATCCATTTGAATGGGATGCCACAAATGAATGAGCGGGGCTTTTTCAGACACAAAAACGGGGTTTTGCCCCACAGCAGGCGAGATGCGCCTCATCATTTCCACATCTTCCACGCCCCACGTCTTGAAAAAAGTATCATAGCCACCCTTTTCTATCAAAAAATCTCGTTGTGCTGTAAAAATACTACGGCTTGTGCGCAATTTGACACGCAAACCATTTGGCAAAGTTTCCCAAAAACGCAATTCGAGCAGAGTAGGGGAGGCGAGTCTTTGAAGTTCCGCGTAGGCAAGCTCGAGGAAAGTCTTGCCTACCTGCACATCAGCATCAAGCACCACTACATACGCGCCCCTTGCCTCCCACAGCAAAATATTCAACGCTTCCGACCTACTCCAAAGCCTTCCGCGTGTTTCGGTATGCCTGTAGTGCAAAAAAGGATATTTTTGTAACGTTTCTTTCAAAGCCTCCCCAAGCGCGGGCTGACTGCCATAATCCAAAAAGACAACCTCAAAATCTTGAAACGTTTGTAGCGCAATAGAGTCAAGACATTTCAGTAGGGGAGGCAAGTCGCGGTCACGAAAAGGAATAAGGAGCGAAAAGAAAGGCATATCAAATATCTTTTATAGGTTCTATTCCTTCTATGGTTTTTTGAAACGCCTCGCTGAAATCTTTTGACTTGAGTAGATTGTCTATATCCATTTTTTTCTCAGCAGGAATACTATCATAAACCTTTTGGTAATGTTGCACCAATGCATCAAAGCTATTTTCGATATGCCTAAAAAACTCCTCATCAACAGCTATATTTTTGATTTTATGAATACTTGTTTCTTCTTGCAGAAATTGCAAATATTTTGCTGTAATTTTATTAAAAAAAACTTCGTGTAAATAATAATATAATGTGATAAGAAAATAACTACTTTTTTTAATAATCGGTAGCTTTTCTAAATATTTTGTAGCGCGTTGTGCATTTAGTTCACGTATTTTTTCAAGCAAAAGGGCAGATAATAAAAGACGAACAGATAAATTATGCAATGCGCCAATATATTCATCTTCGATAGTTTCTATTCTAAATATTTTGTCATACTCTTCTTGTTTGAATGCCCTACTTTGCCTTGCACTATCGCGCACTATATCACCTTTTTTGATAAAAATAGTATAGTAAGCTAACGTAGCATTCAACATAGTAATAAAATTACCTTCGTAAGCCTTACCTTCACCTTTTCGGTCATATAAATAGCCTAATTTTTTTAAAACATCTTGTATATCTACTTGTATGCTATCATTAGCATACAAGGAGTAGGCTTTTACAGCGTTTTGATTGTTCGTAGCGCGTATCACATTTTGTTTAAAAACTTGTTGGGTAGGCTCTATTTGATAAATCTTTACCAATAAGGTCGAGGATTTGAAGTTATCGCGTGTCAATTCATTGTATTTGGCATCATAGAGCGCATTTACGGTTTGGCAACCGTTGATAATTTGTAAATTGGTAAGCTCTAATGGCAACACATTTTTTCTTGCATTGATAGAGCCAAGTTTCAAACTATCACAAATAATACTAATGCCATTGTTCATATACGGAAACCAATTACTTTCATCAGTCGTGATAGTTCTGATAATGTCTTTATTGACAGAAGTTCTATTGCCTAAATAAAGGCGTACATTTTCAGCAAAAAGTTGATTGTGATGGTATTTATCTTGTAGCCGTATCAATTCATTTACATTGCAAAAACCAATAATGACCTTAGTAGGCAAGCCTAATTCTTTCTTATGAGCATTGTCTTCATAGCGATAAGCGTGTTGTGGTTGGTCTGTGATAATCTCAATGGTTTCTACACCCACCCTTATCTTGCCATCTTCTATCAAATCCAAAATATCTTGTTTGCCATAAACTTGTATTTCGAAGCCCCAAACTTGTTTGTCATACTCAAAACGTCCCATTACAGGTTTGAAATTGGCTTGATTGCCTGAAAAAATACCCGCAACATTGTTGATATAATGACACTTTACTTTGATAGAGTTTCCCCTTTTTTTATTCAAAAAATCATGCACTTTTTTGTCTATCTCTTCCAAAATAGGGAGTGTTTCTGTTCCCCTCAATTCAGGATGAACAAAAAAGTTATTGGCAAAAGTAGCAAAATTCAAAACCTCTGTAGGTGAGGCAGCACCCTTATTGGTTTCAGATATTTTGTATTGGAATAAGTGCAAGTGTTTTTCATTGTTATTTTCCGTTTCCAGAAAAGCATACGCATCTATTTGCATCTCTGACTTGCCTGTTAGTTCTTTGTCGGTGATGACAAACGAGTCAAAAAAAGTTTCTTCGTATGTGTCCATCACAAAAGAAGCACTCATAAGCATATAAAGCACTTTATCAGACAGAGTTTCTACAGACTTCTTACCCTCTTTCAAGGAAACCTCGAAATGAGCATGCAAGCGTCTGTAGTAGTCTAATTCGGTTTGGAGTTCTGATGATACATACATAATTGAAAACTAATATTAATGGTTAGAACAATTTTTATACACCTGTACTCCCAAACCCACCCGCGCCTCTTTCGGTAGCGTCCAATGTTTGTACGGATAGCCACTCTATACGCTCATATTTGGCAACGACCATTTGCGCAATGCGTTCTCCGTTTTGGATAAGGCAAGGCACATTCGAGAGATTGATAAGCAGAATTTTTACCTCGCCTGTATAGTCCGCATCAATCGTACCGGGCGAATTTAACAACGTGATGCCTTGTTTGAGCGCGAGTCCGCTTCTGGGGCGTATTTGGGCTTCGTAGCCTTCGGGCAGTTGTATATGAATACCTGTAGGCACAAGCACTCGCTCTAAGGGAGCGAGTGTTATCGATTCCTGAAGCCAAGCCCTCAAATCCATACCTGCCGAGTCTTGAGTAGCATAAGCAGGCAAGGCGTGGGGTGAATGGTTGATTATTTTAACAATAGGTTGTTCAGCTTGCATACTATTTTTCGTAAGCAATGATATGGAAAGGGAGTTTTACATCATCACGGTATTCTTCACCGCTTTCAAGCATATCCACATCTTCCTTTTGATAGTACCAATTAACCGTTACATTGCCCCCTTTAGAGGTTTGGTAATTATGCAATAGGTTCATAATTTCCAAGAAGCGACGCGAGG
>RDXI01000159.1 GCA_004292795.1 Bacteroidota bacterium | reverse complement strand
GGTGGACGAGGCCGTGGCCGCGATCCGCGAGCACCGGCCCGACGTGGTGTTCGCGCCGCACGTGGAAACCTCGGCCGGCATGCTGCTGCCGGACGGCTACCTCGCCGCCGTGGCCGACGCGGTGCACGCGCACGGTGGCCTGTTCGTGCTGGACTGCGTGGCCAGCGGCTCGATGTGGGTGGACATGCGCGCCACGGGCGTGGACGTGATCGTCAGTGCGCCGCAGAAGGGCTGGAGCAGCACGCCCTGCGCGGGGTTGGTGATGCTCTCCGAGCGCGCCCGCTCGGCCATCGACGGCACCACCAGCAGCAGCTTCAGCCTGGACCTGAAGTCGCTGGCGGAGATGTCGCCCGCCGAGGCGCCGCCCTCGGCGATCCTTGCACCGCATGTCGACGACCCGGCGCTGCGCGACGCGGTCCGCGCCCTGCGCGACTCAGGCGAGGTCGTCGTCAGCCGGCTCCCCGGTCAGCATCCAGACACCGAGGCCAGCTTCCGGTTCTACCGCCAGCTGACGCGCGACCAAGGGGCCTGGCGCGTCGTGCCGCTGCAGGCTGCTGCGGCGCCCGTTCCAAGCCCAGCCACAGCCTCACTGACCACCTGACCATGCAAACCCGCATCCGCCCCGGCCCTGGCCGCAACGTCGTCGTTGTCGGCACCCAATGGGGCGACGAAGGCAAGGGCAAAATCGTTGATTTCCTCGCGCCTCGCTACCAAGTAGTCGCTCGTTTTCAAGGCGGACCCAATGCAGGGCATACGCTTGAATTTGATGGGCAAAAGCACGTCTTGCACCAAATCCCTTCGGGCATTTTTAGGCGAGAAACCAAAAACATCATAGGCAACGGCTTAGTAATTGACCCGATTGTTTTTCAGAAAGAGATTGAGTCCTTGAGCAGTTTCAACCTCAATGTTTTGGGCAATCTGTATATTTCTAAAAAGGCGCATATCATCTTGCCTACCCACAAAATATTGGACGCGGCGTATGAAACCCTGAAAGGCGAGAAGAAAATCGGCTCGACGCTTCGAGGCATTGGTCCCGCGTATCAAAGCAAAGTGGCACGACAAGGCTTGCGTATTGGTGATGTGCTTTCGCCTAACTTTTTGGACAAATACGAAGAGATTTTGGACAATCACAAGCGCATTTTGAGCTTTTTGGAATATCCCTACGAAATAGGAGATGCCGAAGCTATGTTTTTTGACTCCATTGCCTTCTTGAAGCAAATGCACCTGACCGATACGGAGTATTTGATAAACGATTGTTTGAAAAATGGCGACTCCATTTTGGCAGAAGGGGCGCAAGGTTCGTTGCTTGATGTGGATTTTGGTTCATATCCTTTTGTGACGAGTTCCAGCACCATTTCGGCAGGGGCTTGTACGGGCTTGGGCATCGCGCCTAATCAAATAGGCGAGGTCTTGGGCATCTGCAAGGCGTATGCTACGCGAGTGGGAAGCGGTCCCTTTCCTACGGAGCAAGACAACGAAATAGGCGAGGAACTTCGCCAAATTGGGCGCGAATTTGGCGCGACTACAGGGCGCAAACGCCGTTGTGGTTGGTTAGACTTGCCTGCCCTGCGCTATACTTCGATGATAAACGGCACAACGCAACTGCTTTTGATGAAGTTTGATGTGTTGAATACTTTTTCTGAAATTCCTATCTGTACGCATTACGAAATGCCCGATGGCTCTATCACAGACCGCGTGCCTCATTGCTTTATGGATACGCCTGTGAAGCCTATTTACAAAGTGATGAAAGGCTGGAAACGCGACTTGCACCATGTACGCAAGTTCGAAGATATGCCTTCTGAACTCCGTGCTTACATTGACTTCATAGAAGAAAAAGCGGAAATTCCTGTTAATCTTGCCTCCATTGGACCCGACAGAACGCAAACCGTAGTCAGGGGCGCGTTGGCTGATTAGCTTGCCTACTCATAATAAAATCTGAAAAGTGTATGTTTTCGCATACACTTTTTGGCGTTTTATAGGGTTTTTCGTGCTGAAATGTTATCTTTGCTCAAAAAAAACAAGAAATCTATTATGGAAAATCTCATCAATCGCTTGGTTATCCGCAATTTCAAATCCATACAACACATAGACCTGCCTTGCAAGCGCGTCAATGTCTTTATAGGCGCGCCCAATGTAGGCAAGTCGAATATTTTGGAGGCGATAGGGTTGTTGGGCTTCGGCTATAGTCAGAATGAAGAAAAGTATCTTTCGGACTTAATTAGGTATGAAAGTTTGGGAGATTTGTTTTTTGAGAAGCAAAAGAAAAGAGTAATTTCAGTGGAAACCAATTTAGGAAGTGCCTCTTTTTGGAAGGAACAAGACGAATATCATTTTTTCGTTACCGATAGCAAAACCAACTCTATATCCTTTGATAAAAAATATAACAAACTTCCCTTTTTAAAACGCGAAATAGAAAAATATTTAAAGAAAAACGTTGAAACAGGAAATCATACATTTGATTCAGACAATTGGCGAGGGTTGGGAGTATATTACGAAACCATTGAAACTGATGGTGTGACTAACTTAACATTTGAAACTAGTAGGTACAATAGCATTGTAAAGAAATACGAATTCGTCAAAAACGCACCCAAAAATGGCGAAATAGATGACTTTTTGCGCCCTCCGCATGGACATAATTTGTTTTCTATCATAGCCAACAACAAAGAAATTTGGAAAGAGGCGAAAGATAGATTTGAGAAATATAAACTAAATTTAGTCTATAAACAACACGAAAACACTTTTGAAATACAAAAAAATGTAGATGGCTTTGTTACTGACTATCCGTATGAAAATATGGCAGACACCCTCCAGCGCATTATTTTCTACCTTGCGGCAATAGAGTCCAACAAAAATTCGGTGTTGGTATTCGAAGAGCTTGAAGCACACGCTTTCCCTCCCTATACAGCAGAATTGGCAGACCGCATAGCCCTTGATGATGAAAACCAATATTTTCTTACTACGCATAGCCCTTACCTGCTGAACACGCTTTTGTCGGCTTTAGGAGAAGACGAATTGAACCTTGTGCTGGTGTATTACGAAGACTACGAAACCAAAGTAAAAGCCCTTAGCCAAGAGGAAATCAAAGAAGCCATCAGCGACAACTTCAATCTATTTTTCAACTTAGACAAGTTCTTGTATGCAAAAGAAGAATTACACGATTAGGTTTTTAGCAGAAGGTTTTTTGGAAGAGGCTATCATCAAATTTTGTAAAATACCGCCTAATCTGATAGAAAACACCAAAAGTATGCAAGCCCTCGACCAAACTATGTTGGCTATTCACGAAATAGCTTATAATTGCGTGGTGGTGGGTTTGGTGGACAATGACCGAAAAAATGTGCCTGACTATTTTAGCGAATTTGTGGAAGACACCTCCAAAACCGTTCCTAACCTTGCCTACAAAGAACACCCCGAAAAGCCACATATTTTGATAGTGGTTAGTCCTGCTATGGAAAAATGGCTACTCGAAACTGCAGAGCGAAATGGCGTAAACATAGAAAATTATGGTTTTCCAAGTGATTTGAAAAGTCTTAAAAAACACACTAAAAAGTTAGATATTATAGATAACAAGCCTTTCAAAAACTTCCTAACCGAACTCCTCGATAAATCTCCTGAACTGCAAACGCTCAAAGAGTGGCTACAGGAACTCAAACAAAAAGCCTTGCCTGACTATGGGCAAGACTTTTCGGCTTAAATTCGCAACTACAGTTTTAAGGCTTTGCCAATAAATTAGCAAACAAACGGTACGCGCCCTTTACGCCTGCAGGCAGTTGGCGGAAGAAGGCAAGTCCTGTGTAAATGTATTTGCCTTTGCCGTATTTGGCATAGAGCAATCCACCTTTGAGGGCAGGCTCTTCGGGGTCTGCGGAGGCAAGGATAGTTTCATATTTTTCGTCCCATTTTTGGGCAAAATACAAGCCTCTTTCCTGCACCCAACCTTCGAAGTCCTTTTGTGTTATTTTGTTGGGCGCGTTCAATAAGGCGTGTTCGGGCAACAGAAACGTAACAGGCGCGTCTTCTACCGTAACCCTGTCGCGCCCAAGCGTAAGCGGATAAACGCCTATCTCTTTCGTAACAAGGCTTTGGTTGGTGTTGTATTGCACGACTACAGTTCCACCTTGCTCCACGTATTTCTTCAGGTGAGTAGCCCCGTTTTTGAGGTCGTTTTGCGTATTGTAGGCACGCACACCCAACACTATAGCATCGAATTGGCTCAAATCATTCGACAAAGCATCAGCCTTGAGGCGCGTTACAGTATAGCCCACTTGTTCGAGGCATTGTGCCACTTCATCGCCTGCCCCTTCTATGTAGCCTATTTGCTTGCCTGCCATTTGCATATCAAACCTATCCAAAAATATCTCGGCTTGTGGGAAAACAGTTTGCAAGGGAATATGCCTGTAGTCTATGCGCTGAATACCTACAGCAGGTTTGGCTTCCTCGCCTTCCAATTTCAGCATCAATTTGGCAGTTCCCGCTTGGCTGTTCGCGCTTGGCGTGATGCGGAACGTGATTTTTTGTTGTTCTTCTTTGTTCTTTAGCTGAAAAGTATGCAAGGCAGGCTCTGCAGTCCAGCCCGTAGGCAGTTGCAGGCTTACCTGCCCTTTGCGATTGGCTTTGTTGGCATAGAGCGTAAACGTAATATCTTTGCTTTGTTGCCCCGCGAATAGGTAAGCATCTTGCGCCACATTTACCATCACTTGAGGCGTAACCTCAAGCGGTCTATAGATTTCTGTATCTTCGGGCTTCACCCATTTGTAGGTAATGGGGCGTTCAATCACAAGGCTAAGGTCTTGGAATTTCACTTGCAATACAAGCTTGAAGGCAGGCAAGTTTTCAGGCTTTCCGCGCATGAGTTGGTCTTTCACACTGAAAAGTCCTTGCGTAGGTTTTTCGGTCAGCCAATACGGTTGCGTAGTCGGTTCGTTGGGATTGATGTAAATAACGGCTCTTTTTGTCCAAAGTTGGGGAGCTTTCAGGATTTTAGGCAAGCTATCCACGTCTAAGATTTTGCCAAGTGCCGTGCTATGAATACTCGCCTTCTCAATCATCAAAGGCACATTGCCCATACGCAACGCCACTTCGAGCTTTAGCCCCAAACTATCACCTAAGGCAGTGCTGTATTCGGTAGCGTTGCCCTCTGCCCATAGCCCAATGCAGGCAAGGAGAACATTTTTCAGGTCTTCGCTTTTTTGTTGCGCCCAAAATTTCGCTTCATAATTTTGCGTAGAACCCTCAAACTGTTTCATTTTTTGGTACGCCTCTTTCAGCATTGGCACAATCAACGCAGGATTTTCGGGCTTGTAGTTTTGGTACGCATTTTCCAATATTTTCGAGAAGCCTTCTGTGCCTTCGAAGCGTTTCCAAGAGAGCGTAAGGTCGTCGAGAATATCAGTTTTGGCAGGCGAGCCAAGCGTATGCTGTAGGTTGTCTAAGCGCGTGCCATGATTCTTGCCTGCTCCAAAGCCTTGCGATTTGTGCATACTGCGACTTTCTGCCGCGATGCCCAAGTTTGACTTGCCCAAAAGAGGGTTGTAATTGCCCAATTCCACATTGACGTATTGTATATTCGCATTGCCATCTGGCGGTTGATTGCTGAATTGCCCATTTCTGCGCCAAAAGGCATTCCAAACCAAGCGTTTTGCTTGCCATGTTTGTACGTATTTCAGTTGTTCGGGAAAGCGCGAAGCATCTGCCGAAGCCTTGAATGCCTCCTCTGCCAAGATAGCTGAAGCCTCGTGATGCCCATGTCCTGCATCACGGGAGGGAGGAAAGCGCGTTACTATCACATCTGGGCGGAAATTGCGGATAACCCACACCATGTCCGCCAAGACTTGCTCTTTGTCCCAAATTTGTTGGGCTTCTTTGGCACTTTTGGAGAAACCAAAATCATTGGCGCGAGTAAAAAACTGCTCGCCTCCGTCTGTTTTGCGGGCTTGTATGAGTTCTTGAGTGCGTATAAGCCCCATCAGTTCGCGCTGTTCCGCGCCTATGAGGTTCTGCCCGCCATCGCCCCGCGTGAGGGACAGATAGCCTGTGCGCATCAGGCGTTCATTGGCAAAGTAGGCAATGAGAGCCGTATTTTCGTCATCGGGGTGTGCCGCGAGGTACAAAACCGAACCTACCACATTCAATTTTTTCAAAGCGAGTTGTAGCTCGCCTGCATGGAAAGAGCGCGGTTGTGCGTAGGCAAGTTGCGCAAACGCACACGCCAACAAAAGTAAGTAAATTCTTTGCATAAACGATAAAACCTATTGGTATGCAAATGTAACGCACTTTATACAAGGCACGCAGGTTTTAACGGTTTTTTAACGACAAAAAAACGCTACCGCACCGTAAAGACAAAAGGCTCATCTGGCACTTTGATATTCAAAATAGGGCAGGTTGAATATACCTTTTGCGCACCCATGATTTGCACCATCATTTTATCCCCTGCTATAGCCCCCATACTTTTGGGGCTTGGGATACTTCCATCAGCACTTTGTCCGCTTTGGATTGCCTTGTTGCCTCGCCATAAGCTATAGTAAACCCCATACATACGATAGCCAAATCCTTCCGTATTTTCCATAAGCAAAGAGTCAGGAGCTAAAACTGCTCTGTAGCTCAAATGGGCAGGCAAGGGCAAACGCAAGTCCAATTTCTTGCCTGCGGCATTGGCTAAGAAAAACTCAGGAGGCGTTTCTTTTCTTACCTCCAATTCTTCTTCCCACACTTTTTGCCCATTTATTTTGGCTGTCATAAGGCACTTGCCTACTTTGTTTGGTTGTATAACTCCTCTATGGCTTCTGTAAGTATAAAAAGTGCCGTTGTCGGTTTCTACGGTTACTTGGGCATTTGGGGGAATTGTGGTAGGCAAGCAAATAGTGCTTTTCTCGTGTACGAAAAGGATTTGTTTGTCAGTGGAACGCTTTACTTCATATTCTTTTTCCCAAATTTGTTTGCCTTCCAACAAAACAGCCACTTTGAAATTTTCGGTATGATAGGGCGTTATGATGATTTGTTTGGGCGTTTTGCCCTCTCGCACATACCCCACGCGGTCATTGTACACAAAAGTTACTTTACCTTTGGGTACTTCTACAGGAATGGTTACGCTATTTTCTTTGCGCAGGCGCAGGTAAGGTTTTTCGTTTGTTTGTGCCAAAGCACCCACAACACCAAGATACAAGCAAAAGATAAATACAAATGGTCGCATATAACCTAATACTACACAACGCCCATTTTTTGGATATATAAAGAGCTTTCACGAGCAAAGAAATCAAAAAAAGGCTATCTTTGCATCTATGAACTTTCCCCCCGCGCACACGCTTCATGTACCTGTAGGCAAGGAAGTTTTCTTTGCTTCCGATTTTCATTTGGGCGCGCCTGATTTTGACACTTCAAGGGCGCGTGAGTTTCAGATTGTGCAATGGCTCGACAGCATCAAAGACCGCGCAAGTGCAGTTTTTTTGGTAGGCGATATTTTTGATTTCTGGTTCGAATATGCCTCTGCCGTACCGCGTGGCTATGTGCGCTTGTTGGGCAAGATTGCCGACATGGTCGATTCGGGCATACCCGTTTACTTCTTCACGGGCAATCATGATATGTGGATGTTTGATTATTTGCCGAAAGAAATAGGTGTTACTGTTTTCAAAAATCCGCAAGTGTGGGACATCAACGGTCAGCGTATTTTGATAGGGCATGGCGATGGTTTGGGACCTGGCGATTATTTCTATAAATTTCTGAAGCAAGTTTTTCGAAACCCTGTTTGTCAGTGGCTTTTTGCTCGCCTGCACCCCAATTTTGGCATTGGCTTGGCGAGTTTTCTGTCGCGCAAAAGCAGGGCGCGTAATTTGAAAAAAGGCGGAGATGAACATTTTTTGGGTGAAGAAAAAGAATGGCTTATTCTCTATGCCAAACAAATAGAAGCCACGCATCATTTTGATTATTATGTCTTTGGGCATAGGCATTTGCCTTTGGAATACGAAATAACACCCAACAGCCAATACATCAATCTTGGCGAGTGGTTCAAAAGTTGTACGTATGCTGTTTGGAAAGAAGGCAAGATGCAACTGCAATATTATTCCTCCATCTAATACTAAAATAATTCTTAACTTGCGTACAAAACTTTACCACAAGGACACAAGAACACAAGAAAAAAAGGTAAAAGTAAGCTTCGTGACCTTGTGTACAAAACTTTACCACAAGGACACAAGAACACAAGAAAAAAAGGTAAAAGTAAGCTTCGTGACCTTGTGTCCTTGTGGTTAATACGCATTTTAAATCTTATTTTAGTATAACATTACTTTTCACTATGCAATATTGGCTCGTAAAAACCGAACCTGAAGCGTTCTCATGGCAAGATATGGTAGCGCAAAAAAGAGCCGTTTGGGACGGTGTGCGCAATTATACAGCCCGCAACAACCTGAAAGCAATGGCACTGAACGACATTGTATTGATATATCACAGCGTTACGGACAAATGCGTAGTGGGTTTGGGGCGTGTTGATGCCCTTGCCTACCAAGACCCGACTACTGATGATGAGCGTTGGGTGGCGGTGGATATTGTGCCTGTTACTGAACTGCCTAAGCCTGTAACTTTGGCACAAATAAAGGCAGAACCTGCCTTAGCAGACCTGCCTCTTATCAAACAAAGTCGTCTTTCTGTAATGCCTATCAGCGAAGACGCTTTCAAACTTATTGTGGAAATGGGGAAGGGTTGAGGGGTGGAAGGGGAGAAGGGTTGAGGGGGTAATGGTTTTGTAGCATATTGTTGTTATTTCACATCTTCTCTTGCCTACCCTTCCACCCTTCAACCTTTCCACCCCTCAACCTTTCCACCCCTCCACCCCTCAACCCTTCCGCCCTACTCACCTACCACCAACTTTTTGTATCCTTGTTGGTTGCCTATGCGCAATTTGATAAGATACACACCCGCAGGGACTTTTGCCAATGAAATCGTTTGGCGAAGTTCTACGTCTGTTTTCTTGCCTGCATTGCGTAGCCAAGTCTTGCCTTTCGTGTCCAATACTTCCATCGCATAATCGCCCATAGTAGGCAAGGCAAAACGCACTTCTGTCTGTAGGCGAGCAGGATTAGGCGCGAGGTAAATGTATTGGCTGATGTTCGTGGTTTCATTTGCCAACACCGCATAAAAATAAGTGTTCGAAGTAGAAACACAACTTTCTACTGTAGCCACCACATAATACACACCTGCGTTAGTGGGTTTGTAATTGCGCGAAGTAGCACCTGTGATGGGACGATAATCAAAGTACCATTGATACGCATCTGCATCATTGATAGAAGCCAACAATTCGCCATTTTGTTCCAAAACAGTCAAGGCTTCAGGTTCATTCAACACCGCCACAAACAACGAATTGACCGAAATGGCTTGGCAATTATCCACCGCTATCGTACAAGTATATACGCCTGTTTGCGAAGCATAGAAAGTTTCAAACTTCGCATTGGGAATAATAACACCGTTGCGCCGCCATTGATACGTTGCCCCTGCAATATCACTGACAATACTCATTGCCGCGCTCTTGCCTTCACAAATAACTTCCTTGCCGTTGTCGGTGCGCACTATCGCCAAATCTTGCAAATTACAAATAGCACGGGCAGTGTCCACATTGCTATAGCCCGACAAACCGCCCCCTGTGCTGGCACGCACACGATAATGATACAAAGTGCCTTGCAAAACATCAACCGTATCGATGTATGCCTTTACCGAACTAAGCGAAGCCGTAACAAATTCCGATATTTCAGTAAAGTTTGTTCCATCAGTAGAACGCTCCACCAAATAAATAACGTCAGGATTGATGCTATACTCCCAACTCAAGTTAATTTGGCGCGTAGAAACCGAAGTAGCTTCAAGGTCAAAAGGAGGCAAGGGCGTAGGCATTTGCGCATTTTTATTCGTTCTCGTATTCGCTTCGTTGCTATAGGCAGATGATTGTCCGTTGTCGTTATAGCTTCGTATGCGGTAAGTATATTTCACATTGGGTAAAAGCTCCGTATCTGTATAAGTGGTAGTATTGGCAGGCAAGATGTCTATTTCTTCAAACAAATTGCCACTATACACGCTTTTACGCTCCAATCTAAAGCCTTCTTCGTCATTGCTGTTGTCTGTCCATGTCAAATTTATTTTATCATATATATCAGTGGTGGGTACAGTAGCCTGTAGGTTAGTAGGCGAGGCAGATACATTGACCAATTCTACTGCTCCCAAATTAGAGTATTCTGAATAGCCCACTGCCGAAATGCTACGCACTTTGTAGATGTAATACGTGCCTATCACAAGTCCCGCATTATCTGTATAAGATTTTGTAGTTGAAGTGCCTATCATTTGGAAAGGATTTGTTTCTGAAGTCGTAGTGCGATAAATTTCGTAGCTCGACACATTCAAATTCTCATCTTCCCACGCAAGTTGAATACTCGATGCAGACGCGACAGTGGCAGACAAATTATAAGGCGTGAGCAAATTAGGCACTACGGTAACAGTGAATTGAACTGTTTTGGTGTCAATGCCTCCATTTGCAATACCTCCATTATCTTGTACTGTTATAGTAATTGTTACGTCAGTATCTTGTGTAACTGCTTGCGAAACCCTGTAGGTAAGCGTATCCATTGTAGCAGAAATTGTAGGAGTGATAATAGGCTTATTAGAAGTAGCTGTTACTGACAGTATTTGCTGCGTATTAGCTTCATCTGCGCCACCACCCACGCCAATGCCTGTGAGTTTGAGCTTAACAGGGTTGCTATTGGCACTTATATCAGATTGTGGAGGTGTTATTGCATTTATAGTAGGCGCGTCATTCACAGCTGTTACGTTGATAGTAGCGGTATGCGTCAAACTTGCGCCATCTTGCGAGTCTATCACTTTGAAGGTAAAAGTAGTGTATGAAGTCCCACTTTCATTCAAAACTGCCCTATATAACAAGGCAGAGAAATCGGAAACAGAAAAAATCTGTCCTGCCACTACAGGCGTTCCGCTAAATGTAAGCGTTCCCTTGGTAGGCAAGGTTACAATTTGCAATCTTGAAAATACATCTCCTGCATCAACATCTACAAAAGGAAACAACACTTGACTCAACGCAAAATCTGTATCTTCTAACACCAAAGGCGCGTTGATGCCTATTGCAAAATCCGCACTTGTAGGCAAGTCATTTACTGGCGTTACGACAATGTTCATGCTGGGTACATTAGGACTTTGGCTATACTCTTTGCCATCAAAGACCTCGAAATAAAACGAAGCGTATGGAGAACCTGATGTATTATCGGTAGGTTTGAATTTCAGTTTTGGAATATCTGCTAAAGTAACAGCAAGATTAGGCGTACCTGTGATAGCCTCGCCTACATCTACCAAGTTATTCGTATTGGCATCAAGATACAAAGTGCCAGAACCAGATACATCTATAATTTTGATACCCGCAAAAGCATCAAGGTCTGTATCAGCATAGCCATAAGTTGTAGAAAAATCTGCTACAGTAAAATTAATTTGTGTATCTTCAAGCGTGGTTTTCGTATTTGTAGAAGTGGTTGTAGTAGGCAAGTGATTAACTGTTTGAGATAAACTAAACTCTGAAGTATTGGTATTCAGCGAACCCGCGTGCTGTATGGCTGTGATGTGTTTTCCTTGCCCAAGTGATAAATTGGTGGTAAAAGTCCACGCGCCTGTAGCATTGGCTGTAGTCGTTCCCAAATACACGCTTCCCTGCTTCGAGCCAGTCGAGCAGGTAGAATTATCTACATATATTTCTACATTCGCGCCTGCATTGGCTGTGCCTGATACTCTTGTCGTGAGGGCTTCTGTAATCACAGGAGGCGCGATGCTTTCGTTAGCAGTACTAAGAAGATAATTCAAACCAATTCCTTTCACAAGATTGCAGGCTATCACATTTTGAGATATGTAAACATTTCTTGTCAATACCCCCAATAATTCAACGCCTCTGCCTCCTCCTAAAGATGTAGTGCCATCTGCCCCTATGCCTATGTGATTGCCTATGATGTTTATATTATTGGGCGCGCCTCCATTTTCAAAAAGTATGATATTATCCGTTGAATTGCCACCCACTACATTTCCTGCTCCTATTGCGCCAATATTGATATTAGAAGCATTGCCTTCTATGCGTATGCCTTCCGAGCCATTGCCTTGTGGTGTGCCATTGCCTTTGATGCCTATGTAGTTCTTGTAGATGTCTATGTGGCTACAACTTGTTATGTAAATGCCATTGCTCGCATTGCCACTGATAAGATTCGCGCTTAGCTCATTGGAAACAGCCGCGCCTATTTTGGTGCGAACAGAAGATGAACCATTAGAATTGACAATGCCA
>RDXI01000398.1 GCA_004292795.1 Bacteroidota bacterium | reverse complement strand
GTGGCAGGCAAGACAAGGATAACAAAAGTAGTGATTGAAAAATAGGCTTAGTGTTTAGTAAAAAAGAGGCTTTCCAAATGGACAGCCTCTTTTTTATTGCCTACAAACTATGTTCTCAAGGCGTGTTTGATGTATTCCTCCACTGTAAGCGAGTCACCATGTTTTTTGCTGACTGTTTCGAGGTTTTTCTCGGCTAATGGCTTCGACAAACCCAATGCGAGCAAGGCTTGCAGGGCTTCGGCTTTTGCCAATGAGCCTGTTTGGGCAGGCGAGGTATTACCCAATTCTGCATTTTCCTTTTTGATTTTGTCCTTCAATTCCAAAATAAGACGTTGCGCTGTTTTGATGCCAATGCCTTTGATGCCCTGAATGACGCGCAAGTTTTCGGAAGCAATGGCTTCTTGTATCTCCTTCGCACTCATAGACGACAGAATAATCATAGCCGTATTCGCGCCCACTCCCGACACGCTCACAAGGTCTAAAAACAGTTTTTTCTCTGCCAAATCGCGGAAACCAAACAAGGTATGTGCGTCTTCGCGCACCTGTAGGTGTGTGTAGAGTTTGGTCTTCTTGCCTACCTCCAGCGCGGAGAATGTAGGCAAGGAAATGCGCAGATGATAGCCCACCCCTTGCACATCAACAATGGCAAAAGTGGCTTCTTTTTGTACCAAAGTACCTTCTATATAAGCAAACATAACACAGAAATAAAGCACAAAGATAGGCATTTGTAGGACATATCAAAACTCAAGCCTGCAAATGACAAATATCATTGTTTGGGTAGGCAAGTTGTATTTACTTTGCCCTATAAAGAAAGGTGTGCCAAAAGGAACGCGCTTATTTAGAATGGTTTTAAATTAGCATAGCATAACAACACTTTTCTATAAACCTCTTAATTTTGTGAAGCGAAAACGAATACGAGCTATATGCAATATCTTTTCAAGGCAATTTCTATTTCTTACAAGACCGCGCCCATAGAGGTGCGAGAACGCATTGCGCTAAACCAGACTCAATGCCAAACCTTGTTGGAAAAGTTACAAACATTGGACAATATCAGCGACTTGTTGGTGGTTTCTACCTGCAACCGTACTGAAGTCTATTATACCTCTCCAAACAATTACAAGTTTACTATCTTGGCAATGTTGGGCGCGGAAGATGCTGAACCGCATTTTCAGTCGTTGGCAGGCGAGGACGCAGTAAGGCACTTGTATCGTGTGGCGTTGGGGCTTGAGTCGCAGGTAGTAGGCGATTTACAAATCACGAACCAAATCAAACAAGCCTATCAACTCTCGGCTGACGCACAAGTGGCGGGACCTTTTTTGCATAGATTGTTGCACAGCATCTTCTTTGCGAACAAGCGTTTGGTGCAAGAAACGGCTTTCCGTAGCGGTGCCGCTTCTACTTCGTATGCTTCGGTGGAATTGGTGCAAGACCTGGCGGGTATGATGGTACAACCGCGTGTGCTTGTGGTAGGTTTAGGCGAGATTGGGGCTGATGTTTGCC
>RDXI01000397.1 GCA_004292795.1 Bacteroidota bacterium | reverse complement strand
AAAGCTGATATTGATGATATTGATCACTTGTCAAACCGTCGTGTTCGTACTGTTGGAGAGCAGTTATCACAGCAATTCGGTGTAGGTTTGGCTCGTATGGCTAGAACCATTCGCGAGAGAATGAACGTTAGAGATAACGAGGTGTTTACACCAATTGATTTGATTAATGCTAAAACATTATCGTCGGTTATCAACTCTTTCTTTGGTACAAACCAACTTTCGCAGTTCATGGATCAAACGAATCCATTGGCGGAAGTTACGCACAAAAGACGTATGTCGGCTTTGGGACCTGGCGGTCTGTCGCGTGAGCGTGCAGGCTTCGAGGTTCGTGACGTTCACTATACGCACTATGGTCGCCTTTGTACGATTGAAACGCCTGAAGGTCCGAACATTGGTTTGATTTCTTCGTTGTGCGTCCATGCAAAAATCAATTCAATGGGCTTTATCGAAACGCCTTATCGCAAAATCAAAGCGGGAGCGGTTTCGAATGATGTCGTGTATTTGACTGCAGAGGAAGAAGACGGACATCATATTGCCCTTTCTAACGCGCCTTTTAATGCAGAAGGTACGTTTTTGATTGACAAACTCAAAACGCGCTACGAAGGTGATTTTCCTTTGGTGGACCCTGTGCAAGTGCCTTACATGGACGTTGCGCCTAATCAAATTGTATCTGTCGCGGCATCTTTGATTCCTTTCTTGGAGCATGATGATGCGAACCGCGCTTTGATGGGTTCGAACATGCAACGCCAAGCCGTGCCTTTGTTGCGCCCTCAAGCTCCTATCGTAGGAACAGGCTTGGAAGGCAGATTGGCACGCGATTCTCGCGCCCTGATTGTGGCAGAAGAAGATGGCGAAGTGCATTTTGTTGATGCTACTAAAATCGTGATGCGTTACGATTTTTCAAACGACCAACGCTTGATTTCGTTTGAAGAGGATTTAATCACCTATAAACTCATCAAATTCCGCCGTACTAACCAAGATACTTGCACGAACTTGAAGCCTATCGTGAAGAAAGGGCAAAAAGTGAAAAAAGGCGAGATTCTTTGCGAAGGATACGGTACAAACAATGGTGAGCTTGCCTTAGGTGCAAACTTGAAAGTGGCGTTCATGCCTTGGCAAGGATACAACTTTGAAGATGCTATCGTAATATCGGAGCGCATTGTGTCGAGTGATGTATTTACTTCAATCCACATTGAAGAGTATGAACTTGATGTGCGCGACACCAAACGCGGTGAAGAAGAACTTACCTCCGAGATACCCAACGTAAGCGAGGACGCTATCCGCTTCCTTGATGAGAATGGTATCGTAAGAGTGGGTACGGTTATCCGCGAAGGCGATATTTTGATAGGCAAGATTACGCCCAAAGGCGAGTCAGACCCTACACCCGAAGAAAAATTGTTGCGTGCTATCTTTGGCGACAAAGCAGGTGATGTGAAAGACGCTTCGCTCAAGGCACCTCCGTCTATGCGTGGCGTTATCATTGAGAACAAATTGTTCTCTC
>RDXI01000011.1 GCA_004292795.1 Bacteroidota bacterium | reverse complement strand
ATCTCATAGAATATTTGGCTCGCTTTACCCAAATTAACGTATGTTCGCTGACTGTAGCAGACCGCGACCTCGCGCCTGTGCAAGCCAAAATAAAAGACTTCCCCCACGTACACGCCACTACTTTTGATATAGCCGACAAAGAAGCTACCGCGCAGTTGGTAGGCAAGGCTGATGTCGTAGTTTCGCTCTTGCCTGCTATGTTTCAGGCAGAAGTCGCCACGCATTGTTTGGCATTAGGCAAGCACTTCTTGAGCGCGTCTTACCTGCCTGATTCCATCAAAGCTATGGATAAAGAAGCTACCGAAAAGGGCTTGTTGTTCTTGAATGAATTGGGGCTTGACCCAGGGCTTGACCATTTGTCGGCTATGAAGCTCTTAGACGAATTGCGAAGCGAAGGCGCGGAAATTTTGAGTTTCAAGTCGTTTTGCGGTGCATTGCTCGCTCCTGCGTCTGCCAACAATCCTTGGAAGTACAAATTTACATGGAATCCGCGCAATGTCGTTTTGGCAGGGCAGGGCGGAACAGCACAATACAAAGAAAACGGAAGCCTCAAATTCATACCCTATCCTCGCCTATTCAGCGAAACCGAGAAAGTGCATCTCGACGGGGCAGGCGATTTCGAAGGCTATGCCAACCGCGACTCATTGGGCTATGCTGTGCCGTATGGCTTAGAGAATGTTCCAACGCTTTTGCGTGGCACATTGCGCTATGATGGCTATTGTGATGCTTGGCACATTTTGGTAAGTTTGGGTTTGACCGACAACAGCTTTCAACTACAGGCAGAAGGGCTTACCTACAAGGCATTTACGGAAGCGTTCTTGCCTACCACTATAGAAGATTTGCGCCAACAATACAAGCCCGAAGCAGTGGCAAAATTGGAATGGCTGGGGCTTTTCAGCGACAAGCCTGTGATGCGCACACAAGGCACACCCGCCGAAATTTTGCAAGATTTATTAGCCGAAAAATGGGCTTTGCAACCCACAGACCGCGACCTTATCGTGATGCAACACCAAATCATATACAGCAAAGCAGGCAAGACTCACCGCGTTTTGTCGGACTTGGTGCTGGAAGGCAAAAGTGCTTCGAAAACTGCCATAGCCAAAACAGTAGGCTTGCCTTTGGCAATGGCTACGCGCTTGTTGGTGGAAGGTAAGCTCTCCTTGCGTGGTGTGCGCTTGCCTATCTATGCCGAACTCTACAACGCGCTTTTGCCCGAACTCGAAACACATGGGATTCGTTTCGTGGAGAAAGAAGTGGCGTAACTACAAAACTGCACGTCCACAAAGTTTGTGGACGTGCCTAAGTTTTTAGGTTTGTGCCTCTGTAAACGTAGCTCCAAAGCCTCGTGTGCCACCAATACTGCCATTCTAAAATAAAAAACGCCTCTAACAGTATGTTAGAGGCATTTTTAGAGGTCGCGAGCAGATTCGAACTGCTGTACGAGCTTTTGCAGAGCTCTGCCTAGCCACTCGGCCACGCGACCATTTATTAGAGTGGTGCAAAGGTATGATGTATTTTTGAAAACACCAAATTTCTTTGGTGTTTTTTTTAATTTTTTTTCGCCTTGAACATTTGCTTGCTGAAATCCTCAAAAATCTCGCCTTTGATTTTGATGATGTGCTTAGGATTTTTGGGGTCGTTGGTATGCAAAATCAACTCATCTTCAACCATTTGCAACTTATCGCTCTCGATGTTGATTTCAAGCGTAGCGGGCTGATTGGGAGCTACAGTAACAGTAGAGATGCCAAAGGAAATCGCTTTGTTTTTGTTTTCTATGGATTGGATAATGAGCGTATTTTGTCCCAAATTGTGAATAAAAATCTGCTCTTTTACGCGCTCTCCTATCTGCACTTTTCCAAAATCATGTACAAATTTGCTTATCTGCGCCACAGGAGGAGCAAGGTTAATTTTCGCTTCTTCGAACTTTGCACCGTCTTGTGCCACTGCTTGCTTAGGCTTCACAAAGCCCGTTATAAACAAAGACAACAATTCTTTGCGGGCATTGCTATACACCGACACGCTTTTGTTGAAAGCACCGGGGCGACCTTGACTGTTGTAGCTTGCTTTTATCTTGCCTTTTTCCCCTGGGAAAATGGGCTTGTTTGTCCATTCTGGCGTAGTACAGCCACACGCCGCTTGTACGCGGGTAATCTCAATGGGTTGGTCGCCTGTATTGGTAAATTCGAACTCATACGTGGCGATAGTGCCTTCTTCGATGTCCCCAAATTCGTGGGTTTCCTTCTCAAAAGTCATAATGCCCTGCGCCCAAAGGGTAGTGCAGGCAAGTGATAAAATAAGGGAAAGGAGTATTTTTTTCATGGCTTTTTTTTATTCTTTAAACGTTTTAAGGGGCAAAAGTAGTTCAAATAAATTGTTTTTTTTTGTGTTAAGAGCTTTGTTAATACATAATGCCATATTTCCAAAGGTTGATGGCTTTTCTTACAACGCTTCTTTTGAAAAAATATTGAAAATTTTGCATAATACGTGCATCAAGGGTAGGCAAGGCAGGCAAGCTGTAGGGCGCGTTGTCCAGCGTAACGTCATACTTGCGTGTAGCAGGCGAGTGCGTACCTGATAAATCTGTGCCAATGTTTTGAATTTTGGAACGGGTAGGATAGACACAATATCCTCCTTGCCTGTAGTGCGTATATGCCCAACGGATAGCCCACGAGTCAATCTCACCTCTTTGTTGTCGTAGCAACATCACACTCAAATCATTGCCTCCTTGATTGAAAGCCTGTCGCTGTTTTTTGTCTTTGATGAAAGCATCAAAATCTGCCACTGCCCAATCTGCTTTTTCCCACCTATCGCGCCAAGTAGCCCAACCCCAAGACGAAGGGCGTGGCGAAAGATACACATCTTGCCTATAGTCCGCAGGAAAGGCAATGGGGAAAGTGTAGCCCGTTATGGAAAAAATGGAAGGCGTTTGCTCATACAACGCTAAGGCTTCGTGCATAAAATCCAAAAAATTACTTGCGCAAAGCATATCATCTTCCAACACAATCGCGGTGGAATATTGCCTCAAAACCTCGCCTACCCCCGTGATAATGGAGTTCGCAAGTCCCTTATTTTCTTGCCTAAGCGTCAAATGCACTTGCCTGAAGCCTGTAACAGTTTGCAGGTACTCATGCACAGCTCGAACTTGTGGCAGGTGAGCCTCATTCTTTGCCCCATCAGCAAACACAAACAAATCGCTTTCCTTCGCAAGCCTATTCTGTAACAAAGACTCTATAGTGAGGCGCGTATGTTTAGGGCGATTGTAGGTAAAAAGCACTATCGGAGGGCGCATTATTTCTTTTTGTCTTTGTCTTTTTGGCGGTCATACGTAACTTTTCCGTACTTATCCCACTCCATAGTTGTAAAGGCGGGTTCTGGCGTATGCCA
Organism: Bacteroidota bacterium; assembly: GCA_004292795.1. Classification (GTDB taxonomy): domain Bacteria; phylum Bacteroidota; class Bacteroidia; order Cytophagales; family Microscillaceae; genus RDXI01. The sequence continues at coordinate 28,116 of RDXI01000011.1, read as the reverse complement.
ATTATACTTGGCTACGTATTGCGTTTGTTTTTTTCGTTGGCGGTTGTCGTGGTATTCTGTCCACGTCCCTATTTTTTCGCCATTCATGTACTCGCCTGTTTCGGCTACTGTGCCGTTTTCGTGAAAGCGGTAATAATCGCCATGCAAAACTTTATGCTCCACAGGGATAACTTCCTTGAGTTTGGTTTCGCCTGCGTCATAGTAGGCAAGGCGCGACTCTTCCGAAAAGCCCATATTGTAGGTAAGTTTTTCTATGAGTATGTTGTTCTTGTCATACTCTTTCCAAACGTCATGCGTCAAGCCTTTGTAATAATAGCCCGCAAATTGTGTTACACCATTTCGGATTGTTTGGAACTTGCCATGCAACAGCAAAACTTCTGCCCCTTTTTTGAGCTTGGCTTTAAGGTTGAAGTAATCCAACAAATGTGTGATAGGAATGTATTGTGCCACATCTATCACTCTATCCGCACCTTCGCGCCTCACGCTCAAAACTTTGGTTTTGATACCAAAATAAATCTTTTTATCTTTTGATTTGCTGTTTTTGCGCTCTGAACGCCTTTTGCGCTGTTCGAGCATTTCGGCTTTGCGCACACTATCACTCGCAAGGCGGTATTCCATATTGGGCGTAGTGTCGTTTTCCAAAGAAAGTTCTTCGGAATTAGCTTTCTTTTTATCTCGTTTTTTGGGTTCTTGTGCAAGGGCGGTTTGCACAAAAAATAGCATCAAAACAAAAAAACAATAAAAACGCATAGGGAGTTTTTGAAAGTTGAAAATTGAAAGTTGAGAGTTAAGGGTTGAAAGTTGAGAGTTAAGGGTTGAAAGTTGAAAGTTAAGAGTTGAAAGTTGAGAGTTAAACTACAACCATACAACAATCAACCATATAACCATACAAAAAATAACCATACAACAACCAACCATACAACCATACAATAAATTACCTTTTCTTCTTTTTCATTTTTCGGGTGGTGATGATAACCTCATCTCCTGTATCTTCCACAAAATCACCTGAAAGTTCACGACATTTTTGGATAGTTTTCTCCATGCGTGCCTTCCAAAAGAACCCATTGTTGAAAAAAAGTTTGATGTCTGTCCATGTATTGTGCATAAAGTATCTAAAACGGCTGATGTCGTGTCGTTCTGGCACTATTTCATATCGAAATCCATACGTGTCCATGGTTTGCTCGGCACACACATTGCCCAAAGACAAACCTTGCGAGTCGCGCCTGTAAAGTACAGAGCCTTGCTCTTTCATGGGCGTTTTGGTAATGTCCTTGTAGTTTCCCTCAATGGTAATGGTCATATTCTTGCCTGTTATCATTGATTTTTCTTTCAATTCGCGGGTTTGTGCCTGTGCCATTTCAACAAACAGCCATATACAAACACCTATTGCGCCTATCTTTTTCATTACTTCGCTTCTGTTATGCTTTTTTTCTCCAATGTCTTATGAATTTGCAATGTTTCTATGAGTGCCGCCGAGCCATACCATGGGTGTAGTTCCATCTCCAAAGTACCAGCTTGTATGGCGGGGTCAGAGGCAGTCAATTTTTGGGCTTCCTCTACCGATTCCACATTGAAAATAAAAATACCGCGTATATCCTTATTTTCCAAAAAAGGTCCCGCTACAATGAGCTTGCCTTCTTCCGCTAAGCGCGTGATGTTTTCCAAGTGCTTTTTTTGTAATTCCTTGCGAGCAGTAGAGTCCGTAAGTTTGGTTTTGCCTCGTTTCAGGAAAGCCATCACATAGCGTTTCATGCCATGTTCGTCTGCGCCCAATTTTTTAGCGCGTGCCGAGTCGTAGCCCACTACTTTTTTTGCCGAAGCGTCCTTTTCAGTAGGCAAGGCTTTAGCTTCGTTGGGGTCTTTCATGGTGCAATGCGTAGCTACTACCAGTAAAGAAACGAGAACCCATATTTTTACTATAGACATCATACAAGTCCTAACCGTTTTAATATGCTCCTAAAATATGCGCAAATATAGTTCTTTTCAGGGAAATTGCATTTTTTTCAAACAGCCTTATTTTTTCTCCAAGCGTTTGAGGGCGGCTTGGGCTTTGAGGTGTCCTTGTTTGGCGGCTTTCTTGTAATACTTGATAGCGTCTTTCAAGTCTTTCTTGAGGCTTTTGCAGTCGCCTTTTTCGTAGCGTTCTCCCATCCAAAACTGCGACTCATCAAATCCTTTTTTGGCGGCTTCTTTGATGTACTTTACGGCTTTCTTCTCGTCTTCTGCCACGCCATACTCACCAAAATAGTAATTTTCGCCCATGTAGTGCAAGGCATACAAGTTGTCGCGTTGGGCAGAGGCTTCGAGCCATTTCACCATTTCCGCCTCGTTGCGTTCTGTGCCACGTCCCCAAAAGTACATATAGCCCAATGCGAAAGTAGCATTTCCGTTTTTCTCAAACTTCTTTTCTTTGCTGTATTTGAGCAAATATTGGAATGATTTTTCGAAATCTTCTTGCTCGAAGAAGCGGATACCCTTTGCCATACCTTCCTCTAAGGGCAATTTCTCTACGGTTATCTTCTTACTCTCAAAGTCAATGCCTATAATTTCAAATTTCTTCAATTTTGTGTCGGGCTTGTCCAAAGTACGCACATACATATCCAATTTCTTGGTGTTTTCGGTGTAATACTTGCCCATGTACATACCTTTCATAGTGCGCTCCACGACTACCTGCACATAATAATATTTGTCAGGAGCTTGTCCATTGTAGCCTACCTTCATACCCGCGCCTGTTTTCAGGGCAAAAACGGTTTTTTCTTTGCTCATGTCGCCATAATAATACTTCGTTTCGTCGAGGTACTCGGCTATAGTAAGCACGCGCCTGTCGGTACGTTTGGCATCATCATCAGGGTTTAGGTCGTTATAGACATAGACATCATGGTTCGGGAAAAAGCGGTCTATGAAGTCATCTTTGCGCGTTTTGCGTTTGTTCACGAGTTTGTCGTTGTCGTCTTCCACTTGCACAGTGATACTATCTTTCAAGATAGGAATAACTTTAGTAAACTCGCTATAATAGGCTTCTGCCAATTTTACAGCTTCCGATTTCAGGATTTGCTCCTCGACAGAGTTCAGTTTTTGGGCAAAGCCCACTACAGGCAAGGCAAATAACAAAGCGAATACAAGGCGAAACATCATAAAAAGGGTAAAATGGTTGATACTAACTGAACGAAAAAAAGGGCGTTTACCATACAAAAAACACGGCACAACGCACACTTTTTCTTGCCTACGGATTTTTTTGGTAGGTAAGTTTGTTACAAAGATATGAAAACATTTGAAGAACTCATCAATTCCGAAACGCCTACTTTGGTCGATTTTTATGCCGATTGGTGTGCGCCCTGCCGTACTATGGCACCCGTATTGGAGCAAGCAGGTAACTTGTTTGAAGATAGCGTAAAAGTCATCAAAGTAAATACAGATAAAAATGCACGTGTTTCTGAACATTTTGGCATACGAAGTATCCCAACCTTACTACTTTTCCAAAAAGGTGAAGTAATTTGGCGACATTCGGGAACGATGTCTTTGCAAGATTTAACGGCTACTTTGATGAATTACGCGCCTCAAAAAGCGTGATTATTGCACACGCTCAAATACCAAACGGAAATGATCCATCGTTTCGCGTTGGAAGCAAGTACGGTTTGGGCTTCGACGAAAGATAGGAATAAGGTCGCGGTATGATTTATTGGTCATCAGGCGCAAGATGATTTTGCAGTAGAGCCAATATTTCTTGAAGCTAAATTTACGAAAGCGTTTGCGCCACTGCCCGATAGTTTCTATGTAGTCGAGCCTTCCGCTACTTTTGGAAATGAGTTTGAAGTGCGGTTCTGCATTTTTGATAACTTGTTCTGCCCCGTAGGGAAGCCAAGAACCGGGAAATTGCGCAATCATCAATGCCAACGCATACGAGTCAGAGTCTTTGGGCGCGTCCAAACTGATGTCCTCTAATTTCAGCATATTTTTGCTGAAAACCATTGTTTGCATATAGAACCTCCCGCCTACAGGCAAGAGTGCAGTGAGGTTTTTGAAGAAGGTAGCATACACTTCGTCTTGCTTGCCTGCTTTGTACTCCTCGATAGAACAAAAGTGTTCCATACCACCAATACACGTTACGGCATCAAATGTACCATAATCGGCAGGCGTAATTTTTCGGCAGTCTTTTACTTCTACCTTCAAGCCATTTTTTCGACAAGCCTCTGCTTGTCCTTGTGAGAGTGTTACGCCACGGCAGTCTGCCCCGCGTTTGGTGATGTAGGTAAGGAAAGGTCCCCAGCCACAACCCATGTCCAAGACTTTCGTACCCTTTCCAATGTTCAGGCTGTCTGCGATGAATTTGTGCTTTTGCGCTTGTGCCTCCTCAAGGGTGAGGCTAAAATCGCCATTATACATAGCACCGCTATAATCGCCTGTTTCGCCCATACTGAGGCGAAAAACTTTGTCAATGGTGGTGTAGGTGAAGTCGAGGTCTTGTTGTGAAGCCATATTTTGATTTTGTTTTTGGCAAATATACACATTTATTTTATATTACCAAATCTTTGAGCTTCTTTTTAGCAAAATTTTGAGCGGTTTTTACAATAAAAATGACAACACCATATCACGCAAAGGATACACCACTTGCTCGATAAAACGCGCATGGAAAAGCAAGGGCAGTGGCAAGGCTATCCAGCAGAATGTCCAGATGTGTTGAAGGATTGGGTGTTTTGTGATGTTTTTGATAAATCGATATTTCTTTTCGGCTAACATCAAAAGGCTTTGCCACACGAAGTACAAGGTAGGCAAGCCATAACCCGATGCCACAGGCAAGGAAATCGCTATTTCGTGCAAAACTCCTGACAAGAAAAAGCCTACCAAAAAAGCACCTTTTGCTCCTAAATTACTCACTAAGGGGCGAAAGGCAATCGTTTGTGTCATTTCCGTAAACGCATTATTCCATCTGATGCTCCAAAATTCAGGCAAGGACTTCGCCTTGTACGGAGCGCGGAAAATCTCGCCTACGTCCACGCCCCAAAAACGCCAAAACGCGGTACTAATATTCAACACGCCAAAATGCAGGATAAAACTCAAGCCCACCAATGCCACAAACTCGCTCAAGAAAAAAACAGGCAGGCGAGCCTCTTGTAGCTTGTGCGAAAGAAACAACAACCCTATTCCAAACAAAATTCTCGATACGCCTTTCCAAAACAACTTGCCTGCCCCACCGAGAGGCTTCGAAAACAAGGTGCTAAATTTTTCGGGAAGCATACCAAAGTACAGCACAAAAGCCGACCATTGCACGAAAGAAAGGCGTTTTTTGGGCTTGCCTACATAGACCTCTACGACCACAATGACCTTCATAGCCAACAGTTGTAAGGAAATGATGCCCAACATTCGGTACAAAGGCATCTTGTTTTGTGTGATGAAAGTGGCAAAAATCACCGTAGCCAACGCCAACACCCAAGCCACCCAACGCGCAGCGGGTTTGCGGTGGGCTATATGCAACACATATCCCACACCAAACAACAACAACGCCCACGCCAAAAGTCCGAAAAGCACTATATCCATTTGCAATTATAGGCAAAAGCCCCTAAATATACCAAAGTAAAACCTACAAAAAGCCCTATCAAGGCAAACTCGCCTAAGGTGAAAATCAAACCTTTGGGCGCGTCTGTAGTATCAAAATAGAAAAATTGTACAAAAACACGCGCCAACCAATACAACCCAATGAATAAACAAACTGCCTTTGCCAAAAAAGTTTGGTTCAATAATTCCTCCGCGCCCAGCACAGACACCAAGCCAAAGCAAAAATTGATAGCCAAAATATAAACGGCATACGTCCAAAACATTTGACGCAAAAGCGGTTTCAAATCCTTCAGCCCTTCGTTCCATTGCAACATTTTCGGAATCAGAGGGCTAACCAAACTCAAGCCAATATGCCCGATGCCACTCAACAAGATAAGTATTTTCAAGATTTCGTACATAACACAAAAGTAGCCATTATTTTCGCAAACGCACATAACACAGCCAATTATAGGCTTGTGCTTCTTCTTCAAAAATTTTGAAAGTGTTATCAGTAGGCAAGCTCAAAATAGGCAAGGGCGTAGGATAGTCTGCTTCATTCCAAGCATCACCCCACCGAGTCGTATCGTTTTTGACTACAGGCGGAAACTCATAATATATTTCGCAATTTTTTTCTACATAAAGCGCGTCTTGCCTATTGGGTATGATATATTCCGTTTTGGGAGGCAAGAAATAATGCTTGAGCTGTTGCCACCTGCCATACGCTTTTGGTTTGGGAGCTTCGAATCCTGCGTGCATCAACACCTTTTTCAAAGTATAACAGTCGCCTTGTTTAGCAGGGTAATTGTCCTCAAAAATGATATGCTCGAAGCCCCATTTTCGGGCATCTTGCAGGCGTTGAAAACAATTTTGGTGGTCATCAAAAAACAACAAAGTGCGCTCCTTGTCCATCTTGTCCCAATCTGTTTGTGCAAAATCTTGCGTTTGATAGCGGGCTTTATCAGATTTATAAACTATGTTTTCCAACACAGGCTCTATACAAATAATCTCCGCAGTAGGCAAGGCTTGCTCGATAAGCCACGTACCCATACCTTTCCAAACGCCACTTTCTATCACACAAGCAGGCTGTATTTTTCGCAACAAAAACCACGTAGCAAACAAATGCGGGGCTTTCATACCGCCCTCATTACTTTCAAGGGGCTTGCCTGCCAATAGAGCCACAAATTCTGCCAAAGAATCGGCTATTTCCTCCACAGTCCAAGGCACTTGCCCGATTTGTCGAATATCTTGTTGCATGAGCGAGAAAATATTTTTTCGCAAAAGTAATAATACTTTGTTATCTTTGCGCTTCTTACGTAAAAATCAGTTTATGTTACAATATATTATTTGGGACGTAAGCCCCGAAATTTTCAGCTTTGGCTATATCTCAGTTCGTTGGTATGGGCTGTTGTTCGCGCTTGGTTTCTTGTTTGGCTACAACATCATGGCGCGTATCTTCAAATGGGAAGGCAAGCCAGAGAAGGACTTAGACCGCCTTTTTTTGTATATGATTATTAGCACAGTCATAGGCGCGAGGCTTGGTCATGTGTTCTTTTATCAACCCGACTATTATTTGGCACACCCGCTTGAGATTTTGATGGTGTGGGAAGGCGGTTTGGCGAGTCATGGCGCGGCGATTGCTATTTTGATTGCGATTTATCTCTATGTGCGTAACACGAATGGACAAAGTTTTTGGTGGGTAATGGATAGGCTTGTGATAACGGTAGCTCTTGGCGGGGGCTTGATTCGCACAGGCAACTTGATGAACTCCGAAATCATAGGCAAGCCTGCCGATTTTCCGATGGCATTGGCTTTCACACATAGTTTGGACGAAGCTCTTGCGAAACAAAATGGCTTTGTGTATGCCACCAAAACGGCGCGAGTAGGCAAGGACACTACAGTCAATAAAAATATCGTCTGCAAACCTATAGACATCAAATTGTACTTCGACAGAAGCAACAAAATAGAGGACACCAAAGCCTTTGTTGAGGCAACGCTTCCTTCAGTCTTGAATGGTGGAGCAGAAACATCTAAACATTTCGCTACTTTAGGCAAGCCTCTCAATGCGCAAACGATGGACGGAGGCAAGTACAATGTTGTGCAGATACAAGCCTACGCCATTCCACGCCACGCGGGGCAATTCTACGAAGGTATTTCGTGTTTTATCTTGTTCGGGTTGCTATTTTGGATTTATACCTTGCGCAAAGAACGTACTCCTGATGGGCTTTTGTTTGGTATTTTTATGGTGGTTTGTTTTGGATTGCGTTTTGTGTATGAGTTTTTCAAGGAAAACCAAGTCGACTTTGAGAATAAACTCTCTTTCAACATGGGGCAAATATTGAGTATTCCTGCCGTTTTGGTGGGTTTGGTGGCATTGTTCCTTGCCTTGACAAGAAAGCCCAAAGCGTAATATAGTACATACAAAAAGAGGCTACTTGATAAGCATAGCCTCTTTTTATGCCGTTGATTCCTATGATATTTGCAAATTTTTCTTGTTTTTTTAACGTGAGTTCGGAATTAAAATGGCGTTTTTAGCCTGTAAAGCTTGTTTAACAAATTGATTTACAATATTTTAGCTCTAAATTTAATTCCAAATTTACGTTATTATAGTATTAGGCGAGCCGAAACAAAGGAAAAGGATACCCATACCCATATTAAAAAGAGAGGCTACCCTTTTGGATAGCCTCTACAAAAAGGATACAAAACAAAAGCTATACTTCAGCTTCAGCGTCATCTTTGGTTTTTACCCCAATCTTGCGCGTAGCTTTTTTGGGTTCGGGTACAGGAATGTTCATTTCTTCTACCCCCGCAAAGATGCGCCCGCAGTGTTCGCACACAATGAGTTTTTTCTTTTCCTTGATTTCAACTTGTCGTTGAGGTGGCACAACGTGGAAACAGCCACCGCAAGCATCACGCTTCACCATCACTACAGCAAGTCCGTTGTTGGCATTGTTGCGCAAGCGGTCATAAGAACGCAATAGACGCTCCTCGATGTTTTTGGTGTGCTTGTCGCGTTCTTTCAGCAATTTGACTTCTTCCTCCTCGCTTTCTTCGAGCAGAGCCTTGAGTTCTACTTGTTTGGTAACGAGGGTTTTGCGCAAATCATCAGTTTGTTGATTTACGGTTTCGATTTCTCCTTTCTTGCGGAGAATTTTGTCATTAGCTTCGCGTATGCGCTTCTCCGATAGCTGAATTTCCAACTCTTCAGACTCAATTTCCTTCGCAATGGCTTGGAATTCACGGTCGTTGCGCACCTTCAGTTGTTGGTCTTTGTACTTGGTGATGAGCTTTTCAGCTTCTTTCTTGCGTTGCTTACGGTTGTCAATTTCTTGTTCGAACTCCTTCACTTCGCTTTGAAATTTCGAGGTGCGTGTTTCGAACTTAGCGATTTCGTCTTCGAGGTCTCGAACTTCATCGGGGAGTGCGCCACGCATTTTCTTGATTTCATCGAGCTTTGTGTCGATAGTCTGTAGCTTATGCAAGGCGGCAAGGCGTTGTTCTACGGTTTTTTCCATACAAAAAATGATGCGCTTTAAAGTGCGGTGCAAAAGTAACGTTTTTTATGGAAATATTGCAACGCTATGATAAAAAAAACAAAAAAAGATATTGCTTTAAAGAAGTTGTTCCACTTCTTGCGGAAGTGGAACAACCAAACTTTAATATTTCAAATACACATTGCCTGTCTTTTTCTCGGTAGTATCGTTGATGTACGTTACAGACATAAGCCAAGTATAGTTACCGCTGTCTTGCAATTTGCCTTTGTAGAAGCCGTCCCAGCCTATAGCGTTGTCGCTTGCCTGCCCTTCTACCCATTTATCCGTTTCATACACGACCTCGCCTAAGCGGTTATATACCCTGAAACTCACTGCTTTGATGCCTGTGCCATACACTTGCAACCTATCGTTTTGGTTGTCGTTGTTAGGCGAGAACACATTAGGCACATAGTGATTCATACCCACAACTTTTACCTTCACTTTGCGCACCGCGCTACAGCTTTTGCTGTTGCTGATGGTTACATTGTACATAAAGTCGCCTTGTTGTTGAGGCGTGATTGTAAGGGTTTGAGCAGTGCCTACTACAGTGCCTGTGCCATCTCTCCATTCAAACTTCACTGCATCAACGGCTTGTGCTTTGAGTGAAGTAGGCATACCTTGCGCCACTATTATCTGCTCATCATCAGCCAATACTTTGCCATTATAGACAATTTCAGGGTTTTGCAAGGTTTTCAACTGTTCGAGTATCGTATAAACAGGGCTTGTAGTCGTACAACCACCCGCATCTGTAATTACTACTTGATAGTTGCCTTTTGTAATGCCTATCAAATCTTCGGTTGCGTTGGAAATGGTATTGCCGTCTTTCGTCCATGAGAAGGTATAAGGTCCATTATTACCTACCAATGTGAGCAAAATATCTCCTGAAGGCGAGTCGCCTGTTGCCACACAACTATCTGCATGGAATAATTGAGAATTGATGACAAGGTTGGTGCTTGAGGGGTTTGCCGTAACTTTTACCTCTTTGCGGTCGCTTTCACAGCCTGCCGCATTGATGGCTACCACCCAATAGCTTACGTCCCCTGTGATGTTAGGCGAGAATATTTGCGTAGTGGCTACCACATTACCCGCATTAGGCGCGTCATACCACACATAGTTTGTTGCCCCTGCCGTAGTAGCACTCAAATCTACAACCTTAGGAGGATTACACACAAACCTATCCGAAGCAGTAGGCAAGGCAGGTTTTGGCATAATGGTAACATTCAACGTATCACGTTTGAAACAGCCCGTAGCCGTAGTAGTTTCTCTCAAAATCAATCTTGCACTTCCTGCCACGCCCCAAGTTACCGTTACTGCATTGGTATTGGTAGCTGTCGTAGCTGTTCCACCGCTTATCAACTCCCAAACGTAGGTATTGCCCGCTACATTAGGTGTAGTATAGGTTACCACTTCGTTAGGGCAAACCATATCATCGCCTGTGATGTCAGGGGCAGGCAAGGGATTTACTTTCACAAAGCCCAAATCGGTAGGCGAGGCAGGCAAGTCTGAAATGCTTGAGCAATTTGTACCCGCAATCGTAATTTTCAAGCGCACATATTCCGTTCCATTGCTTACATTCCAGCACGCAGTCATTACTTTATCATTCTTGCCACTGCTGATAGTACCCGCAATGTCAGTCAACCATTCATATTCATACACTTGTCCTACAGGCGGATTAGGTGCAGAAAACGCATTGCAACCGCGCAAACATATTTCTGCATTGATAGGTGTGAAGGTTACAACAGGAGCAGTAACACCATTGACCGCTTTAGGCGCGGAGGTAGCCTCACAAGTTCCTGCTGAAAGTCTTACAGCAATAGAAACGGGGCTTGCTCCCCATCTTACCGTAATAGGGTTGCTGTTGATGGTAGAAGGTGGTTCAGGAGTTCCTCCTACAATCGTCCAAATTACTGTATAGCCGTTAGGGTTGTTGATGCTAAAGGTACTTAAACCATTTGCACATACAGTCGTATTGCCTATAATGTCGTTTACGCTCACGGTAGGCGTGGTATTGACTTTGATGGTCTTGCATACTTTTCTTTTGCAACCTGTGGTAGCATTGGTTTCTTCAAAACACACTTCGCCATTGCCCAATGTACCCCAAGAAACGTTGATGCTGTTTGTACCTTGTCCTGAATTGATAGTGCCACCTGTTACAGTCCATTGTCCTGCGGCAGAAGCAGTGTAAGTTACTGTGCTATTCACACAAACAGGCGATGCCCAAAGCGTAGTATCTTGCACTGCAGGCAAGGCATTGATAACAAAGTTTTGTTCAAATTGCAATCCTACACAACTTGCAGGCGCGGGGCTTGTAGCCCTCACTTTCAGCCTTTCGGTTATGGTAGTAGCCACATCATTCCAAGTTATCGTGATGCTATTGCCTGTCAAAGAAGGCGCAGTGCCATTCAAAGGAGCTTCCCACACAACACTTGCCCCTGCAATGTCCGTACCCGCGATAGTGTAAGTTACTACCGATTTTCCGCAAGCATCACCTGTCGGTGTGGCATTGATAGCCGTTATTTTAGGCGTTGGATTAACCGTAATATTCAAAGTAGAAGGTGCAGAACTACCGCAATTTGCAGGAGTCGTTTCTGTAATGTCTATCTTGCCTGCTGTAACCGTAGTGCGCCAAACAATCATAACGCTTTGCAATCCTACGCCTGTTCTTGTAGAACCGTTGGTTGTGGTCGTAACCCCTGGACCTTGTATATCTCCACCTTCTACTACCCAAGCAAATGAATTAGAAGCGTTGTTTGCTACAGTGTAGGTATGTGTGCCTCCTTGACAAACGCTGTTAGCACCTGTAATAGTTTGAGGCGTAGGCGCGGGATTGATAGAAACCGTTACCAAAGAAGCGGTAGAAGCACAGCTCGAAGGCGCGGGAGTCGATTCTACCAAGTTGATAGAGCCAGCCCCTGCTGTTCCCCAAGTTACAGAAATGCTCTGCGTGCCTGTGCCTGTTATGGTCGAGCCATTCGTGATAGGCGAGCCATTTAGAATAGAGCCACCTTGCACTGTCCAAGTAAAGGAGTTAGCAGGATTGTTGGGTACGCTGTATGTATGCACGCTATTCGGGCAAACATTGGCGATAGTTCCCACAACGCTTGTGCCTGTGATGGCTTGTGCAGTAGGCGAGAGTGTAAGCGTAACATTGTAGATGGTGGACGTTCTAGCGCAACTTGTGGGTGCGGGAGTAGTTTCGGTAACTACTATAGTACCAGAAGTAGTATTATTCCAAACAATCTGTATGCCTGTCAAGCCTACCCCTGCTTTAGTTTGTCCTGTACCCAAAGGCAATATCTCGCCTCCTGTGATAGTCCAAGTATAATGGTTGGCTACATTAGGCGTAGCCACTGTATAGGCTTGGGTACTATTCGCACAAATGTTGTTGTTCGCGCCTGTAATGGTAGGTGTAGGCAAGGGTATCACATTGATAACAAAAGGCGTAGGTGCATTGTCATGCGTTTGTTTACAGCCGTTTGCATCAGTTTCTTCTACAGTAAGCGTGCCACCTGTTCCCGCAGGAATGTTAGCAGGGTTTCCTGTCGCTACATTCGTACCGTTGAGTTTCCATTGATAGGTACTTGTTGGGTTGTTGGTAGGCAAGGAGTAACTATTCGTAGTATTTGCGCAAACGGTAGTCGCACCTACTATGTTTTGTTTGGTAGGCAAGGGATTGATAGTTATGGCTTGCACTCTGTAAGCTCCTTGACAACTTGCAGGGGCTGGAGTTATTTCACGCACTTTTACCTCGCCTGCTGTGGTAGCAGTAACATTCGCCCAAGTTACCGTTACGGTATTACCCGTAGAAGTGGTAATCGTACCATTGTTATTTACTTCCCATTCGAAAGTACCCGTTGAGCCTGTGGCAGTATAAATTATGGTACTTCCCGCACAAACTGAAGTAGCAATAGGCGATATAGTAGGCGGTGCAGGCGTGGCATTTACAGCTATAGATTGATTCAAAGATGCGCCCACACAACCCGTTGCATTTGTTTCTTCTATTTTGATATTGCCCGTTCCTTGCGCTCCCCAAGTGATGGCTAAAGATGTACCTGTTCCTGAAGCAATGTTAGGGCTTGCGCCTGTGATTGTCCAAGTATAAGTGCTTCCTGTAGTAGGATTGCTCACTGTGTACGTGATAGGATTGCCCGCACACACTGCACTTGTAGGCGTGATAACAGGCACGGTAGGCAAGGCTTTTATCGCAATGTCTTGCGCCACAGGTGTAGCAGGGCTTGAGCAACCATTTGAATTGGTTTCTATAATGGAAATCTTGCCTACCCCTGCCGTAGCTCCCCAAGTGATAGCCAAAGAGGTACCCGTTCCCGAAATAGGCGTTCCTCCTACTACAGTCCAAGCGTATGTACTTCCTGCCGTGGGCGAAACAACGTTGTAAGTATGAGGACTATTCACACACACATCAGCCGTAGGCGTTACAGTAGGCGTTACAGGATTAGGATTGATAGCAATGCTTTGTACTGTTTCTTGACCTTGACAGTTAGCAGGAGCTACGCCTATTTCTCTCACTCTTACCACACCCGTTGTTACGGCTGTTACATTGTCCCAAAGAACAGTGATAGTATTGGCTGTTGTGCTTACTACCGAGCCGTTAGTAACTGTTCCCCATTGCAAAGTACCTGCACCGCCTGTAGCTGTATAAGTTACAGTCCTGCCTGCACAAGTAGCCGTAATAGGCGACAAAACAGGCGGGTTCGGCAACGCTATAACCGTTACAGATAACGTATTAGCACGTTTGCAACTATTGCCATTCGTTTCTTCTAATGTAATGGTATGCGTACCTAAAGTATTCCAAGCAATGTTAGTCGAAGCGGTATTTGTTGAACTCAATGTGCCACCTGTAGGCAACAACCAATTAAAGGTATTGCCTGTATTGGTTACAGAATACGTGTGCATAGCACCCAAACAAACCGTAGTCGTTCCTATGATGGTCTGTGTTGTAGGCAAGTCATTTACATTGATGTCCAAACAATACGTTACTGAACAAGTAGTTGTAGGGTTTGTTTCCGTAACACAAATCCTTCCTGCTCCAATAGAGCTAAATGTAGGCGTAAAACTTGTGCCTGTTCCTGTGCTTGGCGTAGCCGTTCCTGTAGTAACATTCCAAGTATAAGTATTGCTTCCTACTTGGGGAACTGTGTACGTTTGCGCTGTATTCACACAAACACTCGCCGCGCCTGTGATAGTTTGCGCAGTAGGCAAGGGATTGATAGTGATAGTTCTACAATGTTGTTTCGAACAGCCATTCGCATCTGTTTCTGTAACACAAAGGTTAGCCGAGCCATCAGTAGTCCATGTAATATTAACTGAACTTGTTGTGCCACCGCTATTGATAGTGCCATTTCCACCCGAAATAGGCGTAATGCTCCAAACAGAAGTATTAGTTAATGAAGGTGTATAGCTGTAATTTTGCGTTGCATTCACACAGACAGGCGAAGTACCCGTAATGGTCTTGTCAGCAGGCAAAGGATTGATAGTAATGGTTCTTGTATGCGTTCTTGAACAGCTACTGCCTGTAGTTTCTACCACTGTAATGGTAGCCGTAATAGGCGTAGTGCCTGTATTGATGCCTGTGAAGGTTGTACTCGGTGTATTGTTGCTTGAGAAAGTTCCCTTAGCAGGATTATCTACACTCCACAACACACTGTTTGTTGTAGTTATGGAATAAGTTTGAGACGCATTGTGGCAAATCGCATCACCTGTAGGCGAGGTAGGAGCTATCACTTGCAAAGCAGGGGTAGCATTGATAGTAACATTTAATGTACTGGGCGTACCCGCACAACTCGCAGGGGCTGGGCTTGTTTCCGTAACCTTAACCGTACCCACACCTGCATCACCCCAAACTACACTGATAGAATTGGCATTGTCAGCTTCGTATGTTTGATTAGGGTTTCCTGCTTGTACGATATAAGAACCTGTGCCTGTAATTTCCCATTTGTATCTAAAACCTGTGTTGGCAGTCGTATTGTAGGTATGCGTAGTACCCGAACAAACCGTAGCCGTTCCTGTTACTGAAGGCGTAGGAGGAGGATAAACCGTAACCGTAACAGGTACTTTCACACTTTCACAAGTGCCTTTCATAATAGAAACCTTGAAAGTAGTAGTTACAGAAACCTGCACACTGGCAGTAGCATTTTGCCCTAAAGTAGGTTGCAAAACATCAGCATTGTCATACCAACGATAATCACCTGCAGTTCCTCCGCTTGCTGTAAGCGTAGCATTTACATTCGAAGCAGGCAAAGTACCACAAACTCCTACAGGTGTTACCGTAGGCGTAGGAGGCACAATCACATTGATAGTCGCAATGTCGGAGCGGATAGTGCCACAAGCCGACTCAGATACAATAACCCTGAAAATAGTAGGAAGTGTTAAATTGGTGTAGTTATAAGTAGCCGAGCCTCCATTGCCAAGATTTGTCCAAGTCGTTCCTGCATTGGTTGAACTCTCCCACCTCGCAATACCTGTTGCTATAGGTGCGCCCGGATAATTTACCAACGTAAGCACACCTGTATTTGCCCCACTACAAACCGTAGTAGAACCGTTGATTTGCCCACCCGCATTGTTCAATTTCACACGACGAATACGCACATTCAATCTATCTGTAACATACAAACGCCCCGAAGGGTCTTCTGAAATGCCAACAGGCGTACTAAAACGCGCATTCAAAGCCGTACCTTCTTGATACCCAACCGTTCCATCACCTGCATAATGCGCTACAGTCGTGCCATCTATTTCTTTGATACGATTATTTCCTCCATCAGCAACATACATCTTTCCAAAAGCACTCATTACAACTTCATTGGGGAAGTTGAATTGTGCAGAAGAAGTTGCGCCCACTGTATTTCCTGCAACACCCGTACCCGCTACTGTAGTAACTACTCCTGTAGGTGTAACGCGCCTAATGCTGTGATTCAACCTATCTGCTACCAAAATATCACCATTCAAATCAAGGTCTATACCAGCAGGAAAGCTAAATTTCGCGCCTGTTCCTGTGCCATTCACAAAGCCCGCCCCGCTTCCGCCAGCTACAGTAGTAACAACACCTGAAGTAGCTATTTTGCGAATAGCATGGTTGTTTTTGTCCGACACATAGATATTACCCAATTCATCAACTACCACATCAGAAGGTTGTGCAAAAGTAGCCAAGAGAGGATTGTTATTATCACTATACCCACCACTCAACAAACCTACTACCCCCGCAATAGTCGTAACTTCAGCAGTGGCAGGATTTATTTTGCGAATAAGGTGATTGCCTTTGTCTGCCACATAAATATTCCCAACTGCATCAGTTGCCACCCCCGAAGGATTGCGGAAAGCCGCGCCCGTACCTATATCATCATTGAAGCCTGATATGCTACCCGCTAAAGTAGTAACATTGCCCGTAGCAAAATCTAATTGGCGAATTCTATGGTTAAATTCATCTGCAATATACATTTTCGTTCCATCAGGCGAGAAAGCAGTGCTTATATTGCTATCATCTGTAGAAGCTGTAGGCGTAAGCGTAGAACTAAAACGGAACTTTGAACTAAACTGTGTGCTGTTAGTATTACCTAATGTACCATCACCCGCTATAGGTTCTACAATAATATCTGCAGACACTGCCGATTGGATATTCAAATTGATAACAACAGGAATTACACAAGAACTTGCTCCGTCTTTGTAGTAATAAGTAATTTTATGAATGCCACTTGTCGCGCTGGGGTTTGTCAAATCCACAATACCTGTAGTCGTATTGATTGCGCCACCTAAAGTAGGAGCGCAAAAACAGTCCCCAAGTGGACATATATCTGTAGGAGTAGTTACAGCTGGAGCGCAAGCCTGCAAAGAGGTTTTGGTAAATGTGATAGCGGGGCTTACAGAAGACGCGCCACAAACTGTATTGCCTGTGCCATAATTTACCGAAACAGTGGGACAACTTTCCGAATACCAAGGCTCTGGAACTGTGCCACCAAATGTATTTTCCACCAAAATAAAATAAAAATCATTCCCTACGGGTGTTATTTGTCCAAAATTTACCTCATTAGTACCTGCCACCCCTGTACTATACACATAATAAGGAGCTGTTTTTTGGTTATCAGGAAAAAGACTACTACAGGCATCTACAGGAACATGACGCCATAGCTGGGGTAAATTTAAACTGCCTGTTATAAAAAAATACAAAACACCATTCACATTTGCCATTTTGCGAGGGAAAGAAGATGTTATACCATCTGCAATACCATCTGTTGTACTAGGGCTGGGGTTGATGTCTATGATAGAGATAGATGTACCATCAGTTTTGCAAAGCTCAATACCTGAAGTGCCATTGTTTCCCGCGAAATACAAAGTACCGTTTATATCTATCATGTCAAATGATAAAACATTT
Organism: Bacteroidota bacterium; assembly: GCA_004292795.1. Taxonomy (GTDB): domain Bacteria; phylum Bacteroidota; class Bacteroidia; order Cytophagales; family Microscillaceae; genus RDXI01. Next base: position 10,671 of record RDXI01000011.1, on the reverse strand, counting down.
GTTCCAGATGTTGTTGCTCCTATCACGCCATTCGCCACGCCTGGGTTATAATCCTGCACTATGGAAGCATTCACTCCGTCAAATTTCCATAACTCGCGTCCTGTAGTAGCCGTATGTGCTACAAAATATAAAATATTGTTAGAAACAGCCATTTTTGAGCGTCTGTCGATGACAGTGCCTGAAGGCAAGGGTACTTGTGTAGTACCTATAGCTGTACCATTGCTACTCCACAATTTATCTCCCGAACCTGCACCCAAACCTGTTATACCATTATCAGTAGCTATAAAATATAGTTTACCGTTAAAAGGTGTCAAATTCACAGGGAAAGAGCTTGCCAATGTAGTAATTGTGTAAGTGCAGTTGTAGTTATATCGCAAACCGCCAGGAATAGCGGTAGAGCCTGTTTGCGTGCAAGTTTCTACATAGTTGTTTAGCAAAGTATTTATTTCAATTTTTGTGCTGGGTGTGGTAGCAGGGGCATTGGCAAGGCGCACATACAACTCACGGTTACCCAAACTGTCTATTCGACTTGTAACGGCACTAGATGAAGGTTGTGTAGATGACCTCTGTACAAAACTTTCGTCTGCTGTAAAGAAAAGATAATCTACTCCTCCTATAGTCATAGGCGTAAGACTTTGGGGAAAAGAACTGCCATTTTTGAAAGGGGTTATATTGGCTACATCAGGAACAGTAGTATTTATATCAGCCACCTGAACAGTACCAGCAGAAGTACCATCGCTTTGCCATAACTCTACGTTGTAGGCAGAAGTTGCGTTATTGACAGCATTGGCAGGGAGCGCGTCTTGGGCTGTAAAATATAAATAATTGCCTGCTTTTACCATACCTCCGTACAAGATAGAATTGGCTTGAGAAGGAATAGTAGTAGTAAGTTGCTTTCCCAAGGTGTTGTTAAGAGCTACCCCCGTAGTAGCATACAAACCAGAAGCTGAACCATTGTTAGCATGGTAGTAAGTAAGTCCATTATAAAATGTAAAATAACGCGGATTTGAACCACTTGTACCAGCTACAACATTCGCTACGATACCATGTACATTGCAATTTGCTAAACGTGGCTCTATACCAGTGGTTGCATCACTACCAGAAAAAAATATTTGATTGTTTGAGTTTGCAAGTGCGGTTGTGCTACTACCTCCGTTACCAGAAACCAAGTTTAAACATGAGGGAGCTTTGTGTTGAGCATGGGCGGGCGGTAACAGCCATACCGCAGACAAACAAAAAAGGGTGAGTATTTTTTTCATATCTTTAATTTTTTACAAGCAAATATACACACTATATACGAGTAATGTAGTAAAAAGTAAGTGCTTTTCTCGATTTTCATACAAATTTGGTAGTTTGTTTGTTGTAATATTTCGTGCTACCTTTGTTGCGAATGGAAGACCTGACCACCCCATACGAAAATTACGAACAAGCCTTGGCTGTGCATGACTTCTTTGCCGCCATAGAGTTATTGAAGCAATATGTGAGCCAAAACCCTCATGCCATCATGGAATGGTATTGGCTTGGCTACTCCCTTATGCGCGTACATCTGCATGCTGAAGCTGGCTTGTATCTTAGGCGAGCTTTGCGGGAGCTTGACTCGCAAACACCGCTATTCGCGCAAACTGCCGAAATATACGTTACCAAAGCCTCCATATATGCTTTGTTAGAAGAAAAGGATATATGCCTACAACACATCAACACTGCCTTGTGGCTCAAGCCCCAACTATTGGAAAAACTCCCACAAGATATTACGCTCCAAAAAGTCCTCCAACCGCAAGATTGGAAACAAATTGAAGCCACCCAACAACTGCGCTATTGCCAAGAACAATTAGCCAAGCATCGTTGGGAGAATGTGTTGCGCATCAATGAAAAAAATGTAGGGCAATCGCTCTATCATTTCAACGCACATTGGGTGTTGCAACTTACCTACGAACCTCTGCAAAGGCAAGTAGCAATACTGTTACAAAACAAGCAAGACGTAGAAGACAAACACCTCTATCACTTCCGCCCATTGCCCCAAGCCACAGATTGGCTCGGTGTGCTGTTCAATTTTCAAGATACCATAGCCGAAAATAATTGGTCGGAACTATCCGAAGCCTTGATTGAAGTTTGCGAAAGCATCGTGTGGGAAATGCCTGATGGACGCAGAATAAAAATAGGTTGATTGTACGGTATAGAGCTTTTGTAAAGTTTCTAACAATCCTTCGAGAAAAAATCTACTCTTGTATATTTTTAATCAAGCTTTCGATGGCGTTTAAGTGGGCAGTGAAGGCGAGCTTGCCTGCTTCGGTAACTTGGTAGGAAGTGCGCGGTTTGCGGGCTACAAATTCTTTGCGCACTGTTACATACTCCGCCTTTTCTAAGGCGGTAAGGTGGCTGGCGAGGTTGCCATCTGTGAGGCTCAAGAGGGTTTTCAGATGATTGAAGTCCACCCATTCGTTTACCACAAGCGTAGCCATAATGCCCAACCGCACCCGACTATCAAAATGCTTATTTAATCCTTCGATGATGTTCATGCGCGTTCATAACGATTATACATAAGCCAACCATACACGATATGCAATACGCCAAAACCGATTGCCCAAAACACCAAGCCATAGCCCAATGCCAACATAGCCATCAAGCCTAACGCTATTTCGCATAAGCCCAAATAATAGACTTCGCGCAAAGTGTGAGAACTCGCGCCCACTAAGGCAAGCCCATAAAAGATAAGCGTGCAGGGCGCGATAACGCCAAAATGCCCCTGCCACAAAAGCAATATACAAAACAAACCGCCTGTTACTAAAGGTATGCCCATACTTTCCATGACGCGGTACGTACTGTTGTCCCACATCTGAAGCCCATATCGTTTGGCTTTGCGCCATGAGAAATAATAGCTCACGACCATAGAAGCAAACAACACTGTAAAAGCATCTACAAAAAAGAAAGTAACAAAATCAAGGCGCATATTGCCTTGTGCGTCCATGGCGTATTGATAATAGGCACGTGCCGAAAAATTGAGCTTCAAATACCAAAAAGCTACTCCCGCGCCTATCAACGCAAAAATGCCCGAAAATATGCCCGCAAGCCCACTAAGCGACAAAAAGCGCGTAGAGCGGTGCATGATGTTGCGTATCTCGGCTAAGGTTTCTAAATGTTCTTGGGGTGTTTTTTCCATAACAAAAAGGACTTTGAAAGGCGAAGTAACACAAGAAAAACAAGAAAAACAAACACCTCGCTACACAAGGAGCAAAAAATAAGTGGTTTGTTGCGACACAAACCACTCTTGTTACCCTCAATTTTGGATATTGATTTGTTCGGTTTGGGGCAAAGATTGGCAGGTAAGGATATAGCCCGCTTTCAAACTTTGTTCCGAAAGAACTTGGTTGTTTTGCATGAGTACCTTGCCTGCAGTGCATTGCATACGGCACATACCACAAAGCCCGTTTTGGCAAGAGTAAGGCAAAGGAATATTTTGCTCTAAGGCACTTTGCAAGATAGTTTGCCCTTCTTTTGTTTGGAATTGATGTGTTTTTCCGAAAATGGTAGCCTGTATATGGGCTGTTTTCGAGGGGTTTGTTTGGTTTTGTGTGGTTATCAAAAACAATTCTCGATGGATTTTTGCCTTGCCTACCCCCAAATACAACAAGTCTTGTATCAAGGTGTTGGTCATAATTTCATTGCCACAAAGATAAAACACCAAACGTTGTCTGTCGTATTGGTTGAGCAGTTTTTCTAAGGTAAGGCGCGAGATGCGCTCTTGTTTATTTTCTTCTTGGCTGAAGAAATATTGTATCTCGAATTGGGTAGGAAAGTCAGTTGCCCATTTCTCCAATTTTTCTTTGAAAATAACGCTTTTCGAGGTTTTATTGGCGTACAAAAGCGTTATTTTGCTGTTGGGTTCAAACTTCAAAATAGTGCCTATCATACTGTAAATGGGCGTGATGCCACTTCCGCCTGCTATCATCACATAATGTTTTTGGTGTGCGGGTTCAGGCAAGACTACAAACTGTCCCGAAGGTGCGGAAACTTCCAATGTATCGCCTATTTGCAGGTTTTCGGCTAAGTACGAAGTAACCTTGCCTCCCTTGATGCGTTTGATAGTCAAAGTCATGGAGTTAGTTGTGGAAGGCACAGACGAGATAGAAAAAGTGCGGTACAGTGTTTCATGTTGCACTTTGACTTTCAGCGTAACGTGTTGCCCTGCCGAGAAGTCTTGGAAAATGGTTGGCACAGGCGAGAACTCAATCGTATAGGCATCATTGGCTTCTGGGCGAATAGCCGAAACGGTAAGCCAATACAGACCCTCGCCTGATTTGGGGTATTGCTTGCGTTCAAAAATTTGTGCGTGTCGAGTTTCGTAGTCTTGAAATTCTGTTCCCATCCATTTGTCCCACCATGTAAAATACAGGGCATAATTGCCATTGAATAATTGATGGTGCATATTGTGGTGTGTGGAGGCGGTTTTGTATTTCAAAATAGGCATTTTTACCCAGCCTTTCGGGTATGCCTCATAGCCCAAATGTCCTAAAACATTGTTGAGCATATCGAGCAGTTGCCACGCCAACACTACGCCAAAGTGCAAAGGCATCACAAAAGGCAATACAAACGCCATGGCATTCTCGACTATCGCCTCCGAAGGGTGAAAGGCAAAGGCAGTAAGCGGAGAAGGGTCTGTGCTTTCGTGGTGTACTCGGTGGAAAAAGTTGTATAGTTTGGGGTGATGCATAGCGCGGTGCGACCAATAGAAAAAGGTGTCGTTCAAGAACAACAACAACGCCAAACTCACAAAAAGCCACGCCCAACCGTATTGGTTCACATCAAAATAGAGCCAAGTATAGCCTTGTTTGTGCAAATACAACAAATACATATCCATCAGCGCGAACAACACGAGGGTTTGTGCCGAGTGTAGCAAATCGTGCTTGAAATGGTGTATCGTGGCACGTTCTACTTCTTGTATGCGAATGGAGCGGAAGTATTTTTTGCCTATTATCCAAAAGACAAGGAAAAAAGGAAGGGCAAAAACCACATACAAAAAGCCTGTTTCTACAAAGGAATTGGCAAACTGTTCTAAGAATTGTACGAAAGTCATGACGATTAAAGGGTGTAAACGAATTGATTTTACACTGCAAAGTTCGGAAGTGCAGGCAAGATTATCTTTGACCTACATCAAAACACGATTTGATTTACATCAAAAAAAATGGTGTAGGCATTTGATTTATCAAAGAAGAGTGTTTGATAAATCAAAGCCTTATAACTTGCCTGCCCTGATGCGACTCAAGGTTTCTTGTGTGATGTTCAGGTAAGAAGCAATGTGTCCTAAACTGATGCGGTTGGTAATTTGGGGAAATTGCGTTAGGAGTTTTTCGTATCGTTGTTTGGCATTCAGGAACTGTAAATCGCCCAAACGGTCTTCGACTTGCAAGGCATAATGTTCTTCAATCATTTTGATATACCAAAGTGCGAAGGCGTGATGTTTCTCAAGCAAGGCTCGAAAGGTGTTGTATTCTATGCGGTACAACGTGCTTTCCTCCAAAAGTTGTATGTTTTCTTGTGCCGCGAGTTGATGGATAAACGAAGTCGTAGAGCCAACAGGGGCGTTTTCGAAAGAGAACCACACGGTTGATTCCTTGCCTGCCTCGTCTGTATAGAAGTATCGAATCGCGCCCTTGACCACAAACCACAAATGTTTGGAAACCTGCCCTTGCTTCAACAGCATATAGTTTTTGGGGTAGGTAAATTGCTCGAAACTCCTTGCTACCTCTTCCAAAACAGCCTCTGGAAGCGGATAAATAGCACTCAAAAATGAGGTAAGCTCTTTTTTTGTATCTTGTATCATAACTGTAGGCAAAGAAGCATTTTTATTTTGGATTATTGGCTATTTTAAACTACTTTTACGTTAAAGAGTCTAAATAATTCTCTCAACCCCCTTACAATCTTTATGCATTGGTTAAACACATATTTTCGAGTCGTCTTGTTGTGTTGTTGTCTGCCCTTGTGGGGCATCGCACAGCCAGACTTGGATACGTCTATTCCCACGCCCAATTTCTTGTATCAATGTGCAGACAGTAGCCAGTTTACGGTGCGCGTGGAGAATACCACAGGCGCGTCTTTGATGAACCTTGCTATCAACATCACCCACCCAACAGGCATTGTGAAGGTGGGAACTGTTACAGCCTTGAAAAATAACTTATCTACTACAGTGAATGACCCCGTAGCGAACAACAATGCTTCAGTAGTGTCTTTTACCTTTCCTGCGGCGGTTTCTTTGGCAGATGGCGATATATTGGTCTTTACGTATTGGGCAAAAGCCTTGTGTGGTACTGCCAATTTGAATTATACAAACTCGGTATTGTTTAGTTATACAGGCGGAAGCGTAAGCGCGACTACTTCGGCTTATACTACCCAAATTCCTTTTTTAGAATTGGACAATGGAGGGACAGCCACGACTAATATTTCGTGTGCAGGCGAGAATTTTACGCAAGTAGTGCGCGTAAGCAATCAAGGAAACTTCAATAGCTTGATGAAATTTGTAGATATTGAAATTACACATTCGGCTTCGGTCAGCATCACAAGCACTACATTAGGCACGATTATGAACGTGGCAGGCAAGACTGTAGTAAGGCTTTCCGCAGCGGACTTTGCGACTATAGGCAACAATGACAATGTATTGGACTATGATGAACAAATACAAATTACTGTTACGGGTACGCTCTTAGATTGCATTGCAGTCAATCAAAATGTAATTTTTCAACCGCTTTATCGCTGTAATTGGAGCGATACAGGCGAGTGTAGGCGAGTGCCTGAAAGTATTACGCATACCTTGAACGTGCTAAGTGTAGATACGCCTCCCACGCTTACGGCTACGCCTTCTTGCGCCCTCAATTCTACAGCAAGTGGTTTGACTATCACAAACACAGGCGCGTTTACGAGCCAATTTGTACGCCTCAATCTTTCTATTCCCACTGCTTGCGAATGTCAAGCGATAGATTTTTCTACCATTCAAGGCACTATAGGCGGTACGCCTGTAGCTTTGACAGTTACAAGCAATACGCCTACAGGTTCAACTTGTCCTGCCTTATCAGGTTTTGCAAGAGCAGTAACGGTAACCTTGCCTAATTTGTTGGCAGGCGAGGTATTAAATCTTACGTGGACTTCGCCCTTGTGTGGAGTTGGCACGTGCAATGGCGCGAGCTTGTATTGGCAATATGATTTGTTGTATCAATCCGCTTGTTGCCCCAATACTATAGTGAATGTAGGCACAGGCGTTTGTACGGTAATGCCTCAACTAAGTGCGGTTATCAATCCCACTTGTACGAATGGCACAAAAAGCATTACCATTACCAACAACGGCAACAAAGATGCTACCGATATAGCCATTCGCCTTTTTACAGGCTTGACTCATTCATCAGGCATTGTGGCGGGAAGTGCTTCAGCTACTTCGGGAACGCTCACAGTAGGCGCAAATACCGTAGCGAATGTTTGCGGAAATCCTGCTCTTTTGCGCGAAGAAAATTATGTCTTGAGTCTTATTCCCATAGGCGGAAGCGTTACGATTACGTGGAGCATCACAGGTTGCCAAAATTTCCAATCTTGCACCAATTACAATTCAGAAGATTATGGCTATGAAATTCAATATGCACAATCTTGTGCAACGGGTACGCTTACGCTGAATGGCACACGCGTTACACCCGAAAACAGCCTTATCACGGACACCGACAACGAACTTATCAGGACTCGCGCTTGCCCTACGGACAATACTTATATCTTGCCTTTGCGCATTTCGGGAACTTCGATTACCTACAATGGTCGCTATGCGGAAGTAGTTATCAACTTGCCTGCCAACTTCGCTTGGGACGGGGACGCTTCGGATTTGTTGCTCGGTGGCGTTACCGCGCCTGTCAGTACGACTGTAGTGGGCAATACCATGACAATTCGATATGCCTTGCCTATTGTGGGCTTGCCAGCCAATATCAACCCTACTTTCAATATCAACTGTGCCATAGTTTGTAATGGAGTGCGTTCTATTCAATACACACTCAATACGTACAACGACTGTGCAGGCGATAATACGCTCTTGCATACGTGCAACGGCACACAATTCGTTGATGTGGACACGACTAATCCCGATTGCCCCGCGCCTGTAGATGTGGGTTGCGTGTCGCCTACACCCCAGCCAACGCTTACGTTGCGCACTAATTTTGGGCAAGACGACAACGATAACAACCGTTTTGGCGATGGCATCAATACCAACCAAAACCTTCGCTTGAATAAATTGCTGATGTACACCGATACCTTGCGCACTATTTATTCGGGTACAGTAGCGAGTGCGCCCAATACAGATACATTGGTCGTAAATATTGTACTATATCAACCTCAAGGCGGTACGTATAATTATTTGAGTTTGGTAGATTTGGATTTGAATTTTACGGATTTCAGCACAGGCATTACTTATAACTTGCCTGATATTTATAATTGTTTGGCTATAGCTTCTCAACGCGACACCTTGAACTCACGCATTTACACTTTAGCCATTACAGAGGCGGCAATCGATGCTTGTTATCCTGCCCTCTTGCCTGCGGGTTTTGGGTTTGATGCGGGAGATATTATCAGTTATGATATGAAGCACCGTATCAATGCTAACTTGGGGCTGAACGTTACGCGGACTTTGCAGGTAAGGACAGATATGTATTTGATAAATAATCCTATCCTTTGGGAAGACCCTTTGCCTATTTTCCCTGGGTGTCCGAATGTGCCTATGGACAGCGTGCAAGTGGTTGGTTATCAATATGATGTGTCGGCAAGCCAAACGTCAGGCGATATTTGTCAAGGCACTATAGACGTTACGATAACCCACGATTTCAATATTCAAAACGTGGGTAATTTGAATGTATTTCCGTATGAAGACCGCCGTTGGGTACGTTTTCGCACTATCAAAGTTACCTTGCCTACAGGCTTCACGTGCAATCCTGCTACTTCGGTGTGGAGTGCTGAACCGTTTGGACTGACCTTGCCTGTGCCACCTTTTACGCAAACGGGCAATGTGATAACGTTTGATTTGATAACGGTAGGCTCGAATTATTACACCGATAACGCCATTTCGTCTGATGATGGCAATAGGCTTCGATTTGTGCTTACGTTGGCTACGCTTTGCAATGCACAAGCTACGAGTCAATTATTGGCGGAATATACCTACGACAGCAATTTGCCGTTGATAAATGACTTGCCTACCAATGCCACGTTCAACATCAATACGAATGTGCCTATTATCAATTACAATATCAGTAGCACGCCCACGTCTTGCACAGGCACGCAAGCCACATGGACATTCACGGTAAGCAATAGCAATACATCAAGCATCAATCCTGCCTCACCTTATTATAATTGGTTGCATTTGGAGTTTCCCGCAGGTTCTAATTTTACAAACCCTGTACTCACGGAGGCAAGTGCCTTGCCTACCCCTGTTGCGATAGCGCAAGACGCAGTTTCGGGCTTTTATCTATTGGGCGACATCATCAAAGGCACAACCAAAACCTACACGCTTACAGTGGATTATCCAAGTTCTGCCAATGCCACTTGTTACCAAAACGCGCTCAAGTTATTTTATGATTGGAGTTGCTCGCCTATCAATACCAACTTTACGACTGCCAATTTCAAAGCGGGCTATACTTGTGGCTATGACTCCACGCAATTAGCCTTTACCGCAGGGGCGAATACGGTTTTGATTGACGTATTGAATAATTCCTTCAATACGGTACGTGTTTGCGAAACGAATACCTACAAAGCTCGCATACGCAACGTGGGGCAAAATGACCTTCGCCAAGTGAAAATAACTGTAAATGCGCCTACAGGCTTCAATTTCATTGCAAACTCATTTACCTACACACATGGCGCGGCAGTCGATCAACCTTTCACGAATGGCACGATAGTTTTGCCTTTGTTGGCGGTAAATGGTGTACTCGATATTTCATTCCAATACAACACGACTTGCCTTGATGATTTGGTAGGCAATGCGCAATTTATCATTGATGTAGATGTAGAAACTTGTTGTGATGGGGACGACTTCGCGGGCTATCCTATGCCTGTGCTTGATGTGTCGCAAATTTATGCAGGCGAGCATCGATTTGGTATTGCCCTCAACAACGCGCCAGATTTGACTTGTACAAACAAAAATACCATTTTCAGCATTACGCTTACCAATACAGGCAACGAAGACTCTGATGGAACAGACCACGTATTAGTAACCATTCCTACAGGCTTGCGTTATGTGCCTGCTACTATTACCTCGAATGGAGGCGCAATTTCTGATTTGGACATTACCACGACAGGCAATCAACTTAAATGGAAGTTTGACCCTGTGGGCGGAAATCCTATCCTACAAGGCAATTCGCGTACTTTTACCATTGAGCTACAAGATACTACTGCAGTGCCGTATTGCACGAACTTTGCTGTGAGGGTGCAGACTTTCGAACAAGGCATCGAAGCGTGTGATAACATTGGACTTACCTGCACGCGCCAACGCTTCACAGGAAGCCGAACAAGGCGCATACGCACCCAAAACACCAATTTCTCGATAGCCAATTTCCAACAACTTACCTACGCATTGGTAACGCCTCCACAAAACGCGAGTGCAAACATTGTGTTCCGTAACAATGGACCGAATGTCGTACCTGCAGGTAGTACGTTTGATGT
>RDXI01000158.1 GCA_004292795.1 Bacteroidota bacterium | reverse complement strand
ATAGGCTTCCAAATTTGCAAAATTGGGGTGTGCGTCTTGGGCGCGGAGGTTTACCCAGTCTTTGATGGTATTGGCAGACAAGGCAGTATTCCAAATGCGGAGTTCATCGATGCTTCCTGTGAAGAAATTGCCGCCTGATTGTAGCTTGCCTACGTGAAGGCGAGTGGAAGCGTTCATAGCTCCAGCATTGCCTGTAGCAGTGGCTTCTTGTTTGCCATCAACAAAGAGGGTCAAAGTTGTGCCTGAGCGTGTTACGGCTATATGTGTCCACTTGCCATCATTCACATTGGTAGTAGATTGAATAGTCGTATTGCTTGCACCACCTGTCCCAAAGGCTACGTTTGTGCCTAACAAGGTTATGCCAAAATCGTTTGTGCCTATAGTAGCATCATTGGCGGTTACAAGTCCTGTGCCATTTTCCCAAGAAGCACCAGTCGCGCCTGTTTGGGTAGTGCGCAACCAAAATTCTATCGTAAAATCACTTTCTACATATCGAGGCATATCTACATAGCCTGTATTTGTATTATCGAAGGTAAGGATAGTACCTCCATCTTGGTAGTTCGTGATAAGGGCATTGCGTTCTGCCAAGATAAACTCGCCTGCGTTGGTTTCGCGGTGTGTGAGGCGTTTTGCCAAACGGTTTTGCACGCCTCCCATTTTTGCCCAAGTGTTGTCTGCATTGTTATCGCGTTCAGCGAAGCGCAAAGCATTGGCTACATCTACGGCAGTGTTGTTTCCATAACTGTAGGTAAGGGTAGCTTGTGGGCTTGTGCCACCTACGAAAAACATTCCAAAATAACGGTCTGTATAAAGGCTTGCGTACCCTGTGGGCGCGCCTATTTCATTAGGCGTTTGATTGACTTTATACAGATGCACTGCAGTAGGTGAGCCTGTGATGTTGCTTGCCTGCATCGCGTCTGTATTGGTAAGTGTCACACCGCTTGTTATATTATAAGTGTAAGCACTCACATCGCCAAGTGGTGCCGTGGAGGTTGCCCAAGCAGGCGAGCCAATCAAAGTGCCATCAAAAGTAGCTCCATACGCTTTGTTTTCGGTAACTGCGCTTGTATTTTCGTCAAAACGAAAATAACCAACCAAACCGCTCTCTACGCCTGTAAGTTTCGAACACATACTTGTGCGGATTTGCGCTTCAGTGCGGGTAGTGTTCCAAATTTTTACTTCGTCTATCTGCCCGTTAAATGGAAAACCTCCGCTAGGTCTTTCCCCAATAGTTAAATTAAGCGTATTACTTGAAAGTCCAAGTAAACCACCAGATGCTTCACTCACACCATTCACATAACTTACAAAGGTACTTGAACCAGTGATTGAAACTGCTACGTGCAACCACACACCCGTAGGCAAGATAGCAGAAACTTCGGCAGTGCTACCACCTCTTCTTATGGCTAATCGCCCCGCACTTGTCACAATTAGAGCATAGCCCGAAGTAACACCGTTAGTCTTAGATATAATATCCATTACAGTTCCTATAGCATCTATCTTTATCCATGCTTCTAAAGTGTGGTTATTTGTGCTTGTGAAATCAAAAGAAGCGTTATTGGGTATATCTACTTTTTTGGCTGTTCCATCAAAGGTAAGCGTTCTTCCACTACCTGCAGGTAAGGTGGTAGAAACGACTTTGCTATTAGAATAACCTGAATAAACGCTACCATTGTGTGACCTTACCCGATACAAATAAACAATATTTGGGCTTAGTCCTGTTACATTGTACGAAGTAACATTGCCTACAAATGGTGAGTTTATGACGTTGTAAGTAGAGCCTCCATCACTCGATAAGCTTAATTCATAATTAGTTGCTCCTATAACCCCTGTCCAATTCGCTCTAAAGCTCGTGCTAGTAACATTGGTAGCTGTTACAGCATTGAAAGCTGGGCAAGCATTCCCTGCATCTGTTATTATCCAATTCTTAGGTGCGGAGGTAAGTATATTCCTTGCCCCAAAAGCTGTGCAGTACGTTCTGCCACCTGCGCCCAAAGTTACACCTGTAGGCAAGGTGCCTTGTGCCGCCCAACCTATCAAAGTAGCATCATAATTGGCGGTATTCATACCACAACTATTGAGCATAATAGTCATATTCACACCTGATGGCCTTAATTGCCAAGATCCTAAAGATTGGTTGAAAGATGCAGTAAGGTTGAACATATAACTCATATCTGCAACAGCACTCACATTCCAAGTGGATAGATTTTGGTTAAATACATCAGCATATCGGAACATTTCGCTCATGTTTGTTACTGCTGCCACATTCCAAGTGGATATGTCTTGATTGAAAGCGTCTGCTGACTCAAACATTTTACTCATATTGGTTACCAACGCAACATTCCAGTTCCCAATAGGTTGATTAAAAGCATACGCATTATTGAACATTTGTGAAGTATTTGTAACCTTGCTTGTATTCCAATTATTCAATGGCTGATTAAAAGTAGTAGCTAAACCAAATGTTCCAAGCATATTCGTAACATTTCCTACATTCCAACTATTTAAAGATCGGTTAAAGGCATTCGCATTCCAAAACATTTGTTCCATGTTTGTAACTGCAGACGTATTCCAAGAACCAATGGGTTGATTGAAAGATGTAGCATAATAAAACATAAAACTCATGTTTGTTACCAAACTTGTATTCCAAGAGCCTATATTTTGATTGAAAACAGTCGCATTGGAGAACATAAAGGACATATTAGTAACTGCCGATGTATTCCAAGAGCCTATGTTTTGGTTAAAAGTAGTAGCACCATAAAACATATAACTCATATTGGTTACAGCCCCTGTACTCCAAGTACCTATGTTTTGATTGAACGCACTGGCATTATAAAACATAGCAGTCATATTGGTTACTAGACTTGTATTCCAAGAGCCTATGTTTTGATTGAACGCGGTAGCACTGTTGAACATATCACGCATATCCGTTACCGTGCTTGTATTCCAGCTGTTCATGCTTGCATTGCCTGTAAAAGCTGTGCATCCAGCAAACATAGTACCCAAATTCATACCGACTGCGCTCAAGTTAGGCGCGTCAGTGGCATTGAGTTGCAAAGTGTTACAACCCCAAAAAGCCCTATCCATAGATGCCCAAGCAATATTGCCCCATTGTTCTATAGTTTTGATTTTGGTTTTATCTTGCCCTTCGTTGCCATTGTTGAAAAGTATGCGAGGGAAAGTACCCGAAATAGACACTGTATAAGTGCCTGCTGTAGTGTAAACGTGGGTTATGTTAGGATTGACACTGTTATAAGTGTTCAAAGTACCATCTCCCCAATCCACTGCACAAGTGTAAGTAGGTCCGTTGAAAATGGGTATTGTGATACTTTCACTCGCGGCTGTGGTTTGCCAAGTAGTAACAAAACTTGTGGTGCTGGGAGTATATACCGACAACTCTGCCGCTGTACCCGTCAAGGCATTGGTGGCTGTGTAGTCTGGTGCGCCGTAGCTGGTAGGCAAGAATGCCCACGCCCCACTTGCATATTTGGCTACCTTAGAGGTTGCGCTCAATATGCCTTGAGGATTGAGTAACACAACATTTGAAGTTGTTGCGCCATTATTCACAAACCAAGCACCAGTTCCACTATTAGGCACAGCTATAGTAGGCGTACCATAACGCACTGAAGCACTGCCCGCACAAGTTACAATAGTTAGAGGTTGATAAGTGGTGCTATTGCCTACAGGAAATAAAAGATTCGCACCACCAGTTCCTCTTATCAACTTTCCTGTGCCGTTTGTAACTATCCACCCATTTGTGCGTGTCAAATTAGCCGTAGCTCCATTGTAAGTAATGTCTGTACCGCTTGATGCCACAAGCCGTCCATTACTAAGCGTCAAATTGCCTTGCACAGTTATAGACGTTGGGACAGTTACTGTAGGAGTTGGTGCTGTATTGTTTATAACTAAATTTCGAAAAGTGGGGCTACCTGATATAGTTTGGGAATTGGTAACACTGTTAAATGTGAATGTACCCGTTGCTGGGTCAAAACTTGCCCCTATGCTATGCACAAGGTTTCCACCAACATTGATATTACTTGAGCCAAAATTAAGTGATTGCGCATTGGAGGAAATAAGGCTAAAGTTACGGGCTATTGTAATTGTGCCTGTAAATGTAACAGTAGCACTTTGTGTGGTACAATCCCAACTAAGATTGCCAAAAGTTTGACCCATTCCTGTAGGCATTGTATTGGTAACGCCTGAAATAATACAAGTTGAGGTCTGATTCCAAGTAGCTGTGGGTATTGTCCCACCATTCATTTGATGATTGTAAGAAGAACCTGCGGCAAACGTCAAACTATTAGGAAAAGTACCTGTATTAGCCCTTGAGATTTGTCCAAAGATAGTAGTCGTGGCAGGGGAGGTAAGCTGAAAATTGCCTGTGCCGTTCAAAAGAATACTCGAAGTTCCCGAAGTTGTCAGCGTCGCTATAGGATTTGTGTTACCATCGCTCAAAGTAATCAATCCCGAACCTTGAATGTCGATAGTGTTGTCTGTGCCTATATCTCCAGCATTAGGTACTACAACGGAATGCCCCGTTTTGATGCGCACATTGGCATCAGCCACTCCTGCAGGGTTGCAAGCACAATCTGCCCCTCCGTCTGTATTCGACCAATTTCCATTAACATTCCAAACAGCGTTGCCTCTAGTATAAAAATCTTTCGATTGATATTTATACAATGTTACATTTGTTCCAGCCCCGCGTCCCAAAACTATATCCATACTACCATCTTTATTAAAATCTGCTATCGCAATCGTTGTTTGAGAAGGATGTGATGTATTGCCCCCCATATTTACTTCTACAAGCGCATTAAATCCTGTACCTGCATTGTTAGTATAAATAATAGGCACACCTCCACTTGCATATTTTGTGGCTACTATATCATGGCGGTTATCACCATTCAAATCTGTTATCACAGGATAGCGCATATCTACAGCATTCGTAAGCAATGTGCCTGGATAACCAAAGTTATTAAAGTATTCAGCACTACTGCCATATCGAGTAATAACAACATCAGGGTAACTATCATTGTTGAATAACCCTACTGCCAAAGGTCCTGCTAATATATTAGTGGGTCCAATACCGTTACTACTGGGAAAAGCACCAGTCCCATCATTGTAAAATACACGTACTTGCATATTACTGCCACTACCACAAACTACATCAACATCATTGTCTTTATCCACATCTATAAGTGCAATAGACTCGGAGGCAGTTGTAGTGATAGAACCACCTAAAGAAAAACTCCCTGTACCATCACCCATCTTGTATTCAATATTTCCACTACCATTATTTTGGACAACATCTAAATAACCATCATTATTCAAGTCTCCCAAAGCAACCTTACTAGCATTAGTACCTATAGAGGTGCTTACACCTGCCAATGAAAAAGTACCCAAGCCATCTGTGTTTCTATGCACCATGACATTGTTAGTATTATTTACCACAATATCTATTCTACCGTCATTATCCACATCTTCCGCTACTATACTTTTAATCGATATGATAGAAGAACGCACAATAGCCGCATTAAAGACAAGCCCTGTAGTGCCATCATTGAGCAATATTACCAGATTATCTGCTAATGACCCATCGCCTATTCCCACAGCTAAGTCCATCCAACTATCACCATTGAAATCAGCCGTTACTACTGAGCCTGGGGCGCTTTGCGTAGTATTGATATCGGAAACTGTATATGAAGTGGCAGTGATATCGAGTGGCGCAAGAGTTGTAATTGTAAAAAACAACGGATTTGTGCCTGCAGCACGCAAAGAACTTGCCTGCAACCCTGTTATTCTATTCACTACTGTTATAGGCGCAACAGAAGTAGCCCCCACAGGTACAGTAACTGTGATAGAGGTAGCATTGCCCGCAGAGCTTGTGGCTTTTGCGCCACCAAAATATACAGTGTTGTTGGTATGCGTTGCATTAAAGTTTGTACCCGTTATGGTAACAACCGTACCCACAACTCCACTCACAGGCGAGAAGGTCGTAATAGTAGGTACTTGTGCATATACTATGGCAGGAAAGCCTACCAATAACAGCAAAGCATACAAAAAATGTTTTGTCAGGTATTTTTTCATATAAGTTTAGATTTTTTTACAAAAGTAAGCAAAAAAATGTTTTACATCCAAATTAAATGGAGTTACAAATGGACTACAAGGAACAATTTATTTGAAAATTTATATTTTATATTGAAAAAACACAAAAAAAAATATCTAACAAGGGCAGTCTTTTTTTTGTTATTGGGCATATCTTTCATAGGCTATTGTTGGAAGTTTTTTAAGAAAGAGGATTTTGAAGCAGAAAAGATACAAAAGAAGTTTTTTCCAACCCTTAGTCGCCATTTTCCTCTAAATGAAGGCTAAGATGGGTAATAATACTAAAATAAATTTTAAAGTGCATATAACAAAAGACTGTAGCGCACCCTTTCTAGGGTGCGGGGGTGGCGGGTGTGCTATGAGGACGCAAGGTAAGCATTATTTTAGTATAAAATCTGACGTAACATTCCCTGAAAAGAACATAAAATGAATATTTTCCCCCAATACTTTAGCTATATTTCGACAAGAATACACATTTGACAAATACCCATGAAATAACACTTTCAGCATCATACGAGGAGGATAGGCAGCCCCCTTTGTATAAGGCTATAATATCGCTTATATCCAACGAATCAACTTAAATGGGCAGGATAGTTGTCGAGAACTCTATCAAAAATATTCTCAGGAAATAGTACAGGACAATACCCGCTCCAAGTTTTGAAAACTACTTTTGCCATATAAAGATATAGATTGTACTACACTGTAAAGATACAAAACAAAAAATAAAACACCAACAGAATACAAAAAAAAGACTGCCCAACTTTTCGGACAGTCTCTCTTTACTTTTATAGTACAAAAAACTAATCAATCAACACACAACGGTTGGTTTTGAGGTCGTTTTCTATTTTTTTGAACTTCACATTTCGAACCACGCGCCCATCGCTATACTGCACATTCACCACATCATTTCGGTTCGCGATTTTCTGGCTTTTCATAGGCATCAGGGGCATTTTTTCGCCTTCTTCTTCCTCCTCATCAAACGCTATTTGGGGCATTTCTGAAGGCAAGATATTTCCTACTTCCGATTTGTGTTCTTGGAGTTTGGGGCGTTGCTGTTGCGACACGCGCTTTTGAGGTGCTTGTTGCACAGGGTTTTCCTCCATAGCTATCTCGCGTTTCATGAGTGCGTGGGCAATGTTGCGGTTGATGCGTGCAATCAAAGACTCAAACAAATTGAAGGCTTCGAACTTGTAAATCATCAACGGGTCTTTTTGCTCATATACCGCAGTACGCACCGACTCTTTCAGGTCGTCCATGTCGCGGAGGTGTTCTTTCCATTCGTGGTCAATGGTCAGGAGCGTAAGCGTTCTTTCGAAGGCTTGGATAACGGTTGCACCTTGCGTATTGATAACATCTTGCAAGTTCATGGCAATGTTATACAACTTATGCCCATCTGTGAACGGCATCACGATGTCTTGGATTTGATGCCCTTGTTCGGTATGCAAACGCTGTAGGTTAGGCAAGTGTTGTTCGAGAAACGCCTTGTTGTGCGCTTCATATTTGGCACTTGCTACTTCGTATATTTTGAGTGCGAGGGCGTTTTGGTCGCCTTTCGCAAATTCTTCTTTGGTAAAAGGAGGCTCAATGCCAAACACTTTCAAAGCTTCAATCCCCAAAAACTCATACGTTGCTGAGTTCTTTATCAAATCTTCTGAAGCATCAGCCAACAAATTAGAAATATCAATCGACAGACGCTCGCCTGAAAGGGCATTCTTACGGCGTTTGTAGATGTTTTCGCGTTGCTTGTTCATCACGTTGTCGTACTCAAGCAAGCGTTTACGAATACCAAAGTTGTTTTCTTCTACTTTTTTCTGCGCTCTTTCTATGGAGCGTGTAATCATAGAATGTTGGATAACCTCGCCTTCTTTGAAGCCCCACCTGTCCATGATTTTCGAGATGCGCTCTGAACCAAACAGACGCATCAATTGGTCTTCCAAACTCACGAAGAATTGGGTAGTGCCAGGGTCTCCTTGCCTACCCGAACGACCGCGCAACTGCCTATCCACGCGCCTCGATTCGTGGCGTTCTGTGCCTATGATAGCCAAACCACCCGCCACTTTGGATTCAGGCGAGAGCTTAATATCCGTACCGCGACCTGCCATGTTCGTGGCTATAGTAACAGTGCCAGACTTGCCTGCTTCGGCTACGATTTCGGCTTCTTTTTGGTGCAACTTCGCGTTCAAAACCTGATGAGGAATTTTGCGCATAGAAAGCATACGGCTTACCAATTCCGAAAACCAAGATAGGGCGACCTGCTTCGCGCAAGCGCACTATTTCGTCAATCACCGCATTGTATTTTTCGCGGGTAGTTTTGTAAACCAAATCATTTTCGTCCTTGCGTGTGATGGGCTTGTTGGTAGGAATAACCACCACATCAAGGTTGTAAATATTCATCAATTCCGTTGCCTCTGTTTCGGCTGTACCTGTCATACCTGCGAGTTTGTGGTACATACGGAAATAGTTTTGCAAGGTAATGGTCGCGTAGGTTTGAGTCGCGTCTTGTACCCTTACATTTTCTTTGGCTTCGAGGGCTTGGTGCAGACCGTCAGAGTAGCGTCTGCCTTCCATAATACGCCCTGTTTGCTCATCAACGATTTTAACCTCGCCTTCGTAAATGATATAATCCGTTTCTCTCTCAAACAAAGTATAAGCCTTGAGCAACTGTTGAATGGAGTGAATACGTTGTGCTTTGAGGGTATATTCTTCAATGATAGCTTCCTTGCGGGCTATTTTCTCCTCTGAAGTAAGCGTTTTATCTTTTTCTACAGCATCAAGCGAAACAGCAATATCGGGCATAATGAAGAAATGTGGGTCTTCCATGCCTTTGGTGATAAGGTCAATGCCTTTTTCAGTCAAATCAACTGAATTGCTTTTTTCGTCAATGGTAAAATAAAGCGGTTTGTCGGCTTCGGGCATTTGGCGTTGATTGTCTTGCAGATAAATGTTTTCTGTTTTCTGCATGATTACTTTTACGCCTTGTTCGCCCAAGAGCTTAATAAGGGGCTTGTATTTAGGCAAGCCTCTATGTGCGCGGAAAAGGGGCAAACCCGCTTCTTTTTCGTTGCCTTCTTTCAGGTGTTTGCGGGCTTCATTGAAGAAGTCCAACACCAATTTTTGTTGAGCTTCCACGAGTTGTTTGATGCGGGGCTTGAGCATTTCGAACTCATGCACATCTCCACGCGGAACGGGACCTGCTATAATCAAAGGAGTACGCGCATCATCAATCAACACTGAATCGACCTCATCTATCATCGCGTAGTGATGCTTGCGTTGCACCATTTCCGAAAGGTCGTTTGCCATGTTGTCGCGCAGATAATCGAAACCAAATTCGTTATTTGTGCCGTAGGTAATGTCCGCCATGTACGCATTGCGCCTTGCCTCCGTATGCGGTTGATGTTTGTCGATACAATCCACACGCAAGCCATGAAATTCGAACACAGGAGCCATCCATTCCGAGTCACGCTTCGCAAGGTAGTCATTGACTGTTACGATATGCACGCCACGTTTTGCAAGCGCATTAAGGAAAGCAGGAAAGGTTGCCACAAGCGTTTTACCCTCGCCTGTTGCCATTTCCGAAACCTTGCCTTTGTGCAAAGCCACGCCACCAATGATTTGCACGTCATAATGCGCCATTTCCCATTTGAGGTCGTGTCCCATGACGTTCCACGTGCCGAGCCAAGTCGTAGTGTCGCCTTCCACCTGAATATGATTCGTATTGCGGGCAGGCAAGGACTTTAGGAAAAGGTCGTGTTCAGACGTTTTCACGACAAGTTTTCCGTTTTCCTTCAGACGGCGGGCAGTTTCTTTCATGATAGCAAATGCTTGTGGCAATACCTCAAGCAATACTACTTCGAGTTCCTTGTTGCGCTCGCGCTCCAAGCCATCTATTTGAGAAAACAGCCTTTCCTTTGCCATTACGTCTGACGTGGTTTGGGCTTGGCTACGTGTGTTCTCAATTTTTTTATCAATACCTTCGAGGCGTTGATTGATAATGCGTTGCACGCCAAAAGTCTTTTCGCGCAAGTCATTATCCGAAATTCCTGTTAAGCGTTCCCACTCTGTATTAACGAGTGCCACGTAGGGCAAAAGTTCTTTGAGGTCGCGCTTGTGTTTTGAGCCAAAAATTGCAGTGATGGCTTTATTAACAATGTTAAGCATCTATGATGGTTGAGTTGTTGAGCGTTGGGAAGTTGAATTGTTAGGCGTTGAATGTTTAGCAACCTTCAATCCATTTTCAAATTGGGTGCAAAGATAGGAAATTTTGACATAAACCACATAAAAAAACTGCTATTTTGGCAGATTTTATGGCTTGCGTTTGAACTTGCTTGGCACATTGAACGTAAATTCTATGGGGTGATGCATAAATTTCACTTCATTGTATTCCATATCTATGTCGCTTTCCTCCATTCTTTGGCTCTTTTTGTTCCAAGACGTAATCATAATACGGTTCGTTTCTGCAAACAAATTGCCATCAAAAGTTTTGAAATTTTGATAAAACAGTTGCAATAGATTGTTTGTTTTGATGTCGCGCAGATGTAGTTCTTGCAATTTTTGTGTATCATTCAAAAAATTGGTAATAGCAATGCCATCGCGTTCTTGGTTTATTTTGCGCAAATTATTGACTATCATCACCTTCGAAGAGTCAAACTCTTCAATAGGCATATTGGCAAGCAAAACCGCCTCAAGCATACTATAGTCTAACCTGAAATTGAATATTTTTTGGATAGTGTCAAACTTGGCAGTGGTATATTCATTGTTTTGATAATCAATGATTTTTACCGAGTCGGGGGTTATCAAGGCACGCACACCGTTGAAGCCCATTTTCGAAATCAAGACCAAAATAGCACTGTCTTTGCGCATACGCAAGTTCACTTTAAAACTTACATTGTTTTGGGCATCTTTGAACTGTACTTTGGCAGACGCTTTGAGGTAGCGAAAATGCTTGCCTACAGGGGCGTGCTGGGCAGTATCTTTCGTTTCTTTTCGCACAATCTCGACGGGCTTGTCGGTAGGCGAGGCTACTATCGGGGTTCGTTTGCAAGCACTAAAGGCTATCAGCAACAAAAAAAAAGGCAATAAGCGCATAGCGGTTTTTGGGTTTACCCTTACAAGGGCTTCAAGCCCTTGTAAGGTTTTTTGGTATTTGAATAATCATTTATTTCTGCAAAGGCTCAAGCCCTAATTTCTTAGCTTCAGCGAGCATATAGGCATACGCGGGTTCGAGTTCGTTGTTGAGGATATTATCCAAAATAGCCTCTCTAACTGCTGTTTTGATGATGCCTACTTCCTTCGAAGGCGAGAGTCCGAAAACCTCCATAATAAGCTCGCCTGTGATAACGGGCTGAAAATTGCGCAGTTGGTCGCGTTCTTCTATGTCTATCAATTTTTGTTCTACTTTCGCAAAGTTTTGCAAGTGTTTTTGCACCTTCGCATAGTTTTTCGAGGTAATGTCCGCCTTGCATAGTTTCATCAAAGAGTCGATGTCATCACCTGCATCAAACAACAAACGGCGCAAAGCCGAGTCCGTGATGGTTTCTTTCACTAAGGCGATAGGGCGCAAATGCAAGCGCACCAACTTTTGCACAAAACGCATTTCCTCGCCCATAGGCAAGCGAAATTTGCGAAAAATTTGCGGAGTCATTTTCGCGCCTTTTTCTTCATGTCCATGAAAAGTCCAGCCCACTTTTTCGCTAAAACGCTTCGTGGCAGGTTTGGCTATGTCGTGCAGGATAGCCGCCCAACGTAGCCAAAGGTCTTGCGACACTTCCGCCACATTGTCCAATACTTGCAAGGTATGAAAAAAATTGTCCTTGTGTCCCTTGCCTTCCTTCATTTCCGTTCCTTGCAATGCCACCATTTCAGGAAAGATAATGTGTAGCAATTCAGCATAAAACAAGAGTTTGAAGCCATACGAAGGTGGATTGGAGCGGATAATTTTATTCAGTTCATCGGTTATCCTTTCCTGCGAAATGATGCTAATGCGTTCCTTGTTGCGCTTGATAGCCTCAAAAGTATCCGCTTCTATATCAAAACCTAATTGTGAAGCAAAACGCACAGCCCGCATCATACGCAACGGGTCATCTGAAAACGTAATATCAGGCTCAAGCGGAGTGCGAATAATCTTGCGTTTCAAATCCTGTACGCCCTCAAAAGGGTCAAGCAACGCGCCCAAATTGTGTTTATTCAAGCTAATGGCTAAGGCATTGATAGTAAAATCGCGCCTTTTTTGGTCGTCTTCGAGTGTGCCATTTTCTACAATCGGATTACGCGACTCTCGGCTATACGACTCTTTCCTTGC
The DNA here is from genome assembly GCA_004292795.1 of Bacteroidota bacterium. GTDB lineage: Bacteria > Bacteroidota > Bacteroidia > Cytophagales > Microscillaceae > RDXI01. The sequence goes on along the minus strand of RDXI01000158.1, from coordinate 3,280 downwards.
CCCCACAAACTCCACTTGCCAATCGCCAAACACCAAACTTGCCGTACCAAAATTCTTGAAAAAAGCCACTTGTGGCTTGTAGCCTTTGCGTTGGGCGATGGTTTCCGCCACTTGTTCGGCAAGGGCAATGCCACTGCCCACACACACCACATCAATATCTTTGCTTGGTCGTTTCAGGAGTTGGTCGCGTACAAAGCCCCCCACCAAATAGGTTTCGAGTCCCATTTTTTGGGCGGTTTCTGCAAGCAAAGTGCATATTTCAGATTGTTGAATAAGGTCAAGGAACATATACTATAGCTTCTATTACATTCTCTCCTTGCGCAGTAGGCAAGTTTTTTTGCAAAGATAGGGCAAAATTCACAAAACCGCGCTAATCGCTTGTTTTGCAAGACAATTAACGCGGTTTTGTTGCTTACAAGGGGCTTGCCTACCAATGGGCTATTTTGAAATCTACTTGTGGCAGGTTATGCACGATATTGCCATTTTCATCTTTGGCGCGGAGGCTAAACTTGCCTACTGTATGCGAAAAAGTGCCTGTAACTTGTTGCAAAATGCTCATCTCGCCTTCACAGTCATAACTTATCCATTCAGACTCCCGAAAATAAAGCGTGCTATATTTGGGTGTTCCTATATATTTTTGAACTGTAATGCGAAAGGGTGTATTTGTGTTATACGCATATACACCTGTAGGCATATTTTGTAGTTTTTGTGGGCAGTGGATAATCATACTGTACCCATTGTCGGTATAATTGAAATACTTGGCATTCGTGCCATCTGTATTGCTACGAGCTTGTCCAAACGTGATGCGTAACAAAGGCGAAGGCGTAGCCGAAACAAACTCACGTGGAAAAAAGCCACAAGCAATAGAAGGTAAGTTCTTATATTGCACTTTACCTTTTATATATTTGGTAGGCGAGGTAGGAGTAGCTCCATAAAATAAAGTGCCTTCAAACTCAAAATACACTTCGCCCTTGCTTTGGTCATACTCAAAATTACGAATTTGGAAAGTTTCAAGCGCATCAAAATCAGCTATATTGTAGTTTTTGCTTCCATCTTTTGCATCGACATACGTTACGCGCTTTATGTATCCTTCTTTAGTAACATCAAGGTACAACATAAAAGACTTGCCTACTTTGGGATAATAAGAGCCTCCAAAATGTAACGTATTGCAATTCTCATGCCCGCCAAAGTTGCTGGTGTATGGTTGGTTTTGATACATGACTACAGTTTCATTATCGACAGTAGTTTCAATAAATGTATCAGGTATTTCTTCAGGCTGTATTTCCCTGAAAGGTGTGCAAGCTCCGAGCAAACACACAAAAATAAGACAAAGGTGAGATAAAAAGTTCATATAAAAGCATTGAAAGTGCAAAGATAAGCCTAAAAATAATGTCCTGCAAAAGCATTTTTTTACAAAAATTTTTGTTAAAAATTTGGAATGTTCATTCTAACACTATAACTTTGCATCATCAAATCAAGATGAGTAGTAATAAAAAAGAGGACATCATAAGAGCCACCATCAAACTCTTTTATGAAAAAGGGCTTGCCGCTACCCCTATGTCCGCCATAGCAAAAGAGGCAAACGTGGGAATGGGAACAATTTATAACTACTTTCCTACCAAAGAAAACCTTATACAAGCCCTTTTCTTGTATCTGAAAGAAAAACAAGCGCAATACGTCTTGTTAGAAATAGAAAAACACCGAGATAGCTCGGTCAAAATGAAATTGATGTTGGTTTGGAACAGAATTATAGATTATTATGTGCATTATACAGAAGAAGCTATTTTGTTAGAACAATTAACTTTCCTGCCCAACCTCGACGAAGCCATACAAGCACAAGGCAGAGAGTATTTCGGAGAAGTTTTTAAGATTTTCGCGCAAGGACAGCAAGAGGAGATAGTAAAAAAGGGCAGTTTGCAACAATTAGCCTATTTTGCCAAAGGCGGATTAGCCAACAACATCAAATATTTTATAGCCAATAGCATAGAAATAACCCCCGAAATACGACAACTTATCTTGCAATGCGCTTGGGACGCGGTGCGGTGTTGAACCTTGCCTACCCATTTGCACCCACAGTTTGCAAAAACTGTTTTTTTACCACTCAATATTGGAATGAATATTCACTCTAAATTTATATTTTCTATGTCAAGTACAAAAATTGCCCTTGTAACAGGCGGAAACAGAGGTTTGGGCAAAGATATGGCGTTGAGCCTTGCCCACAAAGGTCATGATGTCATCATTACCTACAATGCCAATGCTTCACAAGCAGACGAAGTAGTGGCGGAAATTCAAAAAATGGGTAGGCAAGCTGTGGCGTTGCAACTCAATTTGCGTGAAATTGCTTCGCTTACGCCTTTTGTGGAGCAGGTAAAACAAACCCTTGCAAGTCAATTTGCAGGGCGAAAAGTAGATTTTTTGATAAACAATGCAGGCATAGGAGCTACGCTTCCTTTTTCTACCGTTACCGAAGAAAACTTTGATGAGTTTTTGAATATACACTTCAAAGGTGTGTATTTCTTAACGCAAAAGATGCTTGACACACTGAATGATGGTGGAAGCATAATCAACATTTCTACAGGCACTACGCGCTTTTGTATCCCTGGGTATTCGGTGTATGCCTCGATGAAGTCAGCAGTAGAAACCTTTACGCGCTATCTTGCGAAAGAATTGGGTAGCAGAGGCATCAGGGCGAATGTGGTAGCTCCTGGTCCTGTTGAAACCGATTTCAACAACGCGGCTATCCGCAACAATCCCCAAATGAAAGCCTTTTTGGGTACGCAAACTGCCCTTGGGCGTGTGGGGCAGGCAGACGACATAGGCGGGGTAGTGGCGTTCCTTTGCTCCGAAGACAGCAAATGGGTAAACGGACAACGCATCGAAGTTACAGGCGGGATAATGCTGTAATCAAAAATTAAATTACCACAAGAACACGAAGTTTATTTTTTGTTCTTGTGGTAAACTTTTTTTGGCAAATTAATTTTTATTACTACATAACACAAAGATATGCTTACCTACTTTTTGTGTCCTTGTGTTCTTGTGGTAAAAGTTTACAAAAAACAAAAAAATTATCGTATATTCTGCAAATAACTATAACCACCTAACATTTGCATTTGATACAGAATAAAATTTTGTTTTTGTAGCACAATGGCAGAAGGATTTTGCACCAAATAAATACGCGGATTAGGCAAGACTGCAATAATCCTCGCGCCTTCGGCAGGCAAGAGTGCAACAGCTTTTTTCTTAAAAAATCGTTTCGAGGTAGCTTGCACCCCAAACGTAC